>CAZGVK010000161.1:0-46933 GCA_964529095.1 uncultured Elusimicrobia bacterium
TTGTGAATTTTGGATGTCGAGGCGATACTCTAACAAGGCGCGAGAAGGGAGCATACCGATAGGTATGTGACCGACGAGCAACGCAGTTAGAGTGAAGCATCGGCATACAAAAACACATAGTTATTTTTGCGCCAACCCTAAACATCTATAATCGAGGCGTGCGCGCGCTCACTTTTATCGCTCTCTGCATCCTGTCCGCCTGCGGTCCGGTTCGACGTACAACGATACAGCAATTCGCGGCAGACAGCGCCGCACTGGAGTCGACCGATGCTGCCACGCGCGCCCAAGCCGCGTGGCGCCTTGGCCAACTGGGCTTGGCCGATATTGCCGAGGAAACCCCCGAGCCGGCGACGATGATCACGATACGCGCGGCGGCGGCCGCAGCCTTGATTGCTCCTGTCTCCGACCCCGAAGCGCTGGTGCGCCGCGCCGCGGTATCCGCGCTGGGCAAGACCGGCGGGCCCGAGATCGAGGGGGTGCTGCTGTCTGCGGCCACTGATGTGGACGCAGGCGTGCGTGGAGAGACCGCTCTGGCCTTGTTCCGGCGCCGCTTTCTCAAACGCATACCGGACTATTCGACGGCGACGATCAACACCTTGACAGCGCTTGCCGCCGATCCTGATTCGGAAGTTCGTTGGCGCGCCGTCTATGCTTTCACTCGTTTTCCCGATGCCCGCGCCGAAAAGATGTTGGCGAGAGCCGCGCGCGACTCCGACAGGATCACCCGTCTTTTTGCCGTTCGTTCTCTGGCGAAACTCGGCCGCTCCGTCGACCCCGCTTTGCTCTCCGATCCCGATCTCTATGTCCGCGCCGAGGCCGTCGCGTCATTTGGCGCCGCCAAAGCTGCGGCGGATTTACCAAAAATGGCATTCTCGGATCCGTCCGCGCATGTGCGCGCCGCCGCCGCCGACGCCATCGCCGCGACGGCTCGCATCGAGCTCGCCGGCCTCCTTGAGCCGATGGCCGATGCCGATAGCCCTCTCCCCCGCGGACGGGCTTTGCTCGCCTTGGCGAAATTGCGCGGTGATGCGGAAGCTGTGCGTCTTGAGGGCGCACGCAAGGCTCCGCATTGGTGGATCCGCTCCAAGGCTTATGAGGCAAGCGCCTTTCTGCGCGATGCCGACAAAATTTTAAGCGTCGGCATTGCAGACCCGGACTCAAGGGTCGCAGCACAAGCCCTTGAAACATTGGCCGCTTCAACATCACCGCTTGCAGCTGTTGCAATCGAGACGGCACTGCGCGACCCCCAGGCCGGGCTTGAGCTTCTGGGAACGGCCATCGACGCCGCTCAGGCGCGCAAATCCCCGGCATTCGCCGACGCTTTGCGCGCGGCATGGTCGCGGCCTCAACTCCCGGCCGAAATACACGACTCCCTGCGCAAGGCTCTTCAAGCCTCCGGCATCGAGGTTGCCGTCGGCCCCGCGCTCGATAAGCCGAAGCTTTTTCCGCTTTTAGCCTTATCGCCTGTTCTGGTTCTCGAAACGGAAAAGGGGACGATTGAACTTCTTCTCGATGCCGCGGCAGCGCCCAACACCGTCGCCGCGATTGCAGACACCGCGCGACGCGGCATCTATAACGGGACGATTTGGCATCGCGTCGTGACGGCTTTCGTCGTTCAAGGCGCTGACCCGCGCGGCTCGGGCTGGGGTGACGCAGGCTTCCGCCTGACCGACGAGGTCAATGCCTTGCCCTTCCTCCGCGGGACTCTCGGCATGCCGAAAGCCGGCCCCGACACGGGCGGCTGTCAGTTGTTCATATGCCTTGCTCCCACGCCGCATCTCGATGGCCGCTACACGGCGTTCGGACGAGTGCTTTCGGGCATGGAAATCATCGACACTCTCGAGCCCGGCGACAAAATACTGAAAGCCGCCCTGCGCTAGACCCTCTTTGATTTAACAAAACGCCAGGGCTGAAAACAGGCTCGGCCCCACCGGCCATCGAACCCCTCTGTCCCGTCGATGGCAAGCTGAGGCCGAGCGAAATTGCAAGTACTCATGGAGTATAACAGGCTCGATTGTTTTGTCAAGACCTGGAAGCCTTGACAAAATATTTCTCTCAGCCGTTGGGGACAGGAGCGCCCGCTTCACGCGCCTCAACACCGGTAATCCAAAAATGCTTGTTCGCCCCTTGGTAAGCCGAATCATCCACTTCCAGGCGCAGCTGCCGCGCCGCCAATGCCTTGAAAGTGATTTGGACGCGGCAGTCCGCAGGCGCTTTCTCGCCGGTGCATTGATCGCTTGTTTTATTTTCCGCCACCAGCGTCCAGTCGCTTGGCCCGCATTTCAGCTTCGCGCAGGCCAGGAGACGGTAGCTGATCGGCGACTTAAGATAATCGTAGACGCGCACGGAAAACGAATCCACCGCCGCCGTCTTGGGCAGGATCAAGGTCACATGGTGCCAGCCGCCGGCGAGGCCGGCGTAGCCGTTGCCGGGCAAAGCGAGACCGCAGCGGTAGCCAAAATCGTTCGTGCAGATCAGATCGCCCCCGAGAAGATCCATGGGATCCGGACCCTGTCCCCACCCCCCCTCGCTTGTCTCCACCCGCGGCCCTTTTGGATCACGCTCCACATTGGCGGCGAGATTGCGCGCCTTCTCCTGCGACGTATTCAGCATCCCCTGCGCTTGCGCGTATAAAGCCTCTAAATTTCCCTGCGCCTCGACAGGCTCATAGGCGCTGGATACGGGCGGCATGCCGAGAATTTCGCGAACCGATGGCCGAAGTTCTTTTTCGAACCTTGCTTTAAGATTTTTCTTTTCCGTATCGGTTGGCTGCGCTGGAATAGAGAGCGCTGCGGTCAGGGAGCGATCAACAACCGGAGATTCCGGGTCGGTTGTGGCGATATTAAAAAACAATCTTTGCAACTTCTTGCTCGTATTCCCAATCGGATCGTTCTTCACTATTACCCTTGAGACGCGGCCGGCAAAAGTCACGAGATCAGCGCGCGTTCCGAGATCAGGCGTCTCTTTGATATTAAGGCGTGGGGCCACTTTGACAACGATCATGCCGGCCAGGGGGAGATCAGGAGCCCATCCTATCCATCCCGACGTAATCGCAGTCAGCGCCCGCGCGGCGGCGCGCCTGATTGCAGTAGATGGAGATTCTAGTTTTGTCAGCAACCCCAGGACCAATATCTCTTTTGTTTTCGGCGCGACGTCCTTATCCAGAAAGGCTTTGTGGGAGTCATAAACGCCCTGAATTTCATCCGTCGAGGTTTCTGCGAACGCCGGTAATGAGAGCGCCATCATGAGCGGAACGAGTAATATTGTTTTCATGCCATAGTGTAGAGCGCGGTTCTCTGCGCCGCAAGGTCCAATGGGCCTAGGATCCTCTGGGACGAAGGTCCCCCCATTATGCTTAAGTATCGAAGAAGACTTGCGCAAAAAAGAACAACTATGATCGCCCTTGCTCAATTCGTCTTGGCGCCGAGTTTATTTCTTCTTGCCGTTTCCGCGTCGGCCGACGGCCCGCCCGGCGCTCGCGCTGTCGCCGTCCCGGTGATGCTGACGATCCCTCGAATTCAGCGCCCGATCCGCATCGATGGGGTCATTGATCCGGAAGAATGGCGCGGCGCGGCGCAGGCCGATTCTTTCTGGCAATGGTCTCCCAAACAAGGCGCTGCGGCAACCGAGAGAACGCGCGCTTTTCTCGCCTATGACGCCGAGAACCTTTATATCGCTTTTGAGGCTGATGACTCCTCTGCGGCCTTGGTGCGCGCCGGAATATCGCGGCGCGAGGACATCGGCGAGGATGACCTTGTGTGGGTGGGCCTTGACACCTTCAACGACCAGCGCCGCGCCTACGAATTCATCGCCAATCCTTACGGCGTCCAGATGGACGCATTCATGACGTCAACATCCTGGGATCTCAGCTTCGATGCGGTCTGGAGCTCGGCCGGCCGGCGCACGGAGAAGGGCTACTCCGTCGAAATGGCGATTCCGTTCAAGAGCCTGCGCTTTCCCCGAGGGACATCGCCGCAGACGTGGGGGCTCCAGCTCCATCGCGTCATTCGGCGCAAAGACGAGCACGCCACCTGGGCGCCTTACTTCACCGACCGCGGATCATCGTTCAGCCAGATGGGCCGCGCGCAGGCAATCGAGCTTCCTCCCGGCGGACGCCATCTGGATATCCTGCCCGAACTGACCCGCGCTTACGTCTATCCCGGGCAATGGACCGGGAAGGCGGGAGTGAGCCTCCAATATCGGCCCACGCCTAACGGGGCGTTCAACGCGACCTACCGCCCCGATTTCAGCCAGGTTGAGCTTGATCCCGTACGCCTGATCGTCAATCAACGCTTCCCCGTCTTTATCCCCGAGAAGCGCTCCTTCTTCCTGGAGCGGGCCGACGTCTTCTCCACATCCTTGAACCTGCTCCACACACGGACCATCGTCGATCCCCAGTTCGGCGCGAAGTGGACCAGCAAGGAAGGCGGAACCACGTTCGGAGTCCTCTCCGCCGATGACGCCGCGCCGCTGGGGAATAAAGCCTATGTGAACGCCGTGCGTATTCAGCAAGACATCCTTTCAGGATCAACTCTCGGCGTCCTCTATGCAGACCGCGAGTTAGGCTCTTCCTACAACCGCATCGGAGGAATCGACGGGCGGGTGCGCTTTGGCAAAATATACACCACCAGCTTTCAGTATGCCTACACGAGCAAGCGCGACGCCGCAGGGAAAATCTCTCAAGCGCCTGGATTGACAGTCGGCTTTAACCGGAACACACGGAACAACTTCGTGGGAATCTCCTACCGCGACCTGGGAAAAGAGATGGTCGCCGATACCGGATTTCTCCCGCGGGTGGATGTGCGCACTCCTTCCATCTACTATAGCCACACCTTCCGTCCTGAGACGGACCGGCTGACGGCCTGGGGCCCCTCCGCCTCTTTCTCTCGCACCTATGACCACGCAAGGATCCTAACGGACGAGAACTCATCAATAAGCCTCGACGGCGGCAATCCAACCATGAGCGGTTCCCTTTCCTATGCTCCGCGCAACTTGGAACGCTTCTCCGGGAGAGACTACCGCAAAAATTCAATGAACGCTTATTTCAGCGCGGCGCCAAACGCATACTGGACGACATCGCTGTCTCTAGGCTATGGAGACGAGCTCCATTACTCCTCACCCGTGGAGCTCGGCCGCTCCTGGTCGGCGCGTGCGTCCTTCAGCCTCCGGCCATGGTCGCGGCTCAAACTCTCCCCTAGCTACCTTAAATCAAGGCTGAGCGGGACAGGCGGCGCAATTCTCTCCGACCAGGATACCTGGCGATGCCGAGCCGACCTTCAGTGGACCATGGGCCTCTCCACGCGAATCATCGCCGACTACACGCGTGCAAGCGACGTCGGCTCAGACGACAGGACATGGATTGCAAGCGCGCTTGCTTCCTATATATGGCATCCGGGCACCGCCGTCCACCTCGGCTATGACGTCACCCAAACGCGCAGCGGCGCGGCTCGATATCGCAAGACCGCAGAAACAGGATTTCTCAAGCTATCCTACCTGCTGAGCCTCTAATTGCTACACTAGGCCCCGTCCAATGATTAAAGCCCTCTTTGAAAAGGCCTTCGGCACGCCGAGCGAGCGCACGCTCAAGCGTTTTCGCCCAACGCTGGAAAAATGCAACGCGCTCGAGGCCGAAGTTGCGGCTTTGACGGACGCGGATTTCCCGATACGCACGACAACTCTCAAAGCCCGCGTGGCCGATCTTTTCGCCTCCATTACGGTTGCCGCCAACGACGACGACCAGCGCGTGCAGCGCAAGCAAGCTGAGATCGATGCCTTAAATGAGGTCCTGCCCGAAGCCTTCGCGCTTTGCCGCGAGGCCGCGCGCCGCTCCATCGGCCTGCGCCACTTCGACGTTCAGTTGCTGGGCGGGATGGTTCTCCATAACGGCTCAATCGCCGAGATGCGCACCGGCGAAGGCAAAACTTTAGTGGCGACCGCTCCGGCCTACCTCAACGCGCTCGTCGGCAAGGGCGTGCACATCGTGACCGTCAACGACTACCTGGCCAAGCGCGACAGCGAATGGATGGGGCCGGTGTACCGCTTCCTGGGCTTAACCGTGGGCTGCGTTCAACATGACGTTTCCAACGCGGACCGGCAGGCCGCCTACCTCTGCGATATCACCTTCATCACCAACAACGAACTCGGCTTCGATTACCTTCGCGACAACATGGTCGTGCGCAAGGAAGATCGCGTGCTTCAGCATCTCTACTACGCGATCATAGATGAAGTCGACTCAATTCTCATCGATGAGGCGCGCACGCCGCTGATCATTTCCGGCGCGGCCGAAAAATCCACCGATCGCTACGCGATCGTCAACAAGCTGATCCCGAATCTCAAGGTGCGGATCATCACCGAAGAAGACGAGATCCAGGCGAAATATAAAGGGACCGACCTCCAGAAGGGGTGGGACGCGATCGTCGACGAGAAAAATCACACCGCCGTTCTGACCGAGGAGGGTGTGTCCAAGTGCGAGGCTCTCCTCGGCCTGTCCAACCTGTACGACGACCTCGAGGGCGAGTGGGTCCACCACATCACGCAGGCGCTTCGCGCCTGGCATCTTTATCAACGCGATGTCGAGTATGTCGTCAAGGATGGCGAAGTCGTCATCGTCGACGAGTTCACCGGCCGCCTGATGCCCGGCCGGCGCTGGTCCGATGGCCTCCACCAAGCCGTCGAGGCTCACGAGAATCTTCCTCCGAAAGAAGAAAATCAGACTTTGGCGACGATCACCTTCCAAAACTTTTTTAAAATCTACAGGAAGCGCTCGGGCATGACCGGGACGGCGATGACCGAGGCGGACGAATTCCAGGAAATCTACGGAATGGAAGTTCGTGAAATCCCGACGAACCGGACATCCATCCGCGCGGATCTCTCCGACCTCGTCTACAAGAGCGAGCGCGAAAAATTCAACGCGATCGTCGCCGAGGTCATTGAACTCTGGAAAATCGGCCGGCCCGTCCTCGTGGGCACGCGCTCCATCGAGAAATCAGAGAAAATTTCCGCGATGCTCAGGGCCAAGGGCGTGCCGTGCCAGGTCCTCAACGCGAAGTATCACGAGATGGAAGCGGACATCATCGCGCAGGCCGGCCGCAAGGGCGCGGTGACGATTGCGACCAATATGGCCGGTCGGGGAACGGACATTCTCCTTGGCGGCAATCCCCAAGATGAGGCCGAATACAGCGTGGTCAAGAGCGTCGGGGGCCTGCATGTGCTGGGGACGGAACGGCATGAATCGCGCCGCATCGACAATCAGCTTCGCGGCCGCTGCGGCCGCCAGGGAGATGCCGGCTCGACTCGCTTTTATCTCGCCCTGGACGACGAGCTGATGCGCCTGTTCGGCTCGGATCGCATCGCGCCTCTCATGGAAAAGCTGGGGATGCAGGAGGGCGAGGTCATCGAGTCGGGCCTGGTCTCCTACCAGATCGAGAACGCCCAGCGGCGAGTGGAAACCCACAACTTCGACATTCGCAAACAGCTCCTGGATTATGACAACGTGATGAATAAGCAGCGCGAAGTCATCTACAAGCTGCGCGACGAGGTTTTATTCGGCGAGTCCGTCAGCGAACAAATTGCCTCCATGATTCAAGAGGACGTGGCCGAACAGGTGGACGCAGCGATCGGCGACGAGCCGAATTTCGAATCATGGAACCTTCTTGAACTCTCCGCCTATCTTGAGCGCACTTTTGCGATCGCCTGGAACCCCGCGCCCGAGGAGGCGGCCCGGCTCTCGAAAGAAACGCTCAAGCGCGGCCTCATCCAGGCCGCGATGGATATCTATGCGCGCCGCCCTGAGGACTTCACCGGATACGACTTCCGCGAGGTCGAAAAGATGATTTTGCTGCAGATGATCGACAAGGCTTGGAAAAACCACCTCTACGACCTTGACCACCTCAAGAAGGCGATTTTCCTGCGTTCTTATGCTCAGAAGGACCCCAAGGTCGAGTATCAGAAGGAGTCGTTCCGTTATTTTGAGGCCCTGATCAGCCGCGTGCGTGAACAGACCGTCGAGTATGTCTTTCGCGTCGAAGCGCCCAAAGCCGCGCCGCCGAATATTCCTCCGCTGCCCGCTGAAGAAAGCGGCAAATGGACCGCAAACGCTCCCGCCCCGTTGCCGTCCGCCGGACGCGGTCTCTTGTCGGGCGGCGGAGTTGCCGCGCCCAATAGTCTCCAGAATATAGGCCGCAACGATCCCTGCTACTGCAGCTCAGGAAAAAAGTACAAGAAATGCCACGGGGCGGGCTAGGCCTCGCAGCGCTCGGCGGAGCGCTCACGGCTCTGGGCCTGCCGTCCTTGGGGCTTTGGGCCTTCGCTTGGTTTAGTCTCGCTCCGCTGATCGTCTTCGCAAACAAAGCGCCCACCACCCGCCGTGCTGCGCTCATCGGCTTTGTTGCGGGATTTTTCTATCACGCCGTGGCATTGCACTGGCTTTATCTGACATGCCGCTTTGCGCAGATCTCGGTCGTTCTCTCAGCGCTTGCCGTGATAGCGCTTGCCTCTGTTCTTGGCGCCAGCTGGGCCGCCGCCGCAGGGCTTGCGCGCATGCTGTCAAGCACATTTCCGCGTATCGCGCGGCCCTGGCTGTGGGCTCTCTGTTGGACTGCCGTCGCCGCCTTTGCGTCGCTCTTCACCCCACGCTTCGGCGTGGATCTTCTCGGCTATACGCAGTGGAGTAATCTCGCCTTAATCCAGGCCGTGTCATGGGGCGGCCCGCACCTGCTTGATTTTATACTTCTGCTGTTCAACGCGGCGCTCGCCGAAGCCTGGCTCGACGCCGCGGGCACAAAGGCGGGCGCGGGCATCGCAGCACTTGCCTTGGCGCTGGCCGTCGGCGTCTTCGCTCATGGAACGGCAGTTCTGGCCGCGCGTCCGTCGACGCATGGACCCGCCGGACGCATTGAGATTCTCCAGCCATGCGTGAATCAGCACCATAAGTGGGATGAAAGCTGGATCAAGAACATCCTCGCAGGCTATGATGAACTGCTTTCTCTCCCGCGGTCCGCTCAGCCGTTGCTGGTCGTCTGGCCTGAAACCGCGATCCCGCGTTGGTCGTCTCTGGACGTTGCCGTGCCCGAGGCAGCGCGCTGGGCGCTCGAACTAAAAACCCAGCACCTCGTGGGGATCATCGCTGACGCCGGGAGCAGGGCCGCAAACGCAGCCCAGTTGATAGCGCCCGACGGCCGCGTGGACAGCTGGTACATCAAACGCCAGCTCGTGCCGTTCGGCGAATTTACACCTTTGCGCCGCTTCCTTCCGCGCTGGCTGAATCTTCTCGACAACGTGGGCGACCTCAAAGAGGGAACGGCACGGCAGCCGCTTCTTCAGACGGCCTGGGGTCCGACGGCCGTCATTATCTGCTATGAGGCGATCTTTCCGCGCTGGCCGCGCTTTGACGCCGCGCGCGGCGCGCGCCTGCTCATCAACATCACCAACGACGCCTGGTACGGCGACACCTGGGCGCCGCGCCAGCATTACCGCGTCAACCGTTTCCGCGCCATCGAAAACCGCATCAGCGTGATCCGATCCGGCAACAACGGGGTGTCGGCTGTAATCGATCCGTGGGGCGTAACAATGGCGGAACTGGGCCTCGATAAACGCGGCCGCCTCGACGTTCAAGTGCCGCTAAAAGATCCTTTCCCGGCGCGTTCTTTTTATAGCCGCAACGGAGATTGGCTGGGTGCTGCCTGCCTGGCCCTCGTTCTGTGCGCCTGCCTGCGCCGCGCCTTGCGATGAAGCCCCGGGTTGTCTATTCACCGCGCTATGAAGTCAATTACGGAGAGCATATTTTCTCGGCGCAAAAATTTAGTTTGACCGCGGAGGCCTGCCGCAATTTCGCCGACTTAGTCGAGCCCTCAACGCCTTCGCGGGAGGATCTCCTGCTCGTTCACAGCCCTCATTGGGTTGAAAAGCTTATGAGCGGTATTTTAAATCCCTTCGACAGCACTCGTCTGGAACTGCCTTTTTCACCCGCCATCTCTTTGGCCCATCGCCTGGCGGCAGGGGGAACCTTGCTGGCAGCGCGGCATGCGCTCGAGGCCGGAATCGGCTTGCACGCAGGCGGCGGCGCCCACCACGCCTTTCGAGACCACGGAGAAGGCTATTGCGCCGTCAACGACATCGCGTTTGCGATCATTAAGCTCCGAGCCGAGGGCATGGCTTTGCGCGCGGCGGTCATTGATCTTGACGCGCATCAGGGCAATGGCACGGCCGCGATCTTTGCCCGCGACGCGGACACATTCACATTCTCAATGCACCAGCACGGGATTTATCCGGAAATCCGCTGCCCCGGCTCGCTCGACATCGAGCTTCTTCCTGGAACCGGGGACGCCGAGTACTCCGACAAGCTTCGCCATGGACTTAAATCCGTGCTGGCTTTCAAACCGGATCTCATCATTTATCAGGCGGGCGTGGATGTTTGGGAGCATGACCAACTCGGCGGCCTCGCCCTCACGGAGTCGGGAATTCGCGAGCGCGACCGGCTGGTTTGCGCTCTCCAGCTTCAACACGGCATTCCGATTACGGTCACGCTCGGCGGAGGCTACGGCCCGACGCCAGAGGCGACGGCGCGACTGCACGCCGCCACACTAAAGCTGTTTGCCCTTCAAAAACCCTGACATGCCAACAAGAATGGCCGTCGAATTTGAACGGCTCGGCTGTTCTATTTCCTAGACTATCCGCAGTGTTCATCGAGACCTCCGCCAAAATCGACGCGTTGCAGACCCTGCTTGCCAAGATCGGGAAGTTGCTCGACATTCCCAAGCTCCGCAAAGAAGTGTTGTCGCGCGAGGCCGAGTCGGGCGAACCCTCATTTTGGACCGACTCGATTGTGGCGAAGAAAAAATCAAAAGAGCTCAATGAACGTAAGAAAATATTAGCCGAATACGACAGGGCCGCCAACACCCTCGACGACCTGAAGGCGCACCACGAACTCGCCGCCGAGTTTCAGGATGAAGGGGAAATTGCGATGGTCGCAGAAGGCCTCGCCAAAGAGGAAACGCTTCTGCGCACGATGGACATGCGCCTCAAACTTTCCGGTGAATTCGACAAAGATGACGCGATCATCAGCGTGCACTCCGGCGCCGGCGGCCTTGAAGCGTGCGACTGGGCGGAGATGCTGTGGCGCATGTACTCGCGCTGGTGCGATAAAAACGGCTACGAGGTCGTCATCACAGAACTTGCCAAGGGCGACGGCGCCGGCATCAAGAGCCTGTCCGCCTTCATTAAAGGCCCCAACGCCTACGGCCTCTTGAAGGCGGAGATGGGGGTGCACCGCTTGGTACGCATCAGTCCTTTCGACGCCAATAAGCGCCGGCATACCTCGTTTGCCTCACTCGACGTGATTCCCGATATTGAAGATGACATTGCGATCGTCGTCAATGAGGCCGATATCGAACTTGAAACCTTCCGTTCCGGAGGCGCCGGCGGCCAAAATGTCAACAAGGTCGAGACTGCAGTCCGCATCCGGCACAAGCCCTCCGGCCTCGTGATCGCCTGCCAAACCCAACGCTCGCAACTGCAGAACCGAATGAACGCGATGCGCATGCTCAAAGCAAAGCTCTACCAGATCGAATTGGATAAACAGCGCTCGTCCGTGGAAAAACATTACGGCGAGATGGGCGACATCGCCTGGGGCCACCAAATTCGCTCCTACGTGTTCATGCCCTACCAATTGGTCAAGGACCTGCGCACCGGCGAGCAAACCTCGCAAATCGCCAAAGTCATGGACGGCGACATCGACTCATTCCTCGAGGCCTATCTAAGCTGGCTCGCCGCCGGGAAACCTCCCCGCGTCAAGGCGGGCGAAGACGCGGAGTAGAAGCCTCTTGGCGCATGGTGCGGCGTTGTCTTGAGCGTCCAGAAACCCGGCACGATTGGCGAAGGCGAAAACTTCTATGACCTGTGGTGGGTACTCAAGAACCGGCAGGACTGCGACAAGGCGCTCGTGCGCCAAGCCTTCGAGGCCAACAGCTCGACGACTCGTTCCCGCCGCTCTTCGGGCGTCAGCTCATCCGGTTCCATCAGCCGGAAATGCTCCCTCAAACGCACGCGACCCTTACTGGGATGTCGGCCGAATCGTTCGGGGGCGGCAATCGAACGAAGGCTGGGGTGCCGGCGTGATCCCGCGGCTGTCCCGCGAACTGCACAACGAACTCCCGGACCTCAAGGGCTTTTCCGAGCGAAACATCAAGCTGATGGTCCAGTTTTCCTCGGAGTATCCGGGGGCCTTCGCGGCTGGTGAGCCAATTGGGCAACCACCGGTTGCCCAATTGGCAAAAGGGCAACTACCGGTTGCCCAAATACCCTGGGCTCAAAACGATCTCATCTCGAATGTCGCCGCTTTAATCACCTTCCTTTGGGCTGGTCGCGTGGATTTAAAGATCGGCCTCACGATGAGCCTCTTTTCCGTCATGGGCCACTGGGTCGGCGCCCAACTGGGCGTCAAGCGCGGCACCGCCTTGATACGTCCTGTCATGGCCCTCGTCTGCGCCGGACTTTTTCTCCAGGTTCTCCGCGACACCCTCCGGGGATGATATGATTCGACAGTGAGCGAGAGGATGGTTGCCGTCTATGAAGTCCCCGGGCCTGCCGCCGAGGCCCGGAAAACCGCACGCGCGATTGCATTTGAAGAAACCGTCGAAGTTCCGTTTGAATTTCCACTCCCCGCTAGAATCCGCGAAGAAATCCTCGGCCGCCCCGGTGATGTGTCACCCGTCTCCTGCGGGCGCTTCCGCATCGAGATCGACTTCCCCGCGATGCTCGCCGGAGGCCGCATCAGCGCTATGCTCAATCTCGTTTTCGGCAACGCCTCGATCTGGCCCGGCGTGCGTTTGGTTGACGTCCGTTTTCCGGACTCTTTTTTAGCAGCTTTCCCCGGGCCGAATTACGGCGTGGCTGGACTACGCGCCCTGCTCGGCGTTCAGGGCCGTCCTCTTCTGGCGACGGCGTTAAAACCGATGGGCTCAACGGAAACAGAATTCGCGGCCACCGCCGCCGCCTTCGCGCATGGAGGCGGGGATATCGTCAAGGACGATCAAAATATAGTCGACGCATCTTTCACCGAATTCCGCTCGCGTGTTTCCCGCATCGCCGCTGCCGTCGAGCGCTCTCATTGCCTTTACTTCCCTCACCTGTCCGGCCCGCAGGAAGAATTGGAAGAACGGCTCAGTTTCGTTCTTGACGCTGGCCTCAAGGGTGTTTTAATCTGCCCCGCCATCGTCGGTCTCGACATGCTACGCTGGCTCTCAAGCCGCTACAAGGCCGTCTTTATGGCCCATCCGGCGTATTCGGGCGCTCTTTACGCCGAACGTTCCCACGGCATCGAACATTCCTTCTACCTCGGGACCATGATGCGTCTGACTGGCGCTGACATCACCGTCTTCCCCAACGCCGCGGGGCGCTTTGCCTTCACCGCTGAAGAGTGCCGGGGCATCGCGGCCCGTTCTCGCGAGCCCCTCGGCAACCTTGCCTCCATTTGGCCCGCACCCGGCGGAGGCATGAGCCTCGACAACACGAATTCTCTCATCCAAGATTTCGGTTCCGACGCGATTTGGCTTGTCGGCGGCCGCCTATTGATGCATCCTGGAGGACCCGAGGCCGGCGCCCGCGCCTTCCGCGACAAAATGTCCCGCAGCGCTGCCTGACACAGTCGGCCTTCTTCCGCTATACTTACAGGCATGCATCGTGCCCTTCTCGTCGTATTCCTGCTTGCCTTCGCGCTGAGCGCGGAGGCGCTCGACAATCCGGCGCCGACGTTGTGGCAGGAGCGCTTTTTCTGGGATGCGCTCTTAACTGCGCGCGAGCGGCTCGCCCGCCAGCAAAGCGATCCCATGATGATACCCGTGATGAAATCCATCGCCTTGCTGGTGGCTCAGCAGGGCGCAAACCTAACTCAGATCCACGAATACGTGAAAACCCAAGCAGACGGCCTGCGCTACGCGTATGCCCAAGTCGACCCCCAGTCGAGCCTCAACACGGTTCTTGATAATTTTGAGACGCTGACGACGGCCTGTGATCAGGTGCGCCAGAACCTCTACTACCTGACCGCTCGTCAGCGCATCGCCCAGTCGCAGGCGCTCCCCGACCCCGAGATGTACCAGGCCGGCCTGGTGATTCTGGGGCAGGTCCAGCAATTGCAACTCACGCTCACCGCTTTTATCGCCGACACGAACGCGGTGCGCGGCATCATCATGGAGAATAACTGGAGCAACGACAATAACTTGAGGCACAAAACCGAGGAACTCGTGCGCAGCGTCATGCGCATACAGGATTCGGTATTCACGACGTACAATTCCGCCACCGAGCTCACGCTGCGTTGCCGGTGATTGTCCCGCAAAAAGTAATTTTTGCGTCAATCCTTAGGGGTCATCTCTGCTATTCTATCCCTGACGAATTAATCTTCAAACAACGGAGCCCCTATGGCAAACCTCAATAAAGTCACTTTGATCGGTCGCCTCACCCGCGATCCGGAAATAAAAACCTTCAGCAGCGGGGGCAAGGTCGCCAATGTCGGTTTCGCTGTCAACAACCGCCGGAAGAATAAGATGAGCGGCGAGTGGGAGAACGTTCCCGTCTGGATCGATTTAAAGGTGTTCAACCGCGAGCCCGGACGCAAAATGGCCGACCTCGTCGAATCATCCCTGAAGAAGGGGCAACAGGTCTATGTCGAGGGCCATCTCGTCCTTGAAGAGTGGACCGGCAAGGAAGACGGCAAGAAAGCCTCCAAGATGGTTGTCTATGTCGATGACTTCCAATTCTTAGAGAAGCGCGAGGGCGGATCAACCGGCATGAACCAGACTCAGGGCGTTGCCGCGCAGGCTGCAGGTGCCGGCGACGCCATGATCGAAGAAGTTCCGTTTTAGCTATCGCTCGCGCCCCTTTGTTAAACTATGGGGATGACCGACCCCGGGCGTTTATTCATGTTCGGCGTTTATGGCCTCAAGCCGTCGCGACGAACGGTGTCCCTATTTAAATCCACGGGCGCCACCGGCGTCCTGCTTCTGGCTCGTAATATTGAGACGCCGGCGCAAACGCGGGCCTTCAGCGCCGAGCTCGAGCAGCGCTTGGGCCGGCCCCTGCTCGTCGCAATCGACCATGAGGGCGGCTGGGTCCTGCGATTCAAGAGCGGGGTGACCGCATTTCCCGGCAACGCCGCCTTGGGCCGCGCGCGCGACCCGAAACTCGCCTATGCCGTCGGTCGCCAGATGGCCTGCGAGCTTGCGCCTTTGGGCATCCGCATGAATCTAGCGCCCGTGCTCGATCTGGAGACGAAGGACTACAACCCCGGCATCGGCATCAGGTCCTTTGGGCGCGATGTTAAAATGGCTTCTGCATTGGGTGTTGCGTTCATCCGCGGTCTGCAGGACAACGATGTCTCGGCGTGCGCAAAACATTTCCCCGGCGCGGGCGCTGCGACCGTGGATGCGCACCTTGACTTGCCCACGATCAAACTGCCGCGCGCCGCGTTCTCGCATACCCACCTCGCCCCATTCCGCGCCGCCTGTTCCGCGGGCGTCGACGCGGTCATGACTTCCCATGTCCGCTTCCCCGCGTTTGATTCCGCGGTCGCGACGTTCTCGGCCAAGATCGTGCGCGACGTTCTCCGCGGCGAGCTCGGCTACGATGGGCTCATCATCAGCGACGACCTGTGCATGGGCGCCATCGCCAAACGCTGGCCGGTCGCTCAAGCCGCGCTCAATTGCTTCGCCGCGGGCCACGACATGCTGATGATCGCGCACGATCTCCAGGGAATGGGCGACGCGGTCGCGTTCCTGCGCGAATCAAAAACGTCCGCCGCATCGTTGGCGACCGCAGACGCCCGCATCACCCGTCTCCTGCGACGACGCCGTGCGCCTAAGGCCCTGCTCTCCGCCGGCTCTCTGCTATCGGCGCGCATCGCGCTGCGCGCCATTATCACGGCACGCGGCGGATCGGTCGTTTTGCCCATTCCCCAAGACAAGACGACTCTTATCGTCGTCCCCAATTTTAGCGAGGTGCGAGATCGCTTCACCTTTGAAGCCGGCGCACGCGGCCCCGAGGCCCTCCTGCGCCGCTTGGCGCCCGCCTGCTCATTGACCCGCGCTCCAATAATGACAGAAGGCCTCGGTCGCCTTGACGCGCTGTCGCAACGCGCAAAGCGCATCATTTTTCTTTCCTTCGAAGCCCGGCGCTTCCCCGGCCAGGCCGCCGCTTTGCGCCTATTGTCCAGAACGGCCGCCGATAAAACCGCCGCCGTCTTGATCCGCTCCTCTGCGGATATAACTCTTTGCCCCAAGACGATGACCATCGTCGACGCCGCCGGCTATCGCCTCGCCAGTCTTAAGGCGGCGCTGTCATATGTGCTGGGAAGATGCTCATGAGCATCATGGCGCCAATCGCCATTCTTCTGCTGGCCCTGCCAGCCTGCGCGACGGACGCCCCCCTAGCCCCGGCAAGCGTCGCGCTTCTGAAGAACCGCTTCATCGAAGCGCTGTCCCCTCAGGACAAGACCATTATTCTTGACCGGCTAGCCAAAACAGCGCCGGTGTCGGGATCCGACGTGGCCGCGCTCTTCGACCTGTTCTCGCGCTTCACAGATGCCTATGCGCGCAATGCGGTCATGGCATCGCTCGAGCTCATCGCGCCGGGAAGCCCTCAGCTCGAGCCGCTTTTTATGACCTACCTGCGCCAGCCGGAACCCGAGGCCCAACTGTTCGGCATCAACGGGACTTTCCGTCTGCGCTCGCGCGCGGCCCTCCCCTTAATTCGCGCCATCGCCAAACGCAAGTTCGGCGTGAGCGGCGTCACGGAAACCGCCATGATGTTGGAACGAAACGCCTGGTGGACGCAGTACGAAGCGCTGTCCGTGCTTGCCCAATGGGAAGGCGCAAAGTCGCGGTCCCTGCTTGAGCGCAAAGGCCGGGAAAGCGCTAAAATCGGCGCCTTGCTCGGACGCTTTTATTGGGGACAAACCTTGCCCAAATTACGCGCCTGGAGCGAGTCGGGCGAGTCGCTTGCAATGGAGCGAGCCACGCTCGCGGCCTCCGCTCCCATCAGCCTCGAAGACGCGCGCGCGACCCGCATGCAGATGCTTGCGCTTCTCCGCGACACGGCAGTCGCCGCCGATATTCGCCACTCTCTGGCCCTCAAAATTGGAGTCTCATCCAATGATGAGGAAGCGGCGGCGCTGGTGCGCGAACATGACTCGGCCGCCAATAATGCTGAGCGCCTCTACTGGGCCGCCGCCGCTTTCAGCGCGCGCAGCCCTGCCGTCATCCCGCTTCTCGTCAGGTATGCGCGGCAAACCGGCGATGACCGTATGCGCAAAGGCTGCGTTGAACAGCTTCGCGACATGGTCGGCGCGGCTCAGGCCGCCGACCTCATAGACCCCCCAAAAAAGGAGTAAAATAATCCCGATGCTTTTCGTGGTCCCCACGCCGCTGGGAAATCTAGAGGACATGACCTTGCGTTGCCTGCGCGTGCTTAAGGAAACGCGCGTCGTGTTCTGCGAGGACACCCGCCGAACCAGAAACTTAATGAGCCACTTCGGCCTCGGCGCCACGCTTGAGCGCTACGATGAGAATGACCCGCGTTCCGTCGAAAAACTTCTGGAACGGGTGCGCCGCGGAGACGCGGTGAGCCTCGTCTCCGACGGCGGCACGCCGGGCGTGTCCGACCCTGGGCGCAGGGTTGTGGCCGCCGCCCGGCGCGAGGGCCTGCAGGTCACTTCCCTGCCGGGCCCGACGGCCGTCGGCGCCGCCGTGGCGGGGTCAGGCCTGCCGGGAGACTCCTTCATTTTTCTTGGCTTTCTGGCGCGCACGCCGTCCAAGCGACGCAAGGCGCTTACAGCAGCGAAGGTTCTCGAACGCACGATCGTCGTTTACGAATCGCCTTTCCGAGCGTTGGAATTACTCGATGATGCGGTCGCGACGCTCGGCGAGCAGGCTCAATGCGTCGTCGTTCGTGAGATCTCTAAAATTCATGAGGAGTGGATTCGGGGAACCGTCTCCTCAGTTCGGTCTACTCTCGCGGCCAAAGCCGAGTTGTTAGGCGAATTCGTCATCCTCTTGCACCCGAACCCGGAGCCAGCCAATGCCTGAGACCATCGCGTTGTCCGTTGATGGAATTCTTGCCCCCGCCGACGCGGCCAAGGCGGGCGCTGCGGGCAAAGCCTGCAAACTCGTCGCCTTCCCGACCGAGTCGTCTTACGCGCTCGGCTCAACAGGCCTCATCAAGGCCGCCACGCGCCGCGTCTTGCAGGTCAAGGAGCGGTCCACGCTCAAACCGCTCGCCGTCTTGGTTCAT
Source organism: uncultured Elusimicrobia bacterium (assembly GCA_964529095.1). Lineage (GTDB taxonomy): Bacteria > Elusimicrobiota > Elusimicrobia > UBA1565 > UBA9628 > GWA2-66-18. Next base: position 18,277 of record CAZGVK010000161.1, read on the forward strand.
TCGACCGAAGCGGCCAGAGCCTTAGTCGAGTGGACGCCGCTTGCCGATGCTCTTGCCGCGAAATTTTGGCCCGGCCCTCTTCTGCTCCTGCTCAAGCCCACGGCCTCAGGCCGTCTTCTCACATTCCTCGAGTACCCGACCATCGCCATCCGCGTGCCCGCGCATCCGGTCGCGCGCGCTCTCTTAGCGGCTTCCGGTGTGCCCTGGATTTACACAAGCGCCAATAAGTCGGGCAAGCCCGCCAAGCTCAATGCCGCTGCTGTCCAGGCCGAACTGGGAATGGAAATCGACATGATCATCGACGGAGGCATGGCGCCGCCCGGCGACCCCTCCGTTGTCGACGCAACCGGCGACAAACCGCGCATCACGCGCCAGGGCCTCATCTCCGCGGAACTGATCAATGAAATCCTAACGACATGACAACGCGATCCCTTCATCTTTTATTCGTCTGCACCGGAAACTCTTGCCGTTCGCCGATGGCTGAACAATTTTTCCGGCGCCTGGCCCGTGAAGCCGGCCTGGCGCACGTCGCCTCATCCGCCGGCACGCAGGCGGAGAACGGCGCGCCGCTCTCCCTGGGGACTTCCGCCGTCTTCTCCGCGCGCGGCATGGGTGCCATCGCACACCGCGCGCGCCGCATCGACAGCGCTTTGCTCAACGCAGCCGACATCGTCTATGTGATGGAGCGCGCGCATCGCCTCGATCTCCTCGCGCGTTTTCCCGAAGCCAAGACAAAAATATTCGTTCTGCGCGAGGCCGCCAACCTCACGCCCGCCGACATCGTCGACCCCGTTGGCGGCCCCTCTGGAATATACGAAAATTGCGCTTTCTTGATTGAGGAAGCGCTCAAAATCATCATCTCAAGAGAATTCCATGCCCTCAGCCCTCGCTAATCAGGACCCTGAAGTTTACGCGGCGATCACCCGTGAAGCGCGTCGCCAATCGGAGCATCTCGAACTGATCGCCTCCGAAAACTATGCCTCTGCCGCCATATTGGACGCACAAGGATCCATCCTCACCAACAAGTACGCCGAGGGCTACCCGGGCAAGCGCTACTACGGCGGCTGCGAGTTTGTCGACCAGGCTGAAATCCTCGCCATCGAACGCGCCAAGAAGCTGTTCGGCGCCGAGCACGCCAATGTCCAGCCGCATTCGGGCTCGCAGGCCAATATGGCGATGTACCTGAGCATCCTGAAGCCAGGAGACGGCGTCATGGGCCTCAATCTCGCCCACGGCGGCCACCTCTCGCACGGCCACCCGATGAATTTCTCAGGCAAGTATTACAAGATCATGCCGATCGATGTGCGCCGAGACGACGAGCTCATCGACTACGAGAAAGCCGAGAAGGACGCGCATGAGCAGAAACCGCGCCTTCTCTTTATGGGCGCCTCGAATTATTCCCGCATCATCGACTGGGCGCGCCTCAAAAAGACAGCGGATGAAATCGGCGCTTATTTCGCGGCCGACATCGCCATTACGCGGGCATGATCGCCGCCGGCGTCTATCCCTCCCCGGTGGGGCTGGCCGACTTTACGACGACGACAACTCATAAAACGCTGCGCGGGCCCCGAGGCGGGATGGTGCTGTGCAAAGCGCTCCATGCGGCGGCTTTGGATAAAAGCGTATTTCCGGGCACGCAGGGTGGGCCGCTGATGCATGCCATCGCCGCCAAGGCCGTGTGCTTCGGCGAAGCGCTCAAGCCCGAATTTAAAATCTACCAATTGCAAACGCTCGCCAACTCGCGCCGCCTGGCGCTGGCGCTGCGGGACCGAGGCTTTCGCGTCATTGCGCGCGGCACTGACTGCCACCTGTTTTCCGTGGATCTGCGCCCCAAAAACGCCACGGGAAAAGAGGCCGAGGAGGCTCTCGACAAGGCCGGCATCACGGTCAACAAGAACGCCATCCCCTATGATCCGCAGAAGCCGTTCATCGCTTCCGGCATGCGCATCGGAACCCCCGCGATCACGACCCGCGGGATGAAAGAAAGAGAGATGGAGGAAGTCGCAGACCTCATTGATTCCGCCCTCAAAGTCCGCAGTGACGACGCGGCGCTTGCGCGCGTGAAGGAAGCGGTCGCCTCCCTCTGCCGAAGATTCCCGATCGAGCCTGAAAGCATGGAGAATTTCCCGCCATTGCCATGATCGCTCAAATTCTCATCGCCGACGATAACGCGGATATCTCCGAGCTCCTGGCCGACTACTTGTCGAGCAAGGGCAACCGCGTGATCGTCGTCAACGACGGCTATCAACTCACTCAGAAGGCCGTCGAGCACCGTCCGCACTTGATCATCGCCGACATACAGATGCCCGGGGCCTACGGATCCTCCGCGTACCAGGTTCTTCAGAAAGATGAGTCGACCAATAAAATTCCGGTGATCTTCATTTCGGCCCATTCCTACGAAAAAATCTCCAAAATTCTTCCTCAAGACTCAAAAACACGATTCATCCAAAAACCCTTGAACCTTGACTCTCTTTACGCCCTCATCCAAGAGCTGCTGCCCCTGGGAGGTTATTGCCCATGAAGAAGAACGCGTCTTATGCGAAGGTCGGCGTCATCGGCGGCAGCGGACTGTACTCCTCGGAGGCGATCAGCAAGACGCGCGAACTTCGCCTGAAGACCCCTTTCGGAGCGCATTCCGGCCCCATCACCTTGGGCGAACTCGCCGGCGTGCCCTGCGCGTTCCTGCCGCGCCACGGGAAAGGCCATGTTCTCACGCCGACGGAGATCAACCAACGCGCCAACATGTGGGCGCTGAAATCTCTCGGGGTCGAGCGCGTTCTGGCATTCAGCGCCGTCGGCTCCCTGAAAGAAGAGCTTCCCCCCAGAACCTTCGTGTTCCCGGATCAGCTTGTGGACCGCACCAAGGACCGCGTACAGACCTTTTTCGGAAACGGCCTCGTCGCGCATATCGCCTTGAATCCGCCGTTTGCGCCCGGCCAGAATAAAATCGTTTTTGACTGCGCCGAGGAACTGGGAATCAAGTCCGTCTTCGGCGGCACCTATTGCTGCATGGAAGGCCCCTCATTCTCCACGCAGGCGGAATCAACTATGCACCGCCTCTTCGGCTGGTCTTTGATCGGCATGACCGCCGCCACCGAGGCAAAGCTTGCCCGCGAAGCCGAGTTCGTCTACTCGCAGGTCGCCATGGTCACCGACTACGACTGCTGGAAAAAAGGCGAGGAAGTTCACACCGAGATGGTCGTGGCCAATCTCCACGCGAATTCAGCCAACGCGCAGAAGTTGATGCTGTTAGCCGTTCCGCGCATAGCGCAAGCGCCTCTCGAGCCCGCGTTTTCCGAAGCTCTCAAGGGTGCTATTTTCACGGCGCCTTTCGCGCGCAATAAAGCGACGCTCAAAAAGCTCGATCTGCTTGTGGGAAAATACCTCTGATGTCCTGTCCGAAAAGACTTCTCTCCCGCCTCATCGAGGCCGCTGTCGGGGCGCAAAAGCGCGCCTACTGCCCCTACTCGGGCTACCCTGTCGGCGCGGCCGTGCTCACCAAAAGCGGGGAAATATTCGTCGGCTGCAACGTGGAAAACGCGAGCTATGGCCTGGCCATGTGCGCCGAACGCGCCGCGCTCTACTGCGCAGTCGCCGGCGGCCACGACGCGATTGCGTCTGTCGCCGTCGTCGGCGACAAGGCAAAACCCTGCGGCGCCTGCCGCCAAGTCCTGTACGAGTTCAGCGACAAGCATACGGATCTCCACATCGTGGATCTGAGCCCGACAACCGGTCGCCGGCGCGTCTGCAAAACCACGGTGCATAAGCTCCTGCCGCTGGCCTTCGATTTGCCCAAGAGGAAATAACCATGAATAATTCCCCCTTTCAATCTGTCGCCGACTGGATGAAAACCACAGACCTTGCCGAAATCATCTACCGCAAGAACGGAACCGGCTTCTCTTTGACGGCGCCCGGCGCGGGCGAGATTGCGGTGCCGAATGCCCCCATGGTCTCGGGCCGCTTCAGCCCCGTCGTCAGCGACGGCGTCGGCGTCTTCCAGTGGAGCGAGCCCGGCCAAGCGCGCTCGACCGAGGAAGGCTCAGAACTCTCCGTCGGCGATGTGATCGGTGTGATATCAGCAGGGCCGGGCGTTTCAAAACCGATCATTGCGACACGAGCCGGGAAAGTGGCCAAAATCTTCATCGATGCCGGCGCGGCCGTCGAGTACGGCCAGCCGCTTCTCCTGCTTGAAAACCGCTAATGTTCAAGAAAATACTGATCGCCAATCGCTCCGAGATCGCCGTGCGCGTGATCCGCGCCGCGCGCGAGCTGGGCATCAAGACCGTCGCCGTCTACTCCGAAGCCGACAGAGAGTCGCGCCACGTAGCGATGGCCGATGAAGCCGTCTGCATCGGCCCTGCCTCCGCGAAACTATCCTATCTCGATCAAGAGACCATTCTCTCCGCCTCGAAGATCACGGGCGCCGACGCCATTCATCCGGGCTACGGCTTTCTTTCTGAAAATGCCGATTTTGCAGAGCTGTGCGCCACGCGCGGCATCGCCTTCATCGGGCCGCCGCCCGCCGCCAGCCGCAAGCTCGGCTTCAAGAGCGCCGGCAAAGCCGTGGCTTCAGCGGCGAATGTCGCCGTCATCCCCGGCACGCGGGGCGATATCACGACCGATGTTTCTCAAGAGGTCTCTGAAATCGGCTACCCCGTCCTGATCAAAGCCTCCGCCGGCGGCGGCGGAAAGGGAATGCGCATCGTCCGCGGTCCGCAAGAACTCAAGCCTCAGCTTGAGGCCGCTGCGGCCGAGGCTAAGGCCGCCTTCGGCGACGGCTCGGTGTTCATCGAGAAACTCCTCGAACATCCACGCCATGTTGAGATACAGATCATCGCCGACAATCACGGCAACATCGTCGCCTTCCCGGAGCGCGACTGCACGGTTCAACGCCGCCACCAAAAACTCGTTGAGGAATCGCCTTCTCCGGCGATATCGCCGGAGATTCGCTCTCAGATGCAGTCAGCCGCCATCCGCTTGGCCAAGGCCGCAGGCTACCGGAACGTCGGCACCGTGGAATTCCTTTTTCAAGACGGTCAATTTTATTTCATCGAAGTCAACGCGCGCCTGCAAGTCGAGCACCCGGTGACCGAGGCGGTCTCGGGCGTGGACTTGATGGAGCTCATGATAAAAGTTGCCGCCGGCGAGACGCTGGCGTTCGGCCAGGAGCGCGCCGGAGAAATTCGCTGCCACGCCATCGAACACCGCATCAATGCCGAGGACCCGGAGCATGGCTTTATGCCCTGTCCGGGCAAGATCGCGAGCATCGAACTCCCGGGCGGCGCGGGCGTGCGCGTCGATACGCATGTCTATTCCGGATACACTATCCCGAGCTATTATGACAGCCTGATCGCAAAACTAATCATCTCCGCGGGCGATCGCCCGGCGGCTCTGCGCCGATCCTTGCGCGCCCTAAGCGAGCTTAAAATCGTCGGCATCAAGACAACTGCTGAAATGCACGCAAAGATTGTCGCACACCCCGTGTTCATGAGCGGCGATTTCGACACTCATTTCATCGAAAAAACAGGGCTGCTTGCAAAAGAGGAACATGCGCATGGCTAAGAACTTCCGCAAAACTATCGCCTCCCAACTCAAGGAATCAGCCGCCGTCCTCATCGCCACGGCAAAGCTCTCCTTTGTCATCGACTCGGCCGCGAAAGATCTCTTAAAATCCTACCGCGACGGCGGAAAACTCCTCTCCTTCGGCAATGGCGGCTCCTCCTGCGATGCGTCGAATTTCGCCGATGAACTCACCGGCCGCTACCGACGCAACCGGCCCGGCCTGCCCGCGCTCTCTCTTGCGGCCAACCAAGGTGACCTGACCTCCATTGCCAATGATTTCGGCTTCGAATTCGTCTTCGAGCGCCCATTGCGCGCGCTCGGCCGTCCCGGCGACGTCGCAGTTGCCATCTCGACCTCAGGCAACTCCAAGAACGTGCTCAAGGCCGCCGCCGCCGCGCGGGAACTCGGCCTGATTGTCATCGGCCTCACGGGCCGCTCCGGCGGGGAATTAAAGAGCCTGTGCCACCACTGCGTGCGCGTGCCCTCCGACTCGACCGCGCGCATTCAAGAGGCGCACATCGCAGTTATCCAGATCTGGTGTGGAATTCTTGAAGACGAGCTATTTCCCAACGCCCCCCTGGCCCACGGCTGATGAGATCCGCCTCTAAAATAAGAACTCTCAAGAAGCTGATGACAATGCGCCAATTGTGGCGCTGGGAAGGCCGCACCGTCGTATTCACCAACGGCGTCTTCGACATCCTGCATGCCGGCCATGTCAAAGTCCTTGAGAATGCGAAAACCTCCGGCGACCTCCTCATCGTGGGAATCAACTCGGACGCTTCCGTCCGTTTATTGGAAAATAAGGCGTCCGGCCGTCCCGTGAACAACTGGCGCGACCGCGCTGTAGTGGTCGCAGCGCTTGCCTGCGTTGATGCCGTGGTCCGCTTCGAGGAGGCCACGCCCGAAAATATCATGTCGCGCCTGAAACCCGACATCCAGGTCAAGGGCGGCGACTACAAACCCGCCGATCTCCCCGAGGCCAAGCACGCGGGCAAGGTCGTCATCATCGGGCTAAAAAAAGGCTACTCGACAACGGCGCTCATCCAACGGCTCCAGGGCAAGCGCTAGAACACAGCCGTATGCGCCTTCGGGCCCACGCACGATTGCTGGAGCACCTCACACCGTGTCCTCTCGTAGGTGTACACGTGTACACCTGCGTCAACCCTAAACTATCGCATCGATCTGTTGAGCCAGTAGAGCCAGCTTTCGGTTGTGGACGTGGGACCAACTCTCGCGCTAATCTTCTCCGGGGTGTCGGGAAGATTGTCCAGTCTCTTGGATAAAGTGGTTTTAGGCCGGTTGCCGCTGATCTTCCTCCAGTACAATTGCGTCAGGTAGTAGGCGTTGTAAGATCTTTCGGGACGGAATGCCAATCCCTTGAAGCCATCACTGCCGTGATTGGATTCGGGGTCCGAAGAATTCTGCGCATCCCAGTAATGGTAGAGGCCTCCCAAGAGCGCCGCCGCGCGCTCATCTTGCGGCATAGCGCGATTCGTTTTATCAAGCGTGATCGCGCCTATTTTCCCCCACCATCCCCAGGTATAGACGCTTAAATTTTTTCCGGTGTCGCCGTAGGCGACCGGCGGCAGTGTCTTGTGCGGATCTAGTTGCGCCCAGTGCATGAATGCCCTTAGCGAATCAGCGTTTGGGGCCGCAGCTTCTTCCTCCGGCGTCAGCTTGAGATCCTTTAAGAGAGGGAGCAAAGTGGCGATATCCTTCTTGGCTACGGGGTCGACGGTGGGAGGGACGTCCTTGATATAGTGGTACAGCCACAAGCCAGGCCCGCCAGTTTCTCGCGCCTTTACCTCGGTATTGAACGGAACGAGGGGAGGAACGATAACCGGCGCCTTGGGCGTTCTGGGAATTGTCTTCGGCGGTGATTTTCCTGAGGCGGGTAAGCTTGCGCCCGAAGCACCCGTGTCCCTTGGATTGGAATTAAAATTGGCTAGTTCTTTAAACGCGTCGTTGGCGCTAAGGTCAACGGGTAATTGCGTGGGTGCTGGGTCCTCTTGCGAGTTTGGGCGGCGTTGGCATGAAGAATAGATCCGAGTAATCTCTTCGGCCCGATCCGAGGAGATGCCGAGCTTTTCTGCGACTTCGATCGCGCGTGCCCTATAGTGCTCAGCATCCTCTTGTCGTTGGCACCCAGCCTGGACCCGCCGCGCGGCGTTGAGCGCCGCCGCATTCGTCTCGGAGAGACCGGGTGGATCGATATTGTCAAGGGGCGTTCCGGTCAGATAGTCGTCCACCAGGGCTGGCAACCCTTTGGTGGCGGCGGCGAAAGTGGCCAAAGTCAGGCAGAACGCGAAAAGGCTCATCGATTGAGTATGGCTCGATCAAGAGCCGTGGTCAAGGGCCTATTTGGGGATATTTGGGGATATTTGGGGATCATCCGCACCCGACAAGAGGGCGCATTGCCTTTTCTATAAAATAATTTGGCACAATTGGCCATCATCACATTGCGCGAGTTGGGACAGATGCTGGGAGCCGAAATCAAGGGCGCGGGAGACTACGCCATTGAGGGATTGCGCGATATTGAGCGGCTGACGCCTGAGCAGACCCTCGATGAGCACTGCCTTTATTTCATCGAGTCCAAGGCGGTGCTTAAGCGCCATCCGCCGGCCGCACGAAACGGCGCGATACTTTCGACGGCTGAACTCGCCGCGGAGTTCCCCCGCGCGCTCATCGTTTCCGGCGACGCGCGCCTCGCCTTTTTCAAGGCGCTTTCATATTTCGACCAGGCGCCAAAATTCGCCTGCGGCATCGGCCCCAAGGCGCTCGTGGATGCCTCTGCGCAGGTCGATCCGACGGCGAGCGTCCTCGACGGCGCCGTCGTCATGGCCCGCGCCGTCGTCGGGCCGGCCTGCGTCCTCTACCCGGGCGCGGTCATCGAGCCGGGGGCCAGCATCGGCGCGGGGACCGTCATCCGCTCGAATGTGGTGGTCGGTCATGGTTGCGTGATCGGCAAGCGCTGCATCATCCATTCCTCCACGGTCATCGGCGCGGACGGTTTTGGTTTTTATGACCGCTCCGGAATCCGGCATAAGGTCCCCCATATCGGCAATGTCGTCATCGCCGACGACGTGGAGCTCGGCGCTTCCTGTACGGTGGATCGCGCCACGATTGAAAGCACGATGATCGGCCAATTCACGAAAACGGATGACCAGGTGCATATCGGCCATAACTGCAGGGTCGGGCGCTTTGTCTACATCGTCGCCAACAGCGCGCTCGGCGGCTCGGTGGTCGTCGAGGACGGAGCGATGATTTCCGGCATGGTCATCGTGAAGGATCATCTCAAGATTGCCGCGGGCTCGATCATCATGGGCATGTCGGCGGTCGCGCAGGACACCGAGCCTCAGCAACGCTACTTCGGCATTCCCGCCCGCAACGCGCGCGAAATGCACAAGATGAACGCCGCCCTCGCTCAGCTTCCGGAGCTGATCATGCAATTTCGCGAGCTTGCAGCGAAGATCTCCGGGAAATGATCCTGTCCGCGGTCCTCATCGCTTGCATCGCCCTCGAGCACAGCGCGTTTTTTATCCTGGAATCTTTTCTTTTCCAATCTCCTCTCGGCTTGAAAATATTCAATATGACGCGAGAAACCGCGGCGGCATCCGCAGTGCTGGCCGTCAACCAAGGCGTTTACAACGGCTTCCTGGCGGCCGGACTCCTTTGGGGGTTGGTTTCAGCGCCTCCGCTCGCTTATCCGGTCAAGACATTCTTCCTCGTCTGCGTCATCGTTGCAGGTCTTGTCGGCGGCGCCACCGCGAGTCGGAGCATTCTTCTCATCCAGGCTTTGCCCGCGCTTCTGGCGCTCGTCTTGCTTCGTACGGGATATTAGACGTGAGGTGTTATGAGTAGGCCGAAGGCGGTCTAATGAATCGGATCACCGCGATTTACATCGGGCGCGTGGGCGATGTGATCGTCGCGACTTCCTTCCTGCGCGCGATCCGCCGCCGCTACCAAAAAGCGCGCATCCGTCTGATTGTGGGCTGGCGATCAGGCTCGGTCCTGCCGCTGATCCCATTCATCGACGAGTGGGCAGTTCTTGGCAAGCCCGCCCACGTCGGCGCGCATCTGAGGCTTGCGTGGAAGCTGTTCAGCGAGCCGTGCGACTTGCTCATCGATCTCAACTCATCCTTCTCGAAGACCTCTGCGCTGATCGCCGGCAGCGTGGGCGCGCCCCGCCGCCTTGCTTTCAGTAAAGGCCGAGGCGCCGGCGCTTTCACCGAGTTTGTGCCAGCGCCGGAGGAACGCGAGCACATGGCGGAGCGCTACCGCCGCTTGGCGGAAGCGCTCGATGCTCCTTATGAGCAAGAACCGGAACTCCAACTGCCGCATGACGATATCAATGAGGCTGAGCGTCTGTTGAGCAAGGCTGGAGCGACCGGCGGCGGATTTTTCCGTGTGGTGATTCATCCTGGGAATTTCGATCGCTTCTCATTCCGCTGGCCCGAAGAAAAGTTCGCTCAACTGAGCAACCGCCTCCTCGATGACGTGCGCCTGCAGTTGTTCTTCATGGGTGGCCCGGGCGAACACGCAAAAGTCGCTGCGATTGTGAGGACGCTCAAGCGCCCGGTCCCGATTCTGCCGCCCGCGCGCCTTGGCGTGAGCGGCGCCATGCTCTCGCGCATGAATCTTTTCATCTGCAATATCACCGGAACGACCCATCTCGCGGCAGCGCTTGCCGTGCCGACCTTCGGCTTTTATGCGGGCTACACTCAGGCGGTCTGGCGTCCACGCGGCGCGCGCCACGGCGGCACGGTGTGCCCGGAGTGGGAGTCATGCCGCGAAACGACAGTTGATAAAGCGCATGAGGCGCTCATCGAGCACATCCAGCGCCTCCGGTCCATTGAGGAAGCGCGCCAACGCTAGCCATCGCGCAGCGCGGCGAGAAAAATCTCGCCATAGGCGGTCCACTTTTTGGGGCCGACGCCGGAAACGGTCCGCATTTCCTCTTCGGTCTTCGGCAGGCGCGCCGACATTTCGAGCAAGGTCGCGTCGTGAAAAATCATGTAGGCGGGCACGCGCCGCGCGTCGGCGAGTTTCTTGCGCAGGGCCTTGAGTTTTGAGAATAACGAATTCCCGGCTGGGGCTTGCGCCATCGCAGCCGGTGCGCGCGCGCCAAATATTTTTTTCGTCGTCACCAGAGGCGCTCCACCCACCGGGTCCAACCCCGCGCAGGCGTCGCAGGAGGTGCTGCACACGGGCATCTCTTCTCCCAGATGCCTGGCCATCGTTTGATGCCGGCAGGTCCGGCGCTCGATCGCGCGGAACATCTCCCGGGCGCGAGAGCGGTGCCGTTCGGCTTGAGAGGACTCCAGGTCGGAGACGAGGCGTTCGTAGCTCATCACATCGGCCCAGGAGTAGAACAGCACGCAGTCGCTCGGAGCGCCGTCGCGCCCGGCGCGACCGACCTCTTGGATATAGGACTCGAGCGAGCGCGGCATGTCCCGGTGGATGACGAAGCGCACATCGGGCTTGTCGATGCCCATTCCAAAGGCGACGGTGGCGACGATGACGTCGGTGTCATCGCGTTTGAAGGCGTTCTGCACATGCTCGCGCTGAGCGCTGTCCATGCCCGCATGGTAGGCCAGCGCCTTGACGCCGCGAGCGGACAGATATTCCGATAGAGACTCAACCGAACGCCGCGATAGGCAATAAACGATCCCGCTTTGGCCCGCGCGGGCGCGCACGAGGCGCAGGATTGAGTTTTTCGTGTCATTGACCGTGCCCGGGCGCGGAGAGGCCTTCTCGCCGGTTTTGAGATACGCGGACAGATGGAGATTTTTTCGATAGAACGATCCTCGAACATGCAGCGGCGACAGCATCTTGAGTTGAGCCATGATGTCGTTGACGACCGGTGCCGTCGCCGTGGCCGTCAGCGCCAAGATGGGAACGGCGTAGCGTTCTTTGAGGCCTTGAAGCTTTCGATAGGCCGGCCTGAAATCATGGCCCCATTGCGAAATGCAATGCGCTTCATCGACGGCGATTAACGATAAGTGCGTGCCGGCCAAGGCGGCGCCCGCGCCCCCCTCGAGGCCCTCGGGTGCCGCGTACACGAGCTCATAGTCCCCGCGCTTGAGGCCGTCAATGCGCGCGCGACGTTCGTCGGGAGTCAGGCTTGAGTTGAGATAGGTGGCGCGCAGGCCCACTGACACCGCCGCGTCCACCTGGTCCTTCATCAGGGCGATCAAGGGGCTTACGACCAAGCTCACCCCATTTAAGAGCCGGGCCGGAATCTGGTAGGTCAGGGACTTGCCGGCGCCCGTCGGCATCACGCCGATGCAGTCGCGTCCGGCCATGATGGCCGTGATGATTTCTTTTTGACCCGCTCGAAAGGACGGGTAGCCGAAAACGTCTTTAAGGACCTGTTCCGGCGTCATGACGCGAACGTTGCCGCGATCATGCCGTGTCCGTCCTGGCGTCCTTCGTAGAATCAAACTCAACCTTCTCCACTTGCACGCGGCCTGAGGCATTCACCTTCACGCCGTGATGGCGTTTGAGTTCTTCAAGGATCTCCTCAGGCGAGAAGCCGTGGCTTCCGGCGCGATTTTTGATGTCGTTGAGCAAGGTCTTCACGCGGGCCGGGACATCCTTGATGCGCAGAAGGCGCGAGGCGTAAGTCCAGGAAACTTCGGACAAGGTTTTGCCTCCGGTTTTACGGGGCGCATCGCTGACCGGCGCGGGTAAGGGCGCAACTGGCGGGAGCGCAACTGGCGGGAGTGCAACACGAGCAGCCGCGCGTCCTCGCGCGCTGCTCGCTCGGCGCGGTGACGGGGAAAGCGCCGCGCGCGAGCGTCCGCTACGCCCGCGATTTCTGCGGGCGGGCTTGGCGCCAGCGCTTTCATAGCGGCCGGTGGCTTCCGCGGACATGGTCTCTGCGTCGGGGTGCGAAGTCCAGATCGCGGCAATGCGCCCGAGGCGCTGCAGTTCGGCGGCCATGGCCGAGAGTGTCGCGTCATTGGTCACCATGAGAAACGGCACGGAGGAGGGCAGAATCGCATGGAGCATGCCCGCGTGCAATGACATCACGAAGTCGGCGGCGTTGGCGCCGCCTTTAGGCGAGGTCACCGTGCAAAAATTCGGCAGATGAGAAAGCGGCTTCTCCAGATTGCGCGGCAACAAAGCGCCCGGGCGCAGAAACACGCGCACCAAGGTCGAGCGGGTCACGCGGGCGTCCGGCGGCACATGCGGATCGTTGTCGCCGTCGATCAGGAGGACATTTTCGACCGCAGAGCGCGGCACGGTATAGGCTTCCGGTTCCGCGTACGGCGCGGCAATGAAGACGGGCAAAGTCTCCTCGGTGCCCAGAGGGGCGGTTTCAGCGATGTTTTCGGCGGTCGAGTCGTGGGGGCGGCTTGGCATAGTCGTATTGAACCTCAATGATGCGTTTTTTTGTGGCTAGGAGCGGATCGCGCGAGCCAGTCATATAAACAATCGGGGAGCAACGGCAGCAGGTACTTGCTTGCGTACGAGAGTTGCCAGGGGAAATGCACCATGCGCCGTTTCGCGTCGATGCCGGAAAGCATCGCGGCAACGCCGTCTCTCGTTTCCATCATGAAGGGCATCGATTGCGAGTCGTGCCGGTCGGTCATCTCGCTGCGCACGAAGCCCGGGCAGACGGTCACGATGGAGACGCCGGTGCCGATGAGGTCCACGCGCGTGGATTCGAGCAAGGTTCTTAAGGCGGCTTTGCTCGCAGAATAAGGCCCGTATTGAGGCAGGCCGCGAAAGCCGGCCAAAGAGGACACGCCTGCGATGATTCCTGACTTCTGCGCGAGCATGCCCGGGATTACGGCCTCAAGCCAATGGCAGACGCCGAAGAGATTTGCATCGAAGGTCCACTGGACGAACTCAGCCTTAAACTCCTTGGCGTTCATCATGTCGCCGACGCCGGCGTTGAGCACGGCGTAGTCGAGGCCGCCCCAGGCGGCCAGGATTGCGGCATAGTGGGCTTTGACTGTGATAGGCTCGGTAACGGAGCCGCACAGAACAAGAGGATCTCCCCCCGCCTCTTTCACTCGCCGGGCGGTCTCCTCAAGCTGTTCGCGGCGACGGCCGCTGACAGCGACGCGCCAGCCGCGGCGGGCAAGTTGAACGGCGGCTTCTCTCCCCAGGCCGGAGGTAGCTCCGGTGATCAGCGCGCGCGTTGCGAGTGGGCTGGGAGATTTTGTCATAGCGAGGAACCTGTCAATCGTATGATACTACGATTTGGGCCAAAAGACCCATGGGCAGAGGGACGGATTTGACCTATAATTACTATATCTATGAGGAAACTATTGCTTGGGCCCGCGTTGTGCGCTGTTTTTCTTTCCGTCTTTGGGTCCGCTCAGCCGATTGGGACGACGAAGAAGACGGGCACTAACACTAAAATTGGCGGGGATGGACCCGTTACTAAAAACAACCTCTTGACTTCTGGTTCGTCTGGGGGTCAAACGGGACCTTTGGACTTGCGCGACCGTAGTCTGAGCGTAGTCACGCCATCCCTGTTAAAAAATAATGCGGCGCCAATTACTTCCGGCGCGCAAAATCAAATTGAGACCGTCGGCGCCGTCGATCCCATCGGCCAGAAAGCTCTGATGTCACCTCCACCGGATGGGCCAATGACGACGAGCGTGCCCTCTGACGCGTCAGGAGGCATGTTGTCTGGAAATAAATCAACGCTCGTCATAGGCAATGAATTGAATTCTTTGATCAAAAATCCAAAATTGCCGGAAGAAGATGACTCGACGGTCCGCCAGGCGCTTGACCGTGTCTATGATTTAAATGCGCCCCGCCCGACCAATGTCGGCGGGAAAGCTGCCGTGGCGGGGAAATTCATCGGGGCACGCGAGAAGATCTCAATCATTGTTGAGATTGCCAACGGAGCGTCGCCCTCCGCCGCTCCCGGGTTGTACTTTCAAGCGATCGAGCTCTCCAAGGATATCTTGCCGGCGGCCGTAGTCGCCGCCGTGACCAAGGCCGTGCTGGTATTCGCGGAACGCAAGGCCGCGCTTTCTTTGTCCGCGCTTGCCCAGGACGCGTACACCGCGGCGACGGCGGGCAATGCCATTGCGGCGCACGGCTTCGTGAAGGCGTTGGAGCAATGGGAAACGTTGCTCGGTACGCCAAAGCGCCCGCTGATCGCAAAGGGAAACGTGGACAAACTTAAGAATGGCGTTGAAAGCGCTCTCTTGCGCGCGGCCAAGGCCGGCGGAAAGACAAGTTCCCCGCCGCGCGTATGGTTTGTCAAGCACGGCGAGTTTTATGTCGCCGCTTTGCCTGGCCCGGCCATCGTCAATATCCGCGGCATTCTCCCCTCGTTCGCCTTGCGGTTCGAGAAACCGGCCGTCGTCTCCATGGCCGATGCGTACCGGACCTTCCGCGCGCGGCCTGGAATTCTGTCTGCGATCCGCGCGCGTGCCGAGTTCGGCGAGGGGTACTTGACGGCAATACCTTCGACCTTCTGGATCTGGCTCAAATATATGGGTTTGCGCGCTTGGAGCGCGTTCAAATCGTTTCTGCCGGGACAACTTCCGGTGATCGCCGATGCCTCGACCTTGCTGCGCCTGATCGTCGCGGCGCAAGACTGGCATGACGCCGTGATCTTGGGAGACGAAGCCGCGCGCGCCGCCGGCGCGCCGCATCTCACCGTGTCGCGCGCGCGCGGCGCGTTTACGAGTGCCCGCCGCGCTGCCGTCGCGTACGAGAAGGTGACCGGGCAAGACGGCGCTGTTGAGCGCATAGCCTCTCTGTTGGCCGTATTCAACGCCGGGGTCAAGAGCGCGACTTTGACTAATGCCGAACTCCCCCCCGGTCTTGCGGCGTTAGTTTCGGGCGAGGGCGGCCTGCGCCACTGGGCTTCCCTCTATGCCTCCGACACGCGCGCGCGCGGCGCTCAATTGTTCGGTCGCCTCCGCGGAACAGATTCCGTTGTGACGCTCAGAGACGGGGCCGCGGCGATAGCGGCGGAAAAATTTTCTAAAATCGCGCCGAAGCTGTCCTTGACCGCATTCGACGATACGCTATGGGCCTCGGGCGTCGGTGCCTTCGGCGCCGTAACACTCTCAGCCGAATTGCGCTCGACAGAAGAAGGAGGCGCTATCATCCTCGAGACGGAGGGCGGCAATGCGGAACTCGTGACCAAGCTTGAGAATATGGGCTTTCTCATTTTAAGCCAAGGCGCCGGTCTGCGCGCAACGCTCGATGTTCAAACGGTCTCCGCCGACGCGGAGGAAATGGCGGATCTCATTTCCGAGGCAGTCGCCTTGATTGCGGGAGCGCCCTCCCCGAAGACCGCCCCGATCGGACTCGATGAACTGCTCGCAGATATTCGTCTCCGGCCGACGCTTGCCGCGAAGCAGGCGGTTAAGTTCGATGGCAATCCGTTGCTGTCGCGCGCGGAAATTGTCGCGCTGCTTGAGAACGGAGATGAGATCATCTCCTTTGAAAGCGCAGGCAAAAGAGTGCTCGTTCTGCGCGATCACGCGACCAAACTGCCGAAATATGCCTCTTTCGGGACATCCCTGCGATGATCCGCGGGGCTTTTCTTTCCCTGAGCGTTCTTGTCGCCTTGTCCGTGCGCGCCGAGCCGGTTTCCGGCTCTTTCCATGCCCTCGCGTTGAGCCTTGGCCAGGGGTGGCCGGTGTGCGCCAAAGTGACCTTCGACCGGCGCGTCGCTGAGAATGGCGGGCGCATTCTTGTTCTTGACACGGCGAGCGTTGACGACGAGATGGCAATACGCATGTCCGAGGCGGTCATCGCTCGCCGCGGAGGATTGTCAAGCCGCGCGGGTGTCGCGGCGCGTCGACATGGCGTATCGGCGGTAGCACTCGGCCAGGGACGCTGGGAGGAGCGCGGACCGGCGCTGTATCTTGATGAATTGATCTACGGCGCGCCTCTAAACTCCTCCGGTATCGCCTATCGCCCTGTGACCGGCACTGAGGAGCGCTCGTTGCGCGAGGGCGACGCCGTCATCGTCGATGCGGCGAACGGACGGATTTTCCTGGTTGCGTCCTTGGAGGCCGAAGCGCGAGTGGCCGCCGCTATGGCCGCGCATGCTTATGACGGCCTGCGCGATGTACAGGCGCTCGAGCAGTGGCTGATTTTGGCTGAAGATGCCGGGCGCAGCGCCGCTTTGATTTCGGAGTTGGTCTCGCGCGCGGTCGAGGGTTCAATGTCCGCTGATGATCTCACGCGCGTGCGCCGCGCGGCTGAGCGCTCGGTGTCAGCCTCAGCGCGTGAAGAGATGCGTCGTGAGGAGTCTCTCGTTTTTACGCGCGCGGCGCGCGCGGTCAAGCGCCGCGCCGCGGATTGCTTTGCGGACGCCGCAGAAACCGTCGATGCGGGCGCGCTTGAGCGCTTGTCTGAGGAGGCCCGAGCGTCGGCCGAAGCCGTCGCGGCCGTCGCGCGAATTCTGTCTTTGCCCGATGGGGGCGCGGCCGCCGCCGCGCGCTCCTGCCAAGCCGCCGCGCGACGCCATGCCCGGTCGCGCGCCGGGAAAACCACAAATTTCGCCTCGGTTGCTGAGATGGGAGGCGCTGAGGGACCTCAGGGCGTCGATCTTCCTGCCGATACTTGGGAACATTTTGTCGCAAGCAATGACCTTGGCGACTGGCTCGCGCGCGAGCTTGATGACGCCTCGCTCGGCCTGCGCCGGAAATCCGTGCGCATTCAAGAACGAATCCTGACCGCAAAATTCGACGCGTCCTCGCCCGCCGGCGCGACAGCGTTTTCCGCCGCCGTCGGTGGAGCACTTGTCATCGGTGAAGATTTAGCGCTCAAAGCCGCAGGTCCTGATGTATGTGACCGTGTTAAGGAAGTGTGGGCTGTGTCTTGGGCACCCGGCCCTCTTGGCGCGCGCCAGCGCGCGAAACGCGGTGGCACCTATGCCGGTCGTGTGCGCATTGAGAAGATCGTTCCGGCTGACGCCTCCGGCCGCGTATTCTCCCGCGATCTCGGCTCGGGGCGGCGCGAGCGCGTCTTCGTCGAGGTGGCGGCCGGTTCACTGGATATTATTCTCGCGGGCGACGCGGAAACGCAAGCGTATACGCTTGACCGGAGTTCAGGCCGAGAGTTGGCGCCGCGCTCAGGCGCTGCCGGCAATGGGGTGTCGGCCGAGCGCTTGGCGCGAGTCGCGCGCCTGGCCCGCGCATTCGATGCGTGGAAGGGCGCGGGCGTGGAGGTCGTGTTCTCCTTCGCGGGAGGACGCCTGATCGCGCATCACGCGCGAGTTCTTTCGACCCCACGCGCGATCATCGCCTTCAATGATTCGTTTGCGCCGCGCGTCGAGGCGCAGTTCTTGAATATCAAGCCCGTCCTGCGCTGAAAAAATCCGCGAGCAGCATGCGCCCCAGGACCGCAGACAGGCCGTAGGCCGCCGTCTCGCTGTGCCAACCCTAATATGGTGGCGTCCTACCAAAATCGTTATACTGGAAATATGCGGGAAGGCAGAGGCCCATTGCCGGAGAGGTTGGCGCTGATGTCTTTGCGTTTTCGCACCGAGAGTCAGTTGAAGCGCCTAGCGCGTCTGCCCTGCGCCGCCGGCGAAAAGGCCACCTTCGCAATTCTCGGCGATGTGGAGCCATCGCGTTTCTGGATTTACCGCAAGCTTTTCAACCGTGAGGGCGTTTTTTCCGATCAGATGCGCGCACTCCAGGCGCTGCCGCTCAAGTTCACGGTCCAGCTCGGCGACATGGTGAGTCAGGGCAATGCCGCCCAGTATGAGTCTTTTTTCCGCAATTTGCGTCGTCTCTGGAGAGGGCGGCCGTATCTTACCGTGATCGGCAATCACGACCGCTCGCGACCTAACGGGAAATCTTCTTCCATTCTTTATCGCGCGCTATTTGGAAAGTCCAACTATATCTTCGACTACGCGGGCGTGCGCTTCGTGGCCATTGATTCAAGCGCCAAGCGCCTGACCCGGACGCAGCTCAAATGGCTCAAAATGGCGCTCGCCGTTCCCAGCCGCAAAATCGTATTCACTCACATGCCGCCGGTCCAGCTCGGCCTTTGGGGCGGACGCGGGTACGTGCATGAACTGGGCGGCTTCGCTCGCGGCGCGCGCGAGTTTTTGGACATCGTTTCTGCCGCGAAGGTCAATCGCGTCTACATGGGCCATGTGCATGCTTTCGGCGTTCAGGACCAAGGCGGCGTCCGCTATGTTCTCACCGGCGGCGGCGGCTCAGCGCTTTTCCCCTCCGGCAGTTCCAACATCTTTCATCATTATCTGACAGTGGAGATCACGCCCGATGCTATCTGCGACCGCGTGCACTCTCTCGACGGGAAGGTTTTTGAGATCCCGCATGGTCTTATGATTCTGCCGACGCACGCGGTGAAGACGCGACGCTGGTGGGAGCGTGCCTGGTGAGGCGGGCAAAACGCCCGGAGCGCGACCAGCCGGCCTTCGCGCGCGCAACTGAGTCCGTAACGAGCAGGAGATCGCTGTCGAGGTCGCACCAGGTGAAGAACCCGGTGCCCAGAGCCAGGTGTACGCTTGAGGCAAGGCCGCGCGCGGTTTCGGCCATACAGCCGATCATCAGCGGAAGTCTTGCAGCGCGCGCGACGGCGGCGATCTCGAGCCCTCGCGCTATCCCCGACTTTGCGAGTTTGATGTTGATTGCGGTAACACCCGCGTCTGCGGCGCGAACGGCGTCTGCGGGGGTGGCGACGCTTTCGTCCGCGGCAACCGGCACTGGACAGCGCTTGGCGACGAAGGCGAGGGCGGCGAGATCGTCCTTGGGCGTGGGCTGCTCGAATAATTCCACCGCCGCTCCGGTTTTCAGGACCATCCCGATGAATTTCAGCGCGGCCGCCGGCGAAAATCCCTGATTGCCGTCGAGCAGAAGGCGCGCCTTGGGCGCTGCCGCGCGCACGACGCGCACGCGCTCTAGATCTTCAGCCAGGTGGCCTCGGACCTTGATCTTGAGGATGCGAAAGCCGGCGACTGCCGCCTCGACGGCCGTCTCGGAGGCAAGCCGCATATCGTTGGACGCGGAGATCGTGATGTCGGTTTCCAGCTGTCTTGCCGCTCCGCCGAGCCAGCCGGCAAGATCGGTTTCCGCTTCAGCCGCCAAGGCGGACAAAAGTGCGGCCTCGAAAGCGGCGACGGCGGGGCTTGCGTCTTTATGACGGATCCAGGCGTCAGCGACAAGCGCGTGCCAGTTGCGGGCGTCGCGGCCGCGCGCCTGGAGAGCCATTTTTTCGAGAGCCTTCCGCAAGAAGGACGCCGACAAATGTTTTTGCGCGATCGAGGTGGAGGCCTCCGCGTACCCTGTAGCGCCGCTGTGAAGCGTGAGATCGATGCCGACATTGACGGTGCGGTCGCGTCGTCCTTGGGCGGTGATGAAAGGATGCTTGAGCGGCGACTCGATGAGGGCCACGCGGGCGCCGGAAACGGCGGTTCGAAGCATCAGAGGACGATAGCAAAATGGTTATAATTGCGGCGATGCGACCAGAAGATATTTGCGAGGAACTAGCGCGCGCTGAAGGACCTGGAGCTTGAGGGGCTATGCCGTTTTTGGCGTCGGCTGCTTTGCGAACATATGAGAGGTGTATGAAATATTTTTCAATTCGCCGTCAACCTGCCCGAGCCGGATTTATACCAATGCTGACTTTCATGATCCCACTCTTATTTCTGAAGGCAGCGCCCGTGCGCGCTCAATCCACCGCGACCTGGCGCGGTCTGGATGTTTATCGTTCGGAGGCGCTGTCGCCTGTCAAGGCGCGAGCGCTGTTCGGCGCGCGCCTGGCTCGGATTGTGTCTCTACGCAACCAGCGTCGGCCCGACTCGACCAATAAAGCCGAGATCCTTCGTCGGGAGATCGAACGCGAGGCGGAAAAAATACCAGGAGTGGCTTCGGCACAGCTCGTGATTTCAGAATATTTCACCTCCGTCGATCATGCGCTGTATGCGACCTTCGACATCGTTGATGAAAACGACCGCGGTCGTCTTGCTTTCACCCCCGCGCCGAAGAAGACATTGACTGATCCCGGCGGCTTGCTCGCTGATTGGACGAATTACTATGAACTCGGCTCGGTCCTCTCACGGCGCGGGCAGATGCCGGTGGAGCGTCCTGATTGCCCCGGCTTCTACTGTTTGTGGGGCGGGGCGACGCCGGAGCTTGACGCCCTTCAGAAAAAATTCATCGTCGGAGCTGAAGCCAAGGAGCGCGAGCTCATCACGGCGCTGAGGCATGAAGCGAATGCCGCTAAGCGTGCCGCCGCTTTGTTCATTTTAAGCTACGGCAGACGCGGCGATAAAGTGATCGAGCTTTGCCTTGCCGCCCTTAAGGATCCCGCTCCCCCCGTCCGCGGTGCCGGCCTGCAGATACTGGCCGACATCATCAACCTGCGCAAGGATTTGCGCGTCGATGCGGACCTCATTCTTCCTCGTCTCGACGACCCAAGCAGTTCCGTGCGCGGCAAGACCTTGGGTCTCCTCGTGCCGCTCGTCGACATCCCGCTGCAACGCAAGAAGATTCTCGCCGCGGCGCAGCGCCTGATCGGCATTCTTAAACTGGCGGAGCCAGGCAGCCATGACTTGGCCTTCACCGTTCTTAGACAGCTCTCTCTCAAAACCTTCGATCAGCGTGATTATGAGAATTGGCAGAAGTGGGCCCGAGAGAGCGCCGCCGAACTCAAGCAATAAACGCGGGCGGAAAGTCCGCGAAGAGCGTCTGCCGGGATGATTCTCATGCGAGTTTCAACGGAGAGGAAGTGAGGCGCTCGACTGCGAACCCCGGTCCATGACATCGATGTTCAGGGGCCGGCCGCCGTCCAGCGCAGGAGCATCCGTAGAATGGATCGCGCCGTCGGCGTCAAACGCGTCCGGTTATAAGCGTCCCCCAGTTTGCGTATTGCCTCGGCCTGGGTGGGGTAGGGATGAATGGCTGCCCCGATGCGACCAAGACCCACGCCCGCCGTCATGGCGAGGCTGATTTCGCCGATCATCTCTCCCGCGTGAGAGGCGACGATAGTCGCGCCCAAGATACGGTCACCCCCCTCCCCGATCAATATCCGCACGAAACCATTATCCTCACCATCCAGAATGGCACGGTCGACCCCGGCCAACGGCTGGACGAAGGACTTGACCTTAAGGCCTTGTGCGATAGCATCCTTCTCATATAGGCCGATGTGGGCGACCTCGGGATCGGTATAGGTGCACCAGGGGATGATGAGGTCGCTGAAGCGCTTGCGTCCGAGAAACAGAGAGTTCTGGATAACGATGCGCGCAGAGAAGTCCGCGGCGTGCGTGAACTTGGGACCCAGGCAGGCGTCTCCGGCCGCGAAGATGCGCCGGTTCGTGGTGCGCAGATGGTCGTTCACCTTCACCCCGGTGCGCGCGTCGAACTCGACGCCGACTCCTTCGAGGTTCATCCCTGCGACGTTGGGGGAGCGGCCCGCCGCGACCAGGATGGCGTCGGCGGCGATTTCCAGCGACTGTCCGCAAACCTCGTAGGCGACGCGTTTGGCGTCGCCATTCTTTGTCACGCGCAGCACTTTCATGCCGACAACGATCTCGACGCCGTCGCGACGCATCGATTCGGCCACGAGTTCTGCGGCGTCGGCGTCTTCGCGCTCCAGAATATGGCGAGCCGACTGGAGAATCGTCACCTTGGAGCCGAATCGCGCGAAGGCCTGCGCCAGTTCGCAGCCGATGGGCCCGCCGCCGATGACGATCAGTCGTGGCGGCAGCGCCGTCAAGCTGAACACCGTCTCGTTCGTAAAATAGCCCGCTTCAATGAGTCCGGGGATATCCGGCACCGCGGCCCGCGCTCCCGTGGCGATCACCGCTTTTTTAAAACGCAGCTCGGATGTTCCGACCATCACCGCGTCCGGACCGGCGAATCGCGCCGCACCAATGAAAACATCCACCCCCAGACCCTTGAAGCGCGCGGCCGAATCCGCAGAGCTGATCTTGGCGCGCAGGCGGCGCAGACGTTCCATCACTCTGGAGAAGTCGACTCGAGCGCCGGGAGGAACCGCGACGCCGAAATCGCCCGCCTCGCGCACCGCCGTCGAAACCCGCGCCGCCCTGATCAATGCCTTCGAGGGGACGCAGCCGTAGTTGAGGCAGTCGCCCCCCATTAGATGCCTCTCAATGAGCGCCACCTTGGCACCCAGGCCCGCCGCGCCCGCAGCCGTGACGAGCCCAGCGGTTCCCGCTCCGATCACGACCAGATCGTAGCGGTCGGCCGGCGTCGGATCGACCCAATCCCGCGGATGGACGGCCGCGATGAGCGCCTCATTGTGCTCGTCCATCGGTGAGAGCAGAAATTTCTGGTCGTTCATGTCTTCAGCGCCCGCTTCGCGGCGCGCCCAATCAGCCAAGCCGCCATAGCCGTCGCGGCCAAACCCGCGACGAACAGGGCCCATTCCAAGTTCGTCCTGGTCCGCGCGCCCGCGCGAGCGGCTTCGGCGGCGGCGGCCCCGAGATAGACGTAGAGCAAGGTCCCCGGCAGCATGCCGATCCACGAGGCCGCGGCGTACTCTGCGAAACCGACGCGCGTCAGGCCGTAGGCATAATTGAGCAGGTTGAAGGGCAGAACCGGGGACAGGCGAGTCAGAAGCACGACGCGCCAGCCCTGCGAACCGACCGCTTTCGAAACGGCGGCGAAGGCCGGATAGCCCGACAGGAGCTTCTCGATACGCTCGCGGACGAGAAATCGTCCGACCAAGAAGGACGCGCACGCGCCGAGAGTCGCACCGGCAGACACCAGGACGAAGCCTTTCCAGACGCCGAACGCCGCTCCCGCCCCTAAAGTCAGGACTGAACCCGGCAAAAAAGCGACCGTCGCGACCGCGTACAGGAGCACGAAGGCGACCATGCCCCCCGCGCCCATTGCAGCCACGCGTTCGAGCGCCAACTGAAGAAATGCGCTCATCGCCGGTCCTCATTGAGAGACCAATCATAGTTCGTCCAAGCGATCGCCCACTCCTCTTCGACCGCCAGCCATTTGCGGAGATTGCGCAGCAGGGCTGTCTTCGTTCCCCCGAAATCTTCCAGGTACCACTTGAAGATCGGCGAGAGGTGCGCGCGCTTGGCCGCCGGATCGACTCGGTTCTTTTCCGTCTGTCTCAGAAATGCCCGCGCCTGATCGTCCAGCTGCGCATCGAGCCGCGCTCCTTCGTACGGCTCGGAGCGCAGCGGAGGACAGCCTTTTGCCGCGCACACGAGAGCAAAATGAGCGCGCGGCTCTTTAAACCGGATCCGAATCGTCCGCTGTTCCAGGTCGTCGAGCGACATCGTCCGGGCGAACAGCTTAACCACCGGCAAGGCCCAGGGAGCTTTTGGGTTCCAGATAGGCCCGATCTTGCGGATCGACGCGAGCGGGTAGCGGTCAAAGCTCGCGCAAAAAGAACGCCCCGGATACGCGAGCGCCCCTGCGACGAGCAACAAGCACACGCTTCCTCGTGCTCTCCACAGGAACCGGCCTCCGGTCTCCGGAGCCAAGCCGGCCTCTTCGACAGGGATCTTCAGTCCCGTTCCCATGCAGATATTACGCGCGAGATCTCGATTAGGATTCATAAGGCCTGATAGAAAGACGCTGTCTGTCCGTCAGCGCGGGGAGATACGCCGTACCTCCTCCCAGTCCTCGTTGCCGTGTCCTTCCATGGACCATGACGCATGCTCCGGCTTGGCCGAACCGTCCATCCAGGAGTCGTAATGTCCTTCGGAGGCGATCTCTATCGCCGGAAACGCGCCGCTCAGGCGCAGTCGGCCCTGACAAACGCAGACATAATCCTTGTCGGGCCGGACGCGAACGAAGAACTCCGTGCCGAGTGCCACGACCTCTCCGCGAGCGGTCACGACGCGGTACGCCTGGCCGTGACGCACGGAACTGAGCAACCAGCCGCTCTTGAGTCTGATCGTGAGAGCTTCGCCTTCGCGCGTGATTGTCGCTTCAGCACCGTGGCTCAGCTTCAGCGCCGCGTCCTTGCCCACACGGACCACTATTTCGCCGTCGGCAGTCGTCGTGAGGGTCTGCCCTGAGGCGATTGAAGCGCCCGCGTCTGCGGAACTCAAGGACACGATATTTGCCACCGGCCGGCTCTTAAAGAAGAAGTAGGGGACGAGCAGAAAGACGGCGAACGCAAGTGAAGGGACGGCCCAGGCGCGCCACGCGGCGGGCGCGATCTCCTTCATTAAACGACGCTTCAAGCCCTCAGGAGGGCGGCGGGGTGCGGCGCCGTGCGCCATAAGGGCCGCCGCCTCGTCGAACTCTCGCGAGGGCTCCAGGTCCAGCAACTCCGGATCGAGAGGGTCTTCGGTGTTCATAACTTCTGGAATGACTTCAACAGCTCCATCAACTTCAGCATGCCCAAGCGCATCCGCGTCTTGACCGTCCCGAGCGGCTCGCCGGTGCGCGCGGCGATCTCGCTTTGCGACAATCCCTCGAAATACGCGATCTCAAGCGTCCTGCGTTGCTCGTCGGGAAGGGCCGCCAAGGCCTTCCGCACGACCGTCCGCGTCTCCGCCGTCTCCATCGTCTCAAGCGCCGAGGACTCGCCGTCCGAGGGCTCCGCCACGCCGTCGAGTCCGGCGACTTCGCGATCGCGGCGCGTCCCACGCCGCCGCAACTTGTCGAGGCAGCGGCTGCGCGTCATGACGACCAGCCACACCCGTGCCGTGCCCTTGCCGGGATCGAATGCCGCCGCGCGGTTCCACGCTTGAAGCATAACTTCCTGCAAAACGTCCTCCGCGTCCGCGCCCGGCCCGACCATCCGGCAAGCCAGGCCGTACAGTAGCGGCGCGCTGAGATCGTACAGCCGGGAGAACGCGGCTTCATCCCGCTGTCGTGCGATGAGGCTCAACAGCTCCGCGCCCTCGCCCTCCCAGGCACCGTCGTCATACGTATGCTGCAACTCAGTCGGCGGATTCATGATTCCGCACGATCCTACCATAATCCCCTCGCCGCCTCGTTTGCCCGCCAAAGAACCGCGTTACTTGGAGAACTCGACGGCGTACTTTCCGTACCCCTCCTCGGTAAGCCGCGCCGCCGCGATGAAACGCAGGGCGGCGGAATTCATGCAGTAGCGCTTCCCGGTGGGCACCGGGCCGTCGTCAAAAACGTGGCCGAGGTGAGAGTCGGCTTTCTTGGAGCGGACCTCGGTCCGCGTGCTCCAGAGCGAGCGGTCCGTCTTGAGAACGATGTTGTCCTTCTCCAGCGGAGCGGTAAAGCTGGGCCAACCTGTCCCGGACTCGAACTTGGCCTTGGAGCTAAACAAGGCCTCGCCGGAGACGATGTCGACATAGATGCCGTCCTCGTGATTGTCCCAGTATGCGTTCTTGAAGGGAGATTCGGTCCCGTTCTCCTTTACGACGTGGTACTGCAGCGGCGTCAGTTTCGTCATTCCCATGGCGGCCTTCTTACCTCCCCATATTTTATTGAGATACTCATCCCGGCCCGAACGATACCGGTAGTACTTATACTTGACCGTGGATTTTTTAGAGTAGTCCTGATGGTAGGCTTCCGCCGGATAGAAGGCGCCGGCGGCCACGATCTCGGTGACGATGGGCGCGCCGAAGACCCCGGACTTCTCCATGCTCTCCTTCGATTCACGCGCCCGCTTCTCCTGCTCGGCGTCGTGAAAAAAGATTGCCGTGCGGTACTGATGGCCTTCATCCACGAACTGCCGATCGACAGTTGTCGGATCGATGTTGTGCCAAAAGACGTCTAATAATTTTTCATAGGAGATTTTGTCCAGGTTATAAGTCACCTGCACGACTTCGGCGTGCCCCGTCTCGCCCGCCGACACCTGTTTGTAAGTCGGGTCTTTCTCCATTCCGCCCGCGTAGCCGGAGACGACGGATTGGACCCCCTCCAGCTTTTCGAAAGGAGGCTCCATGCACCAAAAACACCCGCCGGCGAAGATGGCCACGGCGCTGTGAGCGGGCTTGTCCATGGCTTGAACCGGATGCCCAAGACTCGCGAGATAAAGCGCAACGATGATGATCGGTTGCATTATTTTTCTCCTAATTCCTTGCCGAGGTACCCGCCGGCGGCCTGAAGCGGCGTCGGATCCTTACCACGCGACACCCAAGCCGCCACCCCCAAGCGGCTCGTTCCAACAGCAGAGTTCGGACGCAGGTTGACTTCGGCTTGACCGGCGCTCAAAGGCCTCTGCGCGTGGTCAAGAACCACAAACTCGTGGCGCAGGACGCTTCCGCGATTTTCCCCCCGCGTTACATCGGACGCGACGCCGAATCCGAGCAGGACGACATGGGCCACTAGGCTCTCAACATTTTGGTCGTTCGATTTAAAGAGAATCCGGTGCTTCGCGGTTCCCTTCGAGTGTATCTCAAGGGCACCCGCGTCCGACTTCGGCTTGCCCGGCGCCATGCCGGTGCCGCCGAACGAGCGGCCGTTGAGAAGAAGCTGCGGCGTCACCAGACGGCCATAGGATTGCTGTCGCGCGGTATATTCAGGGGAAGCGAGCGTGTCGCGCCAGCCGAGATGGTTCCAATAGTCAACATGGAAAGCGACCGGAACGAAGTCCTTCCAAAGTCCGGCGTTATCGCGCAGTGAACTCACCCACGCGTCCGCCGGCGGGCAGGAGCTACAGCCTTCCGAACTGTACAACTCCAGCAACGACGTGCCCCCGGGCGCACTACGAAAGACGGATTCTGCGGCGGAGGAGGGCAGGCTCAAAACGAACACGACAGCCAGACCGTGTCTAAGGTGATTGATCATGAGTTCTCCATGTCAAGTATACGCGCATCGGCACGGAGCGGATTCATGACCACGATGACCTGCTCCTGCATGCTTCATGCGTATTATTTTCGCTCTTCGAATGGGATTTCCAGGAGAACGGATCCAAGAGCAACGCCAAACCGTTAAGGACTTTCAGGATCATCCTCCGTTGGAAAATCCTGAGGCCATGTTTTTAAATCGTGTCCCCAGGAGGAATCGAACCTCCATTACCAACTTAGAAGGTTGGGGCTTTATCCATTAAGCTATGGGGACGCAGGTCATAGTTTACTAAGAGTTGACGCACATAAATCCGCGTGGGGAAAGCCCAGACTTGCGCCGACCTATTGCATGACGTAGACGAGAGCGAAGTTTAACACTGGCGCGCTCGGCGAGGCGCCCTCGTAGTGGCAGTTGATCAATGTGTTGACGGCGATATTGGCCACAGCAAAGGCGGTGGTGACCGCACCCGGCGCCGCCAACGCCGCGCTGGTGACTTGGATTCCATTGTTTGCGGCGTCATTGCATCGAATCGTGTCCCCTGAACCGCCGTTGCTGGACTTTAAAATAGTCGTCGTGATGGACCTCAAAGTGACAGCGCTCGGAAGGACGAACGCATAAAACGTCGTGCCTGAAGGCAGGTTATTGGAAAACTGGGCTCCCGAGGCAAACACAGGCGCCGAGGAAATAGCGATCGTTCCGGCAGGGCCGATGCGGATGCTGGAACCCACAGCCATCTGCAGACTGCCCGAAGCCGTAAATGTGCTCTTCGCAGCACCGCTGCCGAACTGGGCGTCTCCGACGACATCGAGCCTGGTGACGGGCGACGCCGTCCCCAGCCCGACTTTCCCGTCGCCTTTGATGACTTGAACGGCGCTGCCGTTGGCGGAGATCAGCACGACGTCGGTGGCAGAGGAGACGCCCGTGGTGCTGAGATGAAGTTTCGCCGTGGGTATAACGCCGATGCCCAAGGCGCCGGTGCTGGTCAAGCGCATGCGTTCTGAATTGGCGCTGAATGCGCCGGTCCTGGTTTTAAAAATAAGATCGGAAGCGAATAGACCGCCCTGGGTTGAGTTGGTGACAAGGCCGGCTATCCCGGCGACCTCTTCAAGAAATCCATTGTTATTTTCCGCGCGGAAGAGTATTCCGGTGCCGTTGTCGGCGCCGCTGCCTCCTCCGCCGGCGGGATCGGGAGTGCTGGTGTGATCGAGAACAAGCACATTGGTCTCCTTCCCGTTCACATTGCCGTCCTCACGCAGCACTTGAAGCGCGGGAGGGGTTGCGCCGGCGAGTATGGTCTTGGTCCCGATGCCAACACTGCCGGCTTGATTGATAAAGAGAACCGGTATCGCCGTGGCGGCCGCCGTCGCCGCGGTTGAGATGCTGAACGTCCCATTGGTCGTGAGAGTCGAGCCACTCAC
>CAZGVK010000162.1:0-31490 GCA_964529095.1 uncultured Elusimicrobia bacterium
ATCCCTTTCTTTAGGATTTCGGAAGGGACACTTCCTCGCCTTATGGCTCGGTCGATCCCTTTCTTTAGGATTTCGGAAGGGACACTTCCTCGCCTTATGGCTCGGTCGTCGGCATACACCCTATCGGTATGCTCCCTTCTCGCGCCTTGTTAGAGTATCGCCTCGACATCCAAAATTCACAAAGTTATTATTGCGTCAACCCTAAGCCACGCGAAATCTGCGCCGCTCAAAGAGCCCGCATCCATGATAGAATTCCAACGCCGCTGAAAAGAGCTGCGAGGAGAGCATGGGAAAATTCGGCTGGTCGCTACCGGTCGCTGCGTCAAGCTACGCGGGCAGCATCGACTTCGGCATCGTGATCATTCACCTGGCGATGCTCGTCATATTCCTCCTCTGGGGGACATTCTTCATCTATCTCCTCGTGAAATACCGAGCCCGCCCGGGCGTCGTTGCCGAGCGGGAGGACCACGACAGGACTTCGGGGAATATCACTGGAGAATTGAAGTCCCTGATCCCGGATGCGATCATCCTGATCTTTGAGATAGCGCTCATCGTATTCTACGCGATCCCCACCTGGAGCAAAATTAAGATGCAAATACCTGCCGTTGCGGACCCGGTCCGTGTGGAGATCATCGCCGAGCAGTTCGCCTGGAACATCCACTACGCGGGGCCCGACGGCAAGCTCGGCCCGCGCAAGAAGGAGTTGGTGCATTTCAGCAACCCTATCGGCCTCGATCGCGACAACCCCGCGTCCGCTGATGACGTCGTCATGGGCAATGAGATGCGCCTTCCTGTCGACAAGACCGTTCTTATTGATCTGCTGTCAAAGGATGTCATCCACAGCTTTTCCGTCGCCGAGTTCCGCATCAAGCAGGACGCGGTGCCGGGCCTCAGCATCCCCGTGTGGATCACGCCGACGAAGACCGGGAAGTTCGAGATCTCCTGCGCGCAGTTGTGCGGCTTCGCCCACAGCCTGATGCGTGGCGATGTGTATGTGCAGACTGCGGAAGAATTTGACGCCTGGTACAAGAGCCGCTTGGCGATGATTCCCGTCTCAGCCCGGCCCAGCAACCCTGCGGAGGATTTTTAAATGCGCCACAACGAACACGGCCGCAATGAACTTTCCTTTTGGGGGAAATATATTTTCTCCGTTGATCACAAGGTCATCGGCCTCCAGTATCTGCTCACGAGCTTCTGCTTCCTTCTCGCCGGCTTCGGGCTGATGCTGCTGATGCGCTGGCAACTCGCGTTCCCGGGAACGCCTATCCCGTTTTTTGGGCACATGTTCTCGTCTGATTTGGCGCCCAATGGAGTGATGAGCGGCGAATTTTATAACTCGCTCGGCGCCATGCACGGCACGATCATGGTCTTTTTGGGGATCGTGCCCTTAGCCGTCGGCGCGTACGGCAACTATCTCCTGCCGTTGCAGATAGGCGCGCCGGACATGGCTTTCCCGCGCATGAACATGATGTCGTACTGGCTCTTCCTCCCTGGAGGAGTTTTGATGCTCTTGTCGTTTTTGATGCCCGGGGGCGCGGCGCAATCCGGCTGGACCTCCTACCCGCCGCTTTCCATCATCAACCCCGGCCAGACGGTCTGGCTCCTGGCGATGGTGATCATCATCACTTCCTCCTTGCTGGGTGCGATCAACTTCCTGGTCACGACTATCAACATGCGCGCCCCGGGCATGAAGCTATGGCGCATGCCGGTATTCTGCTGGGCGCAGTTCGTCACCGCCGTCCTCCTGCTGCTTGCCTTCCCCCCGCTTGAGGCCGCCTCGATTCTTCAACTGATGGACCGCGTATTCCACACGAGCTTCTACATGCCCAAGGACCTCGTCATTCTTGGACAGGCGTACTCCGGCTCAGGCGGCGGCCAGCCTCTTTTATGGCAGCATCTATTCTGGTTCCTCGCCCACCCCGAGGTTTACGTTCTGGTTCTGCCGCCGATGGGCATCGTCGCCGAAATCATCGCCAACAACACGCGCAAGCCGTTGCACGGCCACAAAACGCTCGTCTACTCGATGATCTCCATCGGCGTCATGAGCTTCCTCGTCTGGGCCCACCACATGTTCATTTCCGGGATGAGCCCGGCGCTCGGAAACTTCTTCGTGGTCACCACGATGATCATCTCGGTGCCTTCCGTCGCGATCTTGACCTGCTTCATTTTCTCACTCAAGGGCGGCGCCATCCGCTACAATGTGCCCATGCTGTTCGCGCTTGCGTTTTTACCCCTGTTCGGCATCGGCGGACTGACGGGGCTGCCCCTCGGCCTGACCGTGACCGATATTTATCTGCACGATACCTGCTATGTGATCGGCCATTTCCACTTCGTCGTGGTCACCGGCTCGATCATCGCGCTCTTCGGCGGCGTCTACCACTGGTTTCCAAAATGGTATGGACGCAAGATGAACGACACCTTGGGAAAAATTCATTTTTGGGGCACGGCGATCAGCATGTGCGGCATCTTCATGCCCATGCTGTTGATGGGCATGGCGGGTGCCTCGCGCCGCCTGTATGACCCGACGGCCCATCTGCACAATCTTCCGGTTCAGGGCTGGAACGTGGTCAGCACCTACTTCGCCTACCTGCTGGCTCTGTTCCAACTGCCGTTTATCTATAACTTCTTCAACAGCATGTTCAACGGCGAAAAGTCTCCCGAGAACCCGTGGCAGGCGACCACCCTTGAGTGGGCATGCCCGTCGCCGCCTCCGCACGGCAACTTCGCGAAGACGCCGACGGTACACCGCGGCCCGTACGAGTACTCGGTCCCCGGGCGCAAGACCGACTTCTGGATGCAGACGGAGACGCACTAATATGAGCCGAAACTCCTCTCCCGCCGCGCTGATGGGCAACGCCGACACGCACAGCGGCATTACCAACGCGAAACTCGGCGTATGGCTATTTCTCGCCTCCGAGGTCATGCTCTTTGCAACTTTGTTCACAAGCTACATCGTTCTGCGCATGGGCTCGACCTCCTGGCCCTGGGGCTGGGAGGTGCTCAATG
Organism: uncultured Elusimicrobia bacterium; assembly: GCA_964529095.1. Lineage (GTDB taxonomy): Bacteria > Elusimicrobiota > Elusimicrobia > UBA1565 > UBA9628 > GWA2-66-18. The sequence continues at coordinate 3,007 of CAZGVK010000162.1, forward strand.
TGCCGCTTGCAACGCTGAATACCGTGATCCTGATCGCTTCCTCGGTCACCATCGTCATGGCATACGCGCGGGTCTACGACAAGAGCAAGCCCGGCTTCCAGCGCTGGATGACGGCGACCTTGCTGCTCTCCTTGGGCTTTCTCGTGGTCAAGGCCTTCGAGTATGGCCACGAATTCAAACTCGGCATCGGACCCCACACAAGCGTGTTCTACGCGATCTACTTCACGATGACCGGCCTTCATGGAATCCACATCTTGGGCGGAATCGCCGTCAATGGCGGCTTGCTCTATATGAGCGGCGTCGCCGAACATTGGGATAATCCTCTTTTTCTCGGCCGCGTCGAGGGCGCCGGTCTGTACTGGCATTTCGTCGATATCGTCTGGATTTTCCTGTTCCCGGCGCTCTACCTTTTATAGAAAACGAGCATGTCAAAATCTAAAGATAATTCCCACGACGGGCATCGTCCCAACGTCGGCCTTTATGTGAAAGTGTTTGCAGCGCTCATGGCGCTCACCTTGATAACGGTCGCCATCTCTAAAGTCCACCTCCCCCGCCCGCAGGCAATCGCCCTCGGCCTATTCGTCGCTTTGATCAAGTCGAGCCTCGTGGGCGCTTTATTCATGCACCTGTGGGGCGAAAACAAGACGATCCATAAAATACTCTGGATCACGGTCGCCTGCGCCGTGATCCTTATTCTGCCGATCATCGACTTTGCTCAACTCGCACGGCAGATGACGAGCCGCCCGGATGTCGCCGCGCAGCACCCGGGCGGTGATCATTAAGCTATGTCCCTGCGCGCATTGCATCGTTTTTTCATCGTCCTCTGCTTAGCCCTATTCGCTTTCACCGGCTGGTGGGCCTCGGGAGGCAATGCGACAGCACTCGTCACCTCCTGGCTCAAGTACGCGAGCGCTGCCGGCGCTGTCGCAACCAGGATCTACTTCTTCTGGAATATCAGCGCTTTTCGGCACCCCGAATGAGAGAGCCGAACATCATCGCTCTAATCCCGCTCTTGCCCGGCCCCGTTGCGGCGTGCGCGGTGTGCTTTGGAAAAGCGCCGGGCAATCAAGGGCTCTTCGACGGCATCTGGTGGGGCATCATTCTTCTGCTCTCAACTACAATGGGCATGATCGGCGGCATCGGCTGGCTGTTGTATAAAGTCGAACAGAATCGCCGCGCCGAAGAGGATTCTCTTTGATGAACGCCGTCATTGCCGGCCCCCCGCGTTTACGGCATCGGCCCGCCATAGGCGATCTCTTGCATGCCCGCTGGTCTCAACTCACGACCGGCGCCGCTTTTTTTCTCCTGTTTGCGGGCGGCATGGTGACCTCAACTGGATCCGGGTTGGCCGTGCCGGACTGGCCTCTGTCGTTCGGCACTCTCAATCCGCCTCTGGTCGGCGGAATCTTTTTTGAACACGGCCACCGCCTGATTGCCGGCCTGGTCATGTTAATGACGGCAGTCCTCGCTCTTTTATCTTGCCGCCTCGCCGTGCCGGCCGCTGCGCGCACCGCGGCCAAGCTCGCCTTGTCCGGAATCCTCATCCAGGCCTTGCTCGGCGGGCTCACTGTTTTGCTCAAACTTCCCCCCGCCGTTTCCATCGCCCACGCCTGCCTCGGGCAAGGTGTATTTTGCGTCCTATTTTCCGGCACGGTCCTCTCCACGCCGGTCACCGTCTTCGGGCCCGGGTATTCGCGGGTTTTCCGATTCTCAGCGCTTGGCTTTGCCGCCGCTTATCTTCAGCTGGCTCTCGGAGCGCTCCTTCGCCACACGGGCCAGGGCCTGAACTGGCATATTCTTTGGGCCGCCTCCGTTGTCGTCCTGGCAGCGCTTGCCTCATGGACGGCCTGGCGCGCACGCGCCTCTTTTCTGCGCCGCCCGGCCCTGTTGCTGGCATTGGCCGTGCCGCTCCAGATTTGCCTCGGGCTTTTTGCCCTGCGTGTGCGCGTGGATACAACCTTGATCCTGGATTTCCGCGAGGCCGCGCTCTGGCGCACCGCGCATCTCTCGGGCGGCGCGCTCGTCTTGGCCGCTTTTCTTTGGTTGGCTCTCAAATCTCGCCGGACCGCGCCGGATTTATGAGAAACTACATCGAGCTCGCCAAGCCCCGCATCGCGCTGATGGTGGCGCTGACGACAGGGCTTGGCTGGCATCTCGCCGGCGGGACCGCCGCCCCGTCCTTGTTTTTCGTGGTCCTCGGCACGACGCTGTCTGCCGGCGCTTGTGGAACGCTCAATCAGTACCGCGAGAAAGTCGAGGACTCGGTCATGCGCCGCACGCGCAACCGCCCCCTGCCGATGGGGCGATTGCCGCAGCGCTCAGCTTTGGTCTTTGGCTTGGCGCTCGCCGCGATAGGCCTGACGCTCGTGGGATCCGGAGGCGGCGCGCTCGCCGGAGCAATCACGCTCGCCACGATCATTCTCTATATACTCGTCTATACCCCTCTCAAAAAAGTAACCCCTCAAAGCACCTGGATCGGCGCTGTCGCCGGGGCGACCTCGCCCTTGATCGGCTGGGTCGCCGCAGGCGGTCCGCTCGACTCGCGGGCCTTGACTTTGTTCTCAATCCAGTTTCTATGGCAGATCCCGCATTTCCTGGCGCTATTTTGGATCCACCGCGAAGATTACGCGCGCGCCGGCTTTAAGGTTCTGCCCGTCATTCATCCGAGCGGCGGCACGACCGCGGCGCAGATCGCCATTCACTCCTTCACTTTGCTGCCCGCAACACTCGCGCCGGCGCTCGTCGGCCTCGCGCGCCCCGCCTACGTTCTCGGCGCTTTCGCGGTGTCCGGCTCTTTTTTATTGCTCGGCCTGCGCGCGAGCTGGACGATGTCCATCCTCGATCATCGCAGACTTTTCCTCGCCTCGCTCGTTTTTCTTCCGCTCATCTTCGGCATGCTTCTCTTCGGAGGCGTCTGACATGAATCGTTGGCTTATTCCCGCTCTCGCCGTCGCTTTGGCCGCCTGCTCGCCGCAGATGCAGCTCTCCGATCCGAGCGCTCGCGGAGAACGCGATTTCAACGGCCTCGGCTGCGTCAAATGCCATCAGATGGGCGACAAGGGCCACGCCTGGGGCCCGGATCTCACGATGCTTGGCTTCCGGAAATCATCGGTCTGGATCGACGCCTGGCTCAAGGATCCTCACGCCTGGAATCCCAAGACCATCATGCCCAACTTCAACCTCAATGACGCCACACGCGCGGACCTGGTCGCGTATCTGTCCGCGCAGAAGGGCCAGGCATGGAAGCAGAAGCCTTGGACCATCGCGGGGATTACCCCTGAGGAGCAAGGCAAGATCATCTTCAACGCCGTCGGCTGTGTTTCCTGCCACGGCAAGGATGGCTATGGAGGCTACCCCAACAATAACGTAGCCGGCGGCCTAATCAATTCGCTGACCCACGTCACCGAAGGCTACAGCAAGTCTGAACTCCACGAGAAAATCAAGGGCGGCGCTGTTCCCATTCCCAGCGACTCGCAACAACCCTCGCCTCTGCTTCAGATGCCGAAATGGGGCGAGCAGTTGAACTCGGATGAGATCGATGCCGTCGTCGCCTACCTTTATATGCTGGCGCCCAAGAAAGCGCCCGGCGCAACACCCTCCAAAGACGACTTTTAGGGGTTGGCGATTATTCTTTTTTCCTGCTCTTTAACTTGACAATGATGTGAACTTGTTATATAATTAACTGACCGGTTAGTTAATTATGTCACGAAAGCATAATCCCATCGTTCGCGAGAGAATCCTCCAAGAAGCGGAGCATGTCATCCACTTGAAGGGCTACAATCACGCCTGCCTGGATGAAATCGCCGCCGCTTGCGGCATGACCAAGGGAAACTTGATCCACCATTACGGGTCAAAGGCGGAATTGGCGCTGGCCGTCCTCGACTACAAGATCAAGGAATTCAAGTCCCGCAAGGTTGATCCGGTGTGCGCTCAGGCTGTGCCTGAGGATGCTATCGTCGCGATGTTCACCGAGGCCGAACATTTTTTTAATGACAACGGCTGCAGAGCGGGCTGCTTTGTCGGCAATATCGCGCTCGAAATGAGCGACCTCGACGAAACATTCCGCCTTCGAGTCGCCGGGTTCTTTGATGCCTGGGCCGACAGCCTCTCCGCCTGCCTCGAGCGCTGCAAGTCCTCAGGCTATTTTACGCCGGCGCTCGACGCCCGCGCGTCGGCGGAGTCCGTGGTAGCGCTGTATGAGGGCGCGATCATGCTCGCCCGCTCGCGCCGTGACGCGACCGTGTTCGGCCGGGTCGGCAAGATCGTAAAACAAATTTTAGTGCAGCATAAAGTCCGTATATAGGAGGACATCTACCATGGGTCCGAAAACCCCCTGCGGCTGTTAAATCGTCAACGAACAACCGCCCCTTGTCCCTATCGGGACGAGGGGCGGACTCATTCCAGGAATGCATAGGCCCAAAGACCCTTCCCTGTTGCGTCAAGCGCGGTTAAACTTCTTCCATGCGCAAAAGATTCCTTTGCATGCTCAGCGCCTGTTCATTCGTCATTTGCGCCGCCGCGCTATTGCGCGCGGCGGCATCGGAAAATCAACTGAAGGCCGACCTGAAGGAGATCGCCCGTCCGCGTTCCACTCAAGACCCCGTCGCTTTACGCGCAATAGGCGATTATCTCGAAAAGAGGTTCGCCGCTTGCGGGTTCTCCGTAGAACGCCAAAAGCTTCCCGGCAATAGCCGCATGTACGAAAACATCGTGGCCGTCAAACAAGGGTCTGACCCGCGTAATGACAGAGCGCTCCTGGTTACCGCCCATTTTGACTCAGTCGACGGCTCTCCGGGAGCTGACGACAACGCCTCGGGGGTGGCGGCGCTGCTGGAATTGGCAAGGCTTACAGGCCCTTTGCCTTTGACGCAAACTTTAAAACTCGTGGCGCTTAATTTCGAGGAGCAAGACGGCTTGGGCGCGAAGTTCTACATACAAGAAGCTCAGCGGAGCGGCGAGAAGATTGCCGGCGTCATCAATCTGGAGATGCTCGGTTATAGGGATAAAAAACCAGGCTCGCAACGCCTGCCCATTGGGCTTGCCTCTCAGCGTGAAAAGTTGAGCGCTTATGCGGCGGCGCTGGGTTATTCCTCGTTAGGACGGGAAATGGCTCTTTTTTTGGAAATTCCTCCTGAGGAAATGGCGGGGGATTTCCTTGCGGTTGTCGCCAACGGGAAATCGCTGGAGCTTTTGAGTCGTTTTTTGCAGGGGGCAAGGTCTCAGCGCGCGAAGCTGATGGTGCCGATAGTGTCGCCCCAAGATGGATGGATGTTGCCGGAGACGCGGAGAAGCGATCACGCCGCGTTTTGGGACGCCGGTTATCCGGCCCTCCTGCTGACCGATACCGCCGATCTGAGAAACCCGCACTATCACAAGAGTACTGATACCATCGAAACGTTGGATCTTGAGTTTTTAAACGAGAATATACAGGCGATAGTAGCGGGGATACGCCAACTGATGGAGGGCCCGCCGCTATGAGTCTTCGGTAAAAAACACGCGTGAAACAGGTGATCATTACGGCAGACGATTTCGGGCTCAGCCCTGAGGTCAATGAGGCGGTGCGACGCGCTCATGAATTCGGAATCCTGAGCTGCGCGAGCCTGATGGTCGCAGCGCCGGCGACGAAAGAGGCCGTTGCCCTGGCGCGTTTACGACCCGGTCTCAAGGTCGGCCTGCACCTGACCCTCGTTGACGGACGACCGGCGCTGCCGGCACGAGAGGTGCCCGATCTTGTCGACGGCGACGGGCGGTTCCGGCCCGGGCTTGTCGGACCCGGGGCGCGTATTTTTCTGTCCCCCCGCGCACGCCGTCAGGCCGTCTTGGAATGCCGCGCTCAGGTGGCGGCGTTCCAGGAGACGGGACTTGAGCTCGACCATCTCAATGGACACAACCACTTCCATATCCACCCCACGATTCTCGACGCCGTTCTTCAGATCGCCGGACACACGCGCATCCCGGCCGTGCGCGTGCCTCATCAGCCTTGGGCTGGCATGCCGCTTTCAGCGGCCTGGATGTCGGCCATGATGGCGCCCTGGGTCGCGCTCACCCGCTCCAAACTTCGTCATGCGGGGATCGCCACAAATGATTTCCTTTTTGGATTATTCGAAACCGGCGCTATGATCGAGAGCGCCTGGCTGCGCCTGCTTCCGCTGCTGCCCGACGGCATCACTGAGATTTACTGTCACCCCGCAACGGCGACGACCGGCGTGCTCAAGGAATTGATGCCGAAATACCGGCACGCGGATGAATTGGCTGCCCTGACAAGCCCGCGCGTGCGCGCGGCCTTGGAGCGTGCCGGCGCGCGTCTGACCTCCTTCTCTCAATTAGACCAAGGACCAAAGGACCTATAAAAGACTTAGGTCTAATGGCCCGATTTCGCTTGCTTTATAAAAACAGCTATGTCAGGATGGTCTCATATTGGAGGTGTACTTATGATCCGAAGCATCGTGATAAGCGCTGCACTCGTCGTCCTCTCCGTCGTGCCTCGTACGATCATTCTGGAAGACGGTTTTCTTCCTGAAAATAAGATGCAGATTGCGGTGGGCTCACTTGAAGATAAGGGCCTGACGCAACAGCAGTTCAATGCCGTCATCGACGCCGCTGAAGTGATCTACAAGCCCGTGATCGCCGCGCGCGGAGGCAAGCTTGTCATCAAGCGCCTGTGGGACAACGCCACGGTCAATGCCTCGGCGCAACGTCAAGGATCCGACTACGTGGTCAACATGTACGGCGGATTGGCTCGACACGCGACGATCACACAGGATGGATTTGCTCTCGTCCTCTGCCATGAGATCGGACACCACATCGGCGGCGCTCCCAAGTATGGCGGCATGAACTGGGCTTCCAATGAGGGGCAGGCCGATTACTTCGCCAACCTCAAGTGCCTGCGCCGCGTGTTCGCAACGCCTGGAGCTTCCGCGTTCACCCGCCTCAAGATCCAACTCCAGGGCGAGGACCCGGGCCCGCGCCCGGCATGCGAGCAGGCCTTCAAATCAGAGATCGACCGCGCGCTTTGCGTGCGCTCTTCAGCGGCGGGCATGTCGGTGACCTCGTTATTTAGAGCCCTGCGAAACGAGACCGTCATTCCACGCTACGACACGCCGGATCCAGCGAAGGTCGCTAAAACCGCCGACGGCCATCCTGCCTCGCAGTGCCGGCTTGACACCTATTACTCCGGCTCAATCTGCGCGCGCAGCGTCAATGACGCGCTCAGCGAGACCGATCCTTCAGCGGGCACCTGCACAGCACAATCAGGCCACCCAATCGGCCTGCGCCCGCGTTGCTGGTTCAAGCCGGTGGAAAATACCGCGCTGGTTCCCGAGATCGCCTTCAAGGCGATGCCGGCGACCTCTGCGTTGGTCTCCTCGCTCAAGAATCCGGAAATCTGGAAAGGTCTTTAAGTTCTCAACGGCGCGGGGCTCGGGCCGAAAGGCCCTGCCCCGCGCTTTTTTATGCCAAAAATTAAGTCGCATAAGAAAGAATCCGTGGTACAATAGAGGCCGAGATCAGCGATGATCTTGCCACAAAGATGTTTGTGAGCAATACGCAAGAAAAGAGGAAGCAAATAGAATGGCTACGGGAAAAGTGAAGTGGTTCAATGATCAGAAGGGCTTCGGTTTCATCACGCCGGACGACGGGTCCAAGGACCTGTTCGTCCACCACTCGTCCATCATGGGCGAAGGGTTCAAGACTTTGGCTGAGAATCAGGCCGTTGAGTTCGACGTGCAGCAGTCCGACAAGGGCCCGCGCGCGGCGAACGTCCGCAAGCTCTAATTTAGAGCGCTGACTCCCTCACCCCCGGTGCCGTTCACGGTGCCGGGGGTGATTTTTTTATGGGCCCAAAGACCCAATGATGGCTGGGCCTTTTGTTCATGCCGAGAAAGTCTCCGGGCCCTCGTCTTTCATCTTCCCCGCGACTATCCTGTGAGGATGAAGGCTCTCTCTCTGGCGCTCTGGATGCTGGCATCCCCCGCCCGCTCCGAGGATTTGGCGGAATTCTCCCAGCCCCTGTATCGAGGAGTTGAATCGGTCGCCGATGGCGTGTACGGTCTCCTGCGCGGACACCTGCTCTCTGCATTCCTCCCCAACCGTCTCTCAGGGAAAATGAGCGCTGTGCCCTGCGAAACCTCCGAACGAATTTTTGCCGAACTCCTGCGTCGGCGTCAAGAAAAAACATGGCGCCGACTGATCGCGGAACGTCCGGCCGGTTCGATGGGAATTCAGGAGACCGTCGCCTGGCAACGTTCCGCAGTCAACGCCCACGCAAGCGCCTTCGCCGACGCTCTCGTCGATGCCTTGGTTTTCCGCTACCAACTGGAACGCTTCGGTCAGGACAGCGGCACCTACGCCTCCACTTTTTCCAATTGGGACCCGAAGTTCTCATTGTCCGCCGGCATGCTCGGCGGCGCCTACCTCTATGTCGCGGGTCTGCGCGGCGATTTCGCCATCGGCCCGCTGCAGGTGGATTTCGATGCTCTTTCCGGCGCGTCTTTGCAAAGCGCTCTCTTAAACGGCAATGCGCGCAAACTCGTTGCGCTTACGTTCGCGCGCAAACACTCTCCTTTGGCCTTCACGAGCGAGTGGGGCGTCAAGGCCGGCCGCATCGCCTCCGAGCGCGTGGGTGTGAACTACGCGACGCGCTTCTAATTCAGAGAGTGAGTAAAATTATTTGGGATCTAATTTCAAGAAAACGCCTGCCATGGGCGGCAAATGAAGTTTTACCGAGAAAGGCCTCCCGTGCCACGGCGCGCGCGTGGCCTTGATCTCAGTTCCAAGCGCGACCCCGGCGCCGCCAAACTCAGGCGCGTCAGAGTTCGCCAACTCCACCCATGTGCCGGCGCACGGCGCCCCGACGCGGTAGCCTGGTCGCGGCACCGGCGTGAAATTGAACACGCACAGAACGTCCTTATCGGGCGCAGCGCCTCTACGCAGGAAGGACAAGACGGAATTATCCGCATCGGAGGAATCCACCCACTCAAAGCCGGCAGGATCGCAGTCACGCTCGTGAAGCGCCGGCTCGGAGCGATAGAGACCGTTAAGATGCGACACCCACCGCAGAATACCCTGGTGGCTCTTATGCTCAAGCAGGTGCCAGTCAAGAGAGCGATCGTGCCCCCACTCTCGGCGCTGGGCCAGTTCGCCGCCCATGAACAGGAGCTTCTTGCCGGGCAACGCCCACTGCCACGCGTACAGCAGGCGCAGGTTGGCGAATTGACGCCAGTCATCGCCGGGCATCTGCGCCAGCAATGCCCCCTTGCCGTGGACAACCTCGTCGTGCGAAAGGGGCAACACGAAATTCTCCGAAAACTGGTATAGCGCGCGAAAGGTGATCCCATTGTGGTGGTGCTTTCGATGAATAGGATCCGTGCGCATGTATTTGAGAGTATCGTGCATCCAGCCCATGTCCCACTTGAGGCCGAAGCCAAGGCCGCCAAAACAGGTCGGCTTGGACACCCCGGGCCACGCCGTGCTCTCTTCGGCGATCATCTGCACATCGGGGTGATGCCGATAAACCTCTTCATTGAGCTTTTTAAGGAAAGCGCTCGCTTCAAGATTTTCGTGTCCGCCGAACTTATTGGGAATCCACTCGCCTTCCTTGCGCGAGTAGTCAAGATAAAGCATCGAGGCGACCGCGTCCACGCGCAGGCCGTCGGCGTGATATTTGTCGAGCCAAAAGAGGGCATTGGAGAGAAGAAACGCTCTGACCTCGTTGCGTCCATAATTGTAGATGGCGCTTTTCCAGTCGGGATGAAAGCCAAGCTTCGGGTCGGCGTGCTCATAAAGAGCGGTGCCGTCAAAGAAGCCGAGGCCGTGGCCATCCTCGGGAAAATGCGAGGGCACCCAATCAAGAATCACTCCGATGCCTTCCTGGTGAAGATGATCCACGAGGAACATGAAGTCCTGGGCGGCGCCGTAACGCGAGGTCGGCGCGAAGTAGCCCGTGGTCTGATAGCCCCAGGAGCCGTAGAACGGATGCTCCATGATCGGCAGCAGCTCGACATGCGTAAAGCCAAGCTTCTTGACGTGCTCGGCGAGCAAAGGCGCTGCCTCGCGGTAGGTGAGCGAGCGGTTGTTTTCCTCCGGGACGCGGCGCCAGGAGCCAAGGTGCGCCTCATAGATGGACAACGGGGCCGACAGCGCCGCGCGGTCCCGGCGTGTCCGCATCCACTGCGCATCCTTCCATGCATAGTCAAGACCCCAGACGATCGAGGCGGTGCGCGGAGGCTCTTCATGACGAAATCCATAGGGATCGGCCTTCGCGGCATGGTGGCCATTCACGCATGAAGCTATCCAGTATTTATAGACGTCCCCGGCGACGACTCCGGGGATAAAGCCTTCCCATATGCCCGAAGAGGCGCGGGATTTAAGCGGATGCTTCGTCTTGTCCCAGCCGTTGAAGCCGCCCATGACGGCAACGGTTTTGGCATTCGGCGCCCAGACGGCAAAGCGCGTGCCCGCTTTCCCGCTCCGTGTCTCCAGATGCGCGCCGAGTTTGTCGTAGAGAGTTCTATGGGTGCCCTCATTGAAAAGATGGATATCCATATCAGAAAACGCCGAGGCCGCGTGATCGACGAGCCCGGCGCTCACTGCGGCGCTCGTCCACAGACGCCGGTGAGCAAGGCCAAGCGTCCGGCCAGACGCGTCGTCAAGGCGTCTGCATCCATCCGCCAGCGCCAATTGCGCGCGACGGTCCCGGGACGGTTCATCCGACCCTCCGTGCCGCAATTCAACAGATCCTGCATCGGGGCGATCACCGTTCGCGCGGGAGATCTCCAGATCAACGTCATCATGTCCCAAGATGGGATTTTAATTTCGCGGCCGAGCGCGCGGCAAAAAGCGCCGCGCTCCTTTTCCGCCTGCGGAGGCGAACGCTGCGCGTTTCCCGTGCCCGCGTCCTCCCACCAGCCGCGCGCCGTGTCGTTGTCGTGGGTGCCGGTGTAGCCCACGCAGTTCTCCGGCCAATTCGCGGGCCAGTCTTTCTGCGTGCCGTCAAAAGAAAATTGCGCTAAGCGCATGCCCGGCAAGCTGAACCGCTCGCGCAAAGCAGAGACCTCCGCAGTCACAGCACCCAGATCCTCAGCGACGAGCTCAAGGCCTTTGAGATCGCCGAGAACGCTCTGAAAGAAATCCACGCCGGGCGCTTCGACCCATCTTCCCGAGATCGCAGTCGTAGCGCCGGCTGGAATCTCCCAGTAGCGACGAAAGCCGATGAAATGGTCGAGGCGCAACGCGTCAAAACGCTCAGCGCAGGACTTAAGGCGCGCTCTCCACCAGGAAAAGCCGCTCTGCTGATGGCGATCCCATCGGTAGAGCGGATTGCCCCAGAGCTGGCCCTCGGCGGAAAAATAATCGGGCGGCACTCCCGCGACGACGGAGGGCCGGCCATCCTTGTTTAAAAAAAACAACTCCTGGTTTGCCCAGCAGTCCGCGCTGTCATGACAGATATAAATCGGGATATCCCCCATCAGGCTCACGCCGCGCACGGCGGCATGTTGCCGCAGAGCGTGCCATTGACGGGAGAATAGCCACTGCACGAACTCGTGGTAGCGCAGCTCCGCGGGCATATTCGCACGGGCCTCAGCCAGGCGCGCGGGTTCACGGCGGCGCAAAGCTTCCTCCCATTGAAACCAGGGACGATCGCCATTGGCATCCTTGAGCGCGCGGAATAAGGCGTGGTCGGCAAGCCATCCCGATTCGCTGATGCCAAACGCCTCGAAATTCTCTTTCACCTCGCGCGCGGCGCGCTTGCCGAAGTGAGCAAACGCGGCACGCAGGGCTTTCTCCCTTGATTGGCCGAGTTCCGCCTTCTTCAGAAGGCCTGCCTCAGCCAGAAGATCCGTATCGATCAAAGCGGAACTGCCCGCGAAACTTGAGGATGTGGCGTATGGCGAATTGAATTCATCCGGAGGACACACCGGCAGCATCTGCCACCACGACTGGCCGCAGTCCGCGAGGAAATCCACGAAGCGCCGCGCTTCCGCGCCCAGGGTCCCCCCGCGCGCCCCCGGGAGAGAAGACGGGTGCAGGAGGATGCCGCTTGCGCGCCGCGACAAGGATGGTTTGCGGGCCATGACGGCCTCATTCTAGCAGAAGCGGCCGCGACTCTCTCAACAGCTTCCTTGAATTCTCGTGATTCAGGCAGCGGGGTAAATCGTTCCCGGAATTGCCCCTTTCTCTGAATCACAATTTGAGCTCACAAATCTTGTCATTTGACGGAAAATTTTTGCTATATTGTCGAACCCATGCAAATTTACGAAACGATCCTCATCCTGAAGCCCGTTCTCGCCGATCCCGAAATCGTGGAGTTCGTCGAGAAAACAAAGTTGACAATCTCCGGGGAAGCCGGGGAGGTGCTCGGCCATGAGATATGGGGCCGACGCAAGCTGACCCACATCATCGGCAAAGCTCGTGAAGGGGTGTATGTCTACCTGAAGTACAAGAGCACTCCGGCGCTCCTCAAGAAAATGTCGCATAATTTCGGCGTCTCCGACACTGTATTGCGCGAAATGACCGTCTTGGTTCGTGATCGTAAAATGCCCGAGAAGAAGCCCAAGAAGATCAAGCCCGCCGTCGTCCCGGCCGCAGCTCAGGCGTAACATGACTGCGGAGCTGCGCCTGCCTGAGCAAAATACCGTTCTTCTAACGGGCAGACTCACACGCGACCCCGAGCTCAAATACACCTCCAATGGAACGGCGATGTGCCGTTTTGGCCTCGCCGTCAACCGCCGCTACAAGGACCCGAGGTCCGGGGAGTGGAAAGATGACGCGACTTTCGTGAATTGCGTGATCTGGCGCGAGGCGGGGGAGCGCGTTGGCAAGGCCGTCAAAAAGGGTGCCCCGGTCCATGTTGAGGGCCGCCTGCGCAGTCATGATTATCAGGACAAGGAAGGAAATAAACGCTCCAGCATCGAAGTCGAAGCGCGCCGCGTTCAGATTCTATTATCGATTCCGAATGACACAATATCGTCGGTCGGCGCATCTGACGTCGGGGAGCTGGCGCCGTCGACTGAAGCAGAGACTGAGGAGGTCCCGTTCTAATGGCTATCGAACCCGCTGACACGACGTATGTGAAAACAGAAACTTTCCCTGGCGCCTCGGGGTCGGCGGTCGCCGGCGCTCGCCGACCAAGCAGCAGCGCTCCCGGCGGCGCTCGCCGCGCTCTTTATCCCGTCCGACGCAAAGTCTGCCGCTTTTGCGCCGAGAAGGTCCGCGATATCGACTTCAAGCAAATCCAAATTCTACGGACCTTCACGACCGACACGGGGAAAATTCTGTCGGCCCGTATCACGGGCAATTGCGCGTCTCATCAGCGCAAGCTCACTCGTTGCATCAAGCGCGCGCGCAATTTGGCGCTTCTTCCGTACGTATCCAGGTAAGACTCAGCAGTAGGAGCGCCGCCATGAAAGTGATCCTCCGCAGTGTCGTCGATAATCTCGGTCGCCCCGGCGATATCAAGGAAGTTAAGACCGGCTACGCTCGCAACTATCTGCTTCCGCGCAAGCTCGCCGAGCTGGCCACTGATTCTTCTCTCAAGTACTGGGAAAAAGGCAAGGAAAAGCGCGCGACCCTCGTCGCCGGCGAAGTCAAGGCCTCCAGAGAGCTGTTGGAAAAGCTCGTCGGCATTAATTTATCCTTCGCGGTTCCGGCTTCTGCCGAAGGAAAACTGTTCGGCTCCATCGGCAAGGCTGATCTTCTCAAGAGCCTAAAGGCGGCTGGCTATGATGTTCCCAAGAGCTCGATCCGCCTCGAGACCTCGATCAAGACCACGGGCGAGCATGAGGTGTCTCTCCGGCTTCAGCCTGAAGTGATCGCCAAGGTCAAAGTCACCGTCATCGCGCGCGAGTAACCAAAAGAGACGCATGGCGCAGAATCCGTCCACGCCTCCGCAAGCGCTCGAGGCCGAGATGGCCGTTCTCGGCTCGATGCTCATTGAGCGCGAGGCGGCCGAGAAAGCCCTCGACCTCATCCACGAAACGGACTTCTATCTTGATGCGCATAAACGCATTTTTCGCGCCATCTGCATTTTATTCGGCGCGGGACAGGCGATCGACGTCGTCACGGTCTCCGAAGAGTTGCGAAAGAATTTCAATCTCGACGGCATCGGCGGCGGCGCCTTCCTCGCGGAACTCATCGACAAGGTCACCACCGCCGCGCACGTTGAATACTATGCTCATCTCGTCAAGGAAAAGGCGATCCTCCGCGACCTCATCGCGGCCGCCACGAACGTCGTGACCGCCTGTTACACGCAGGAGAAGGATCCCAAGCAGATTCTCGATGAGGCGCAAAGCTCGATCCTTAAAGTCTCCGAGCGTCAGACTTTGCAGGGCGTCGTCGAGATGAAGGACCTGGTGCACGAGGTCGTCGACCAAATTGAACGCGCGCACCACAGCAAGCAGGAGGTCACCGGCATCGCGACCGGATTGCGCGCCTTCGACCGGCTCACAACCGGATTTCAAAAATCAGATCTGATCTTAATCGCCGCGCGTCCGGCGCAAGGCAAGACCGCGTTGGCCTTGAGCATGGTCGCCCATGCGGTCCTCGAAAAGACTATTCCGGTGCTTTTCTTCTCGCTGGAGATGAACCGTCATGCGATCATGCAGCGCTTCATCGCCTCCGAGGCGAAGGTCAACCTCAAGGACATCCGTACCGGCTATTTCAAGAGCGACCGCTGGCAGGATCTGACGAGCGCTGCCGCGCGCTTTGCGGAGGCGCCGATGTTCATCAACGACAATCCCGGGATGACGGTCATGAACATCCGCGCAATCTCGCGCCAACTGATGACGCGCCTGCGCCAGGAGAAGAAGATGCTCGGCATGGTCGTCATTGACTACCTCCAGCTCCTGCGAGGCGGCGGGCGCAATGAAAATCGGCAGCAGGAAGTCTCGGAAATTTCGCGCGGGCTTAAACAGCTCGCTCGGGAGCTCAACCTTCCCGTGGTCGCCTTGTCTCAGCTCTCGCGCGCCTCCGAGGACAAGTCCCGCATCGACAACAAGCCCAAACTCTCCGACTTGCGCGAGTCCGGCTCGCTCGAGCAGGACGCTGATGTCGTCGCGCTGATCCATCGCGAAGGCTATTACAAGCCCAACGACCCGACTTTGGAAAATAAAGCGGAGATCATTATCGCCAAGCAGCGCCAGGGCCCGACCGGTTCGGTTCCGGTGACCTTCCTGCGGCACATCACCCGCTTTGCTGATGAAACGAGCACGGAAGAACCTGTCTCTTTTACGGAAAAGCAGGAGCAGTTCGGCTCATCGGCATGAGACGTTTCTTCCGCCCGACATGGGCGGAGATTGATGTCCAAGCTCTCGTCGGGAATTTGCGCCTCCTGCGCAAGCAAGTCGGCGCCCGCGTCAAGATCATGTTCGTTGTCAAAGCCAATGCTTATGGGCACGACGCCGTGCTTTGCGCGCTTGCCGCGCAGAAGGCCGCCGCCGCTGATTGGCTGGGCGTGTCCTCGGTCGAGGAAGGCGTTGCCCTGCGCGGCGCGGGTGTGAGCCTGCCGATCCTCATCCTCGGCTCGCTTTATCCATTCGAGAGCGCGCTTGCCGCCGCCGCGTATGACCTCACTCCGATCATCGCCTCCCTGGAATCCGCTCAGCGTGTGGCGGCGGCGGCCTTGCGCCTGCGCCGAACTCTCAACGTTCATGTGAAGGTGGATACCGGAATGGGCCGGATAGGATTGCGTCCCGAGGCGGCGCTGGCGCTTGTGCGCGCGCTTCCTTCTTTAAAAGGCATCCGGGTGCAGGGATTGTATACTCACCTGGCCAAGGCCGAGGATTCGGATTTCACCGCGCGCCAGCTGCGAGACTTCACGCGCGTGGTTTCGGCTCTTTCCCGCGAGGGACTGCGCCCACCTCTTGTTCACGCGGCCAATTCCGCCGCGGCTCTGCGTTATACGGGGGCGCGCTTTGACCTCATCCGCCCCGGTCTTGCCGCCTATGGTCTCCATAAAGGCTTTGCCTCAGCGCTGACGCTCAAGTGCAAATTGGTCTATATCAAGACGGTACCCAAAGGGACCACTATCAGCTACGACGCAACTTGGAGGGCCAAGCGCTCTAGCCGCATCGCGACCTTGCCGATCGGCTACGGCGACGGCTATCCGCGCGCGCTGTCGAACAAAGCCGAGGTCCTTATCGGCGGACGGCGTTGCCCCGTTATAGGCCGCATCACGATGGATCAAACCATGGTTGATGTCAGCGGGGTGCGCCAAGCCCGCATCGGCGATGACGCCGTGCTGATCGGCCGCCAGGAGAAGCTGGTCATCTCCGCCGCCGAATTGGCCCGCTTGTGCGGGACCATCCCTTACGAGACAGTCACTTCGCTTTCAAGTCGCGTGCCGCGCGTGGCGGTGGGCGCATGATTCGCAGCTTCGGGAGGTTGATTCTTGATGGCGCCGAGGAAACCGGCCAGTTCGCCTTTCTTGTGCGTTCAACCTTCCGCTGGATGAGGAGCGACCGCATCGAGTGGCGGCAGACCTTGATTCAGATGCTCCGTATCGGCGTCGAATCCCTTCCGGTGACCGCGATGACCGCCTTCTTTACGGGCATGGTGCTTGCTCTCCAGACCGGTGCCTCCTCAAAACACCTCTTCAACGAGCCGCTGTTCGTCGGCACGGTCGTCGCCTTTTCGCTTGTCATGGAGCTTGCCCCTGTCATGACCGCCATCGTCGTCGCCGGCCGGGCGGGCACTGCGATCGCCGCTGAACTCGGCACGATGAAGGTCACCGAGCAGATTGATGCGCTCTACACTCTCGGCACCGATCCTGTCCGCTATCTTATAATCCCGCGCTTCATCGCTTTCATGATCGTTCTCCCCCTGCTGACCATCGCATCTGATTTCACGGGCATCTTCGGCGGCTACCTCGTGGCCCACGCGAAGTATCAGATTCCCGCGACGGTGTATTGGCACGATATCATCAATAATATGGAGATTCGGCATTTCGCGCACGGCTTCCTCAAAACCTTCGTGTTCGCGGCGGTCGTTTCCCTCGTTTCCTGCTTCAAAGGAGTCACGACTCGCGGCGGCGCCGAGGGCGTGGGCAAATCCACCACCTCGGCTGTCGTCATCAGCATGGTCCTCATCCTCGTGCTGGATTATTTTGCGACCGCGATTCTTAATGCGTTTGGAATCACCTGATGATCGACGCCCAAGCCGTCGTCAAATGTTTCGGACCCCGGGCCATCTTGCGCGGAATCAACTTGCGCGTGGAAACCGGCGAGACGCTCGTCATCATCGGCGGCTCCGGTTGCGGGAAATCCACTTTCCTTAAATGCGTGATCGGCCTGCACCGCCCCGATGACGGCCATATAATAGTCGACGGCATCGATGTGGCGAAGCTCAAGACCGAGGCCGAAATCGCGAACTACCGCCGCCGCTTCGGCTACCTTTTCCAGGAAAGCGCTTTATTCGATTCCATGTCCGTTTGGGAAAATATCTCTTTCGGCTTGCGCTACCTGACCGATATCCCCGCCGGCAAGCACCGCCGGATCGCCTCGGATTGCTTGGCGCTTGTCGGTCTCAAAGATATTGAGGACTTCAAGCCTGCCGAGCTCTCCGGCGGCATGAAAAAACGCGTGGCGCTTGCTCGGGCCATCGCCGCCCAGCCTTCTTACATTTTGTATGATGAGCCCACCACGGGGTTGGATCCGATCATGTCCGACGTCATCAGCGACTTGATCGGAGACCTCCAGAAGCAGTTGCAAGTGACGGCAATCGTCGTCACTCATGACATGAAGTCGGCGTACAAGGTCGCCAGCCGCATGGCGATGTTTCACGAGGGGAAAGTTCTTGAAGTCGCGCATCCGAACATCATTAAGACCAGCACGAATGCCTATGTTCGCCAGTTCGTCGACGGCAAGAGCGAAGGCCCGATTAAAATGAAGCTGAAGGAATTTGAGGCGGAGAGCGCGTCCAATCAGGCGACGAAGATATGATCCAACCTGGACGCGGCAATAGCCGCAGGCCGCGGCAATGACGCTCGAGACCAAAGTCGGCTCGTTCGTTCTCGGCGGGCTGACGCTCATGGCCACCGCTGTTTTTTTGCTCGGCGACGTCTCCTTTGAAAAACGCTATACCCTTTACGGCCAATTCTCCGACGTCGCCAATCTCTCCAAGGATGCGCCCGTCAAGCTCTCCGGCGTCGAGGTCGGATCGGTTCGAGCCATTGAGCTTGTCGACGACGGCGCGCGGGTTGTCATGTCGATCCGCAAAGGCACGGACATCTACAACGATGCCGTGTTCTCCATCGGCTCGACCGGCATCATCGGATCCAAGTATCTCCAGGTGGACCAAGGAAAGAGCGCTCAAGGAGTGATCGCGGCGAACTCGACCGTTCGCGGAGAGGATCCCGTCTCTATCGAAAAGTCCCTGACCAAGGTGCTCACCAAGGTTGAGAAACTGCTCGACAGCCTCACGGCGGCAGGCCCGCGCGGCACGCTTGCCGACAACCTCGCCGAGACCGTGGCCAATGTGCGCGAGATGACGGCCAACCTCAACGATCTCATCGCGACGAGCAAGCCTCAGATCGAGAAAGCTCTTGGCCGCGCCGACGACATCACGTCCAAGCTCGACGCCCTGCTCGCCAAGTCAAATACGATGATGGCAAGCCTAGCCAACGACAAGGGCGCTATCGGCGCGTTGCTCCACGATGAGAAAGTCAAGGCCGATGTCAAGGAAACCATCGCCTCGGTTAAAGAAGCCGCAGGCACGGCCAAGGACGTGTTTGGCCGCATCACGCAATTCAAGGTGTACTGGAACTACGACTGGCGCTATGAACATGTAGTCCGCACCTCGCGTGCGGACATCGGTCTTAAGATCTCGCCGCGCGAGGGCCGCTACTACTATGTCGGCGGCGCCAACCTGGCCAACATCAGCGACGAAAAGCGCGGCACGCAGGAAGACTATGCCCAACCCAACCTTGTCGACGCCCTCGTCGGCTGGCAGAAAGGCTGGTATGATGTCGGCGTTGGCGTCATCCGCTCCGGCGGCGGCGCGCGCGTGAGCCTCACGCCTTTTTATAAAGACCCTCTGCTGGGCCGCTTCTCGCTCATGGCCCAGGGCCATGACTTCGGACGCAACCGCACCATTTCGGGACGCAGGTTCAGCAAAGCAGCTGTTGACTTCGCATTTCTCGCCCAAGTCCACAAGCACCTGGGCATCGGCGCACGCGTGGAGGACGTCCAGGAAGTTCCGCGCTACCAGACCTGGCTCAAGGTCGCCTTTGAGGACACCGACATCGCCTACCTGTTCGGCCTGGCGTCCTTCGGCGCGGCGGGCAACAAAGGCCAGTCCAAGAAGTAGCGCCCGCAAAGCTTTCCACGGGAATTGCCGCTAAAAAGGAAACAACTCGTCTGTTTTATCTAGAATAGTCGGATGGCGCAGCTCTACTTGTCGTGGGGTTCCTTTCTCTTTTATACTGCGGCCTGCTTTGCGGCGTTCGTCTATTTATCCAGTAAAAGTGAACGCGTCCGCCGGACGATGGTGTCTTTGCTCGGCGCGGGGCTGTGCCTTCATGTCCTGGCCTTCGCCGTGCGGCTCGCCGGATTTTGGGCCTATCCCGATAACCGCTGGTTTCTGCCCATTAACTCGTTTTTCGGCGCTTTGTCCTATATGGCGCTGGCATTGGCGACTGCTTTCTTTTTCATCGAGGTCCGCAAGAAACTCGGCATCTTGGGCGCTTTCATCCTGCCGTTCGTCGCGATGACTTTGGGCGCGGCCGTGCTCAAAGCCGACCCCTCGCTGAGCGCTCTCGCGCCCGAGTTGCGCAGCTACTGGCTCAATTTTCATCCGTTGGCGCTGATCACCTGCTATGCCGCCTTTGCCAATGCCTTCGGCATCTGCTTGGCCTTTCTGGTTCAAGAGCGGCAAATAAAATCACGCAAGCCGAACGACTTGTGCTACCGCCTGCCCGCGCTCGACGAACTCGAGGCGCTCAACGGAAGGATCATCGCCTGCTCTCTGCCGGCGCTCGTCGTTGGACTGATGATGGGCGGCGTGTGGGCGTCCAAAACATGGGGTCACGCCTGGTCCTGGGATCCCAAGGAGACTATGGCGTTGATAACGACCGCGTTTTATGCCGAGTTTCTGTGGCTGCGCCACATCTCCGGACGACGCGGACGTGCGCCGATGTATGTTTCCATGGCGGGATTCGCGTGCATGCTCGCGACATTTTTCGGCGCCGAGCTGTCTTCCGGGCGCCATGGATTTCTGGTGGGGAAATGAAGCTCGTCTGCCTAAGCTGGAGCCATCGTGCGCGTATTGGCGCCGCGCGCGAGGCGCTTGCTCTGGTCCCCGTCGAGCGGGCGCTCGCTGAACTCCAGGTTCGCGGCATCACCGAGGCTGTGGCGCTATCAACCTGCAATCGCTTCGAATTATATGCCGCCGCCGCTGTTGCCCCAGAGACGGCGCTTTCTTCTGGAAGCATGATCGCCGCGCTTGAGGATCTTGCCTGCGCTCAATTGGGCGCGCAGGTCGAAATACGCGAGGACGCCGCCGCGGTTGGCCACCTGTTTGCCGTCGCCTCCGGCCTCGACTCGCTGGTCGTCGGCGAAACCGAGATTTTGGGCCAGGTGAAGACCAGCTATGAGATCGCCAAAGCGATGGGCATGACCGGCAAGCGTCTCAATGTCCTGTTCCAGCGCGCATTATTCGTCGGAAAAAAAGTCCGCACCGAGACCAAACTTTCCACCGGCATTACATCGGTGCCCTCCGTCGCCGTGCAACTCGCCGAAACGATCTTCGGTCGCCTTGAGGGCAAGGAGGTCTTGATCCTCGGGGCGGGCTCTATGGCCGAGCTCGCCGCAAAACATCTTGCCGCGCACGGCCTCAGCAAGCTTTCCATCGCCAACCGCACCTGGGAGCGGGCCTTTCAGCTCGCCGCGCGCTATCAGGGAGAGGCCGTGCGTTGGGAGAATTTCCCGGCCGAGCTGGAGCGAGCTGACATTGTCCTCGCCTCAACCGGCGCGCCGACGGCGGTTCTGACCCGCGCTCTCATCGAGAATGCCGTCCGCTGCCGGGGAGGACGCTCCCTGTTTCTCATTGACCTCGCGATGCCGCGCGATATTGAAGAGTCGGTCCACGAAATTGACGGTGTTTACCTCTATCGTCTTGAGGATCTCGAGGCGATCGTCGCCAAGAATATGGCGGCGCGCTCGATCGCCGTGGCTGAAGCGCGCCGCGTCGTGGACGCGAAAGTCTTGGAGTTCAGCGAGTGGGCGCATTCGCTGTCATCGGAACGCGAGCTCAGTCTTAAGCACGCGGTGAATGTTTCGAGATAAGAGAATTGTTATTCTACGAATCATAAATAGAATGGATGCTTGTAAAAAGGAGCTCCCGTGAAGCGCGTCCTTTGCGGGACCTTGATCGCTGGATTTATCCTGGCGCCGTTCTCTGAGAGGAGCACGCCCGCGTGTCTGCTTGCGGGCGGCCTAGCGACCTTGCTCATACTGCAACTTGGCTCGCGCTCGATCGTCGAGAAAGTGGGGGCGGTACTCACTGCGGCCGCCATCGCCTGGCTTGCCGGTCCCCGCGCCGCGGCCGGCCAAAGCCTGTTTGCGCACTTTGCCGGCTGGATGCTTGCCGGGACAGCGCTCGCCGTCTATCTCCATCCCCGCTCGCAATAGCCTGTGGAGAGCCGCCGCGTATTCACGATCTCCCAACTCAACGCAGAAGTTCATCAACTGCTTGAAGCCTCCTTCCCGGAGCTGTGGGTCGAAGGCGAGATATCCAACTGCAAGGCTTATCCCTCCGGACACACCTACCTGAGCCTCAAGGACGACAAGTCCCAGGTGCGCGCCGTCCTGTTCAAGGGCGCCTCATTCGGAGTCAAATTTAAATTCATGGACGGTCTTAAGATCCTGGCCCGCGGTCGCGTGACCTCCTACGAGAGTCGCGGCGAGCTGCAGTTCATCATCTCCACCGCTGAGCCGCGTTCTATCGGCGCGATCCAGCTGGCGCTCGAGCAGCTCAAGATGACGCTTCGCGCCGAGGGGCTCTTTGAGGAAGCTCGAAAGAAACCCCTCCCCCTTTTCCCCCGGATCATCGGTGTCGTCACTTCGGGGCAAGGGGCGGCCGTGCGCGATGTGATCCAGGTCTTAAGCCGCCGCTGGCCTGGCGTGCTCATACGGGTGTGGCCAGTGAAGGTTCAGGGACCTGGAGCGGCGGTGGAAATCAGCGCCGCAATTCGCGGCTTCAATGAACTCTCATCCGACACCGACGTTCTTCTCGTCGGACGCGGCGGCGGCGCCATTGAAGATCTTGGCGCGTTCAACGATGAGCTCGTCGCACGCGCGATTGCCGGGTCCAAGATCCCCGTGATCTCCTGCGTCGGTCATGAGACCGATACGACGATAGCCGACTTTGTCGCCGATTTGCGCGCACCGACGCCCTCGGCTGCGGCAGAGCTGGCCGTGCAAGAGAAATCCGTCGTTCGAGAACGCGTCCACGATCTCTTTGAGACAATGCTGCGAAACCTCCAGGACGTCGTTGATTCTCTTGGGCGCCGACTTCAGTACGCCTCCGCCCATCCATTGCTCCAAGACCCGCGCCGCCTCTGGGAGCAACGCGTACAGCGTGTCGACGATCTGAGCATGCGCCTGCCCAACGCGCTTGGCAGGCACCTGGTGATCTTGGGCCTGCGTCTGGGCGCGGTCGCAGGACGGCTCGACGCGATCTCCCCGCTCAACGTGCTTGCGCGCGGCTACGCGATTGCAACGAGCAAGGGCAAGGTCTTGACGGCTGCCGCCCAGGTCCGGACAGGCGACAGGGTCACGGTGCGCCTGTCTGAAGGTGAAATTAATTGCGAGGTGGCCTCATGACGAAAGTCCCGACATTCGAGAAGACGCTGGAAACTCTAGAGGAGCTCGTGCGCGAGCTTGAAGCGGGCGACAAAGGGCTTGATGAGTCGCTCGCGCTTTTTGAGAAAGGCGTCGGTCTCGCCAAGGACCTGTCTCAGCGGCTTGAGGATGTGAAGACGAAGATCGAGTCTCTCTCGAATGAAGGAGGAAAGCTCGTCAAGAAACCGTTGACGCCGGGAGACTGAAGGAAATAAGACCCCAAGCCCGACTGCTCCCCCCCTTTGGGCGCCCGGCAAAAGCGCCTATTGACAATCTAAATAAAGCCCCCTATGCTTCAGGTGTGGAAAATAAAATATTGGCGTTGCTGATGATTCTTTGCGTGACGCCTTGTTGTGGTGACAAATGGGACGATGCGCTTAACTTAAAGTTTCCGGTACCTCGTGTAACCGCGGTGCCGACTCAGGCGACCCCTGAAAGAGAGGCACCCTGTAGGCCCCATGTCGTCACGGTCACTGCATCAGGAGGAATCGAGAGGGATGGCAAAAACATAGGATCCGGCATCAGAGGAGATTTTAAGATATTCCAATGTTCGGGTGATGCGATCTGGCTGGATGGCGTAGGAACTCTCCGCAGGAACAACGATCCCATCGGTTACAGCGTCAAGGAGTTTAAGATCGCCAGCGCCACCGAGGATGTGGCGTGGATAGATAACGTCGGAATCCTTCATAAAAATGGAGCTTCACAGAATGGCGTGCAACGAACGCTGGCAATAGGCGGCATCAAGGCGTTCTCCCTCAATCAAGCTCTCGGTGTGGTCACCTGGATCGACGCTTCAAATTCTATTTATGGGGAAGATAAACGTCTGGGCACAAACGCCGACGAGTTCGACGACAGTTCCCCCACCGGAGATGTGGTGTGGAGCGACATCAACCATGCCTTATACAGGAACGAACAGCTCCTGGGTCGCGATGTCGCTAACTTTAAAATCAGCGGAACAACGGGCGACGTGATCTGGCTGGATGCCAACGGCAAGCTGCACAAGAATGAGGACCAAAGCCCGCTTGGCAGCGATGTGATTTTTTATGAATTAGACCACAATAATGGCGGCGTGACCTTTCTCGATGCCTTGGGGAATTTACGCAGCAGCGAGAGCCTTGCTCCTCTCGCTGAAGGCGTGGCCTCTTTCCAGCTAACCGAAAGCGGCATTAGTTTCACGAATACATCAGGCAACAAGACCGTTCGACATCGGCGCGGGAAACAATAATCGTCAGGCTATTTCGCCGACGAGGTCATATTCCTCGGCGCCGGTGATCCTGATTCCGGCGAAGTCGCCGACGCGCGCGGAATGAGTCGCGGCTGCAATTAAGACCTCGTTGTCTATTTCGGGCGAGTCGGACTCGGTGCGCCCGATGAAGTGCCTGCCTTCCTTGCGGTCCACGAGCACTTTCAGGACCGAGCCGATGCGCGCTGTGTTTAGCGCAAGGGAGATGGGCTGCTGCGCGGACATCACGGCCTCAGCGCGGCGCCGTTTTTCTTCGGCGGGGACATCGTCCAGCAAGGAAAACGCATGCGTGTTTTCCTCATGAGAATACTGAAACACGCCGAGGCGCTCAAAGCGAGTCTTTCTCACCCAGGCAAGCATCTCCTCATGATCGAGGATCGTTTCCCCAGGATAGCCCGCGATCAATGTCGTGCGCAACGCCACGCCGGGAACCTTCTCGCGGATCATCGCGACAAGCGCCTCGGTCTTGGCTTTGGTCGTGCCGCGACGCATCGATGCGAGCATGCGGTCGGAGACATGCTGTAACGGCATGTCAAGGTACTTGCAAATATTGGGGCGCTCGCGCATAACGTCGAGCGCCTCGATCGGGAAACCGGACGGAAAGGCATAGTGCAGCCGTATCCAATCAAGACCGGCGACATCGGACAAAGCGCGCAGGAGATCAGGCAAGCGCCGTTTGCCGTAAAGATCGAGGCCGTAGTAGGTCGAATCCTGGGCGATTAAGAGCAACTCTCGCGTTCCCGCCGCCGCAAGACGCTTGGCCTCGTCCACAAGATCTTCAATCGGCGTCGAAATATGTTTTCCGCGCATCAGCGGGATGGCGCAAAATGAGCACGGACGGTCGCAGCCCTCGGAGATCTTGAAGTAAGCGTAGTGGCGCGGCGTGGCCAGCATGCGCTCGCCGACGAGCTCGCGCTTGTAATCGGCGTTGAGCGCCTTGAGCAGACGGGGCAGGTCGCGCGTGCCGAAGTATGCGTCCACCTCGGGGATATCTCTTTCAAGATCATCTTTGTATCTCTCCGACAGGCAACCGGTGACGAACAGCTTGTCGAGCCTGCCCTCCTTCTTGGCGGCGGCGTAGTCGAGAATCGTGTCGATGGACTCTTTCTTCGCGTTGTCAATGAAGCCGCAGGTATTGATCACGACTATCGCGGCGTCCGAGCCATCGGCGTCATGCTCAACCTCAAACTTGTTGGCGCGCAACTGGCCCATCAGCACCTCGGAATCGTAGAGATTCTTCGAGCAGCCGAGGGTGACGACCGAGACCTTGTTCTTCTTGAGTGTTTTCGTGCGCATCGAAAAGCTGGAAACGGCGTGTTCGCTGACGAAACATTATACCACGCCTGCCGAGGAGGGTAAATTTAAAGGTCATGCGGTATGGCAATCATTGTAAAATTGGGCCTTCGACCATGCCACTGCAGATCGGCGCCCTCCGCCTCTCCTCAAAGATCATCCAGTCCCCTCTTGCGGCTTGCTCGGATCTGCCTTTCCGGTTGATCGGGCGCGAGAAGGGGTTGGGCTTCTGCTATTTAGAGATGGTGTCGGCCCAGTCGCTCACGCGTGAGAACGAAAAAACCAAGCGCATGCTCGACACGTCTATCGAGGACAAACCCCTCGGCGCGCAACTGCTCGGCTGCGACCCGGACATGATGGCCGAGGCCGCGCGTATTCTTGAGGAGAGGGGCTTTGACCTCATCGACATGAACCTTGGTTGTCCGGTCAAGAAGGTCGTCGGCAACGGCGAGGGCGCGGCGCTGCTGAAGGACCCGGCGCGGGCCGAAAGGATTTTTAAAGCGGTGCGCAGCGCGGTGAAGATTCCAGTCACGATGAAGACACGCAAGGGTTTTCAAGATTCCTCGGGAACGGAAGCCGTTGAACTCGCCAAGCGCGCCGAGGGCGCCGGCCTGTGCGCCGTCACGATCCACGGACGCACTCAGGCTCAGCAATACTCGGGACAGTCGGACTGGGAAGCCATCGGCAAGGTCAAGCGCGCGGTCAAGATTCCCGTCATCGGCAACGGCGACGTGTTGACGCCCGCAGACGCTATGCGTCTAATCGAGGTTTCCGGCTGCGACGGAATAATGATCGGGCGTGGCGGGCTCGGCAATCCCTGGATTTACCGAAACCTCGATGACGGGGTGAACGGTTCTCGGGCTGCGGTCTACATCCCGACGGTGCCGGAAAGAAAGGAGACTTTGCTCAAGCATCTGGCTCTTGAGCGCCGGTTCCTTGGCGACCGTCAGGCCGCGTTGAACATGCGCCGCATCACGGTTTGGTATACGCAGGGCCTTCCCGGAAACAAGGTCATGCGCGTGGCGATTTGCTCAACGCTTGACTGCCTGGCGATCGAGCGGCTGATCGCGCTCTTTTTCGATCAACTGCCCGCGGATGCCCCGCCTCCGACGGTCCCGATTTTGCTTGCCGAGTAACTAAGGGTTGACGCAAGGTTAAGTTCTATGCACCACCTTCCTAAATATGGTGTTGGGCTTGTGACAATACACTGCTGACCATGCAACCCTAAACCAGGAGCGTAGCGGTAGCTTGCTATGCCCAAAACCCTACGCCGGGCGCCTATCGCGTATTCTGGTGCTACGGCCCCGGATCCAAACATATCATCATTCTCGCAATCACACCGCACCCCTAATGAAGATGAAATATGTAAGATGAGCCGGTCGTCATCGTACCGCTCAAAGGAGACCAAGATGACCCCGATCACCGAAATCAAGCCGCAGGCTATTTCCGCCATTGAGTACTTCAAAGCCAAAATCGCCTATGAGATGACGTCGTGGACGCTGAAGAGCATGGTCGTCGACAAGAAGACGACCGACTGCGGGTTTCGGTCGACCGACGTCTGGCTGCTCGACGTCCGCTCCCCCACATCGTACGCCGAGGGCCACCTCCCGACCGCAATCAACATCCCTCTCGCGCAACTCGCCGAAAAACTCGGCACGCTCCCGAAGGACAAGACCATCGTAACCTACTGCTCGACTCTGACCTGCGCGTTGGCCCCCAAGGCGGCGCTCATGCTCGCGGAGAAGGGCTTCAAGGTCATGGAGCTGTCCGGCGGCATCGCGACGTGGAACGAGTATGGCTTCCCGATCGAGAAGACGGCGTAAATTTAAATACCGGTGGGCCTGGCACCTCGATTCCATATAGGTCTTTTGGCCCGGAGTACGAGGAGGAAAAGGGCGACCATGCGGAAAGTGTAGCATGCTGCAATGAGCCGTCCGGACCCCGCGATGAACCTCTCGATTGCTTCCTTGGCGTTGCTTCTGGCCGCCTCCACGGCGCGCGCCGTCGAACCCCGTGGTGACTCTCTCCGTGAAAAAAACGGCGTTCCGTTCCCGTCGCCTAAGCGCTGGAAACGGAACGCCTAAGAATTCCCGTTAAAACATTCCGGGAAAACCCTGGCAAAGAGCTCGTCATACGACAAGTGTGCGCGAGGGGTTGACTTTCGGTGCAGAAAGTATTATCCTCAGAGCGTGGCAAATAAACGCCTTCTCCAGCGCGCCGGCCTGACCTCGGTTGCACATGATCACGTCCTCCTCGTCTATCTGCCCAACAAGGACAAGGACGGCAAGGAGTTTGATGTCGAGCTTTGGGACACCGAGGCGCTACGGCTTCAGGGGCGCCTGTTCGGCGGAGCCACCTCCTACCCAGCGCGCGGCAGCTACCGCAAGAGCGACTCGCAGGGCGAGATTGTCGATGAAGGCGTCATGGTCGAGTCGACGCGGATGGTCGAGTCATTCATAAAAGAAATGGACTTTACCGAAGAAGCCATCGCGGAAGTATCCCGCTTCGCACATCGCTTTAAGAAGAAGGCCCGCCAGGAATCAGTGGGGTTGGTTCTGGATGGGGAGTTCTACTATCTCTGATGGACTCGGGAGGACTTATGACTAAGACCAAACTGGATAAGGACAAGATAGCCCGCATCCTCGGAGCGAAGCGGCGCGAGGCCGTCTCGATTCCCTTCTACTACACCCCCGCTTTCCTGGAACAGGTGCGCGAGCACCTGCGGCGACACCTGGCGTCGCGGGGCGGCCGCCCGACCGTGGCCAAGTGGAAGGTCGTGAGGAAGACCCGCTATTCAGAGCAGACCTGGAAGGCTCTCGAGAACATGGCTGCGAAATGGAGCAGCGGGGGCGCATCGATCAGCCCCGCCCAGGTCGCCGCAACCATCGTCGCGGAGGCGGTCGGGCGATAGAAGAAGAACCCCACGAAGCAGGAAGCCAACGCTGGAACAAAAATACATAGTTATTTTGCGCCAGCCCTTACTATCGATAATGTTCACTCTCCCCGGGGAGAGTGAATCGATCCGTCAGCGGCCCGCGGGCATGCGTGCGCGGTTGGCCCACTGCGCCTCGAAACGTGCCTGCGGCACGTCGAGGGCCGCTTTAAGCGGCCCTGAC
>CAZGVK010000163.1:0-3466 GCA_964529095.1 uncultured Elusimicrobia bacterium
ATTTTGCCGCCGCGTTCGCCGCTTTACGCAGAACTCTTTGCGCCCCGGCTATAACCGCGCGCAGGCCCGCCGCCGGCACGCCCAAGAGAAGCTCCTCGCAAGAGATATCCTCCCGTGCCGCTCGCGTCAAGGTTTGCCGCAGAGGCGACCTCGGGGCCAGCGCTCCATGGTAGCGCACGAGATGGCGCCTCGGGGGCGGGATCAGCCGCGCGAAGCGCGCCAAGAACTCGACTGGCTTCCACTCAAAAACCATCGGATCTTCCGGCCGGCCCTTTGCCGGACGGTAGCAAACCTTGTCCTTCTCCGGCCGGTAGGAAAGCCGCTTGAGCGAGATCGCGGGCCGAAGCACGTAGCGAAGAAGACGCTCGAGCGCCGCCCGGTCATCGGCCTCGACGCGAACCTCGCCGTCGATTGAAAATCCCCCGTGGGGTCGCGCGAGCATCTCGGCCGCAGACTCTTCCGGCACGGCCCTAAGCCTCAACATTCGCTTAACTTTGTAAGTAATTGAAGGCCACATTGATCAGACATTCGCGCACACACTCGGGAGAGTAACCCCAAAATCGGTTTCCGTAAAGGCCGGTCCGGAGAAAACCTGCCCCATCGAGAGCATTCCCTGTTCCGGCCGGGGCCCATGTTCCGCTGCCGGGGCAGGGAATGAAGGGCCGGACAACAGAGAGCCTGCGGTCCTCGCGCGCGGCTTCGGTAGAAGCGGGCCAGTGTGTCCGCAAGAATCCTGCTCAGCTCCCCCGAGAGCGCCGGGTTGCGATGGACAAAATACCTCAAGCGTTTTGGAACAGTTAACTCCACTGCCGGTACGGCGCGTCAGTAAGAAGTTCCTCCAGGGCATGGCCGCTTTCCACAACCGCGCGCTTGGCGTCGCAGGACGGGCAGGCCATGCGGCGTTTGCATGAGAACGGCACGAAGCGACCGGCGCCGCAGTCCTTGCAGCGAAAGCGGGCGACGCCAAAGCGCGGGATGCCGCACTCGAGGAAGGCCCGCAGGGAGGACTCAGAGCAGGGGTGGGCCGTGCCGTCGCGCGGCCGATAGGATGAGCCGACAGGCGAGGAGGGCACACCTTCATACCTCTACTGTGCGAAAGCAGGGACATGGTCTGATCTCACGGCGGTCCACGACGGCGGAAGTCGTTGAAACTTTCGCCAATGATCGATACGCGTCTGCTCATTGCGACGCAGCCGATTCGTGATCGTGAGAGCCAACTTCCCATGGTCGATGTCTGGATTGCGAAGAATTTCTCCCAATGCCTCGGCCGTTTGCTGCACGCTGGCAGCAGGCGTTCTTCGGTTCAACCGGCGCTGCTCCAGGACCAAGAAATAGAGCGCCAACATGCTCAAGGTCATGTGATGATGCCAGCCCATCCACGACCTCACTTCGTAGTGATCCAACCCAACTTTTCCTTTGGCTCGCTGGAAGCAGTCCTCAATCCATTGTCTAGCGCTTGCCGCATGAGCCATTTCTTTCAAACTCACATCTTCTTCCGCGTTGCTGAAATAGTAGCGGTACTCGGGAATTCTGTCGTTCGTCCTGATAACAAAAAGCCATTGAGTCGTCTTGGAACACTTCTTCGCATCCCGGGTCTGCACGCGAGTGCGCGCCGCCCATACGATGAGGGGAGCCTTCGTGCCGTCACGGACGTGGACCTGCTCCCAATCCTCCTCGCTTAATTCTGACATCCAACGGCGCGCCTGCATAAAAGGAGCCTTTCGATCTGAACCACGCTGGCTGGGAATTCGCGGCTCAAGCGCGGCGTTGATGTCTCGCACCGAATGACTGCAGGGAATCTCCAAGAGATACCTTTCGCCCATTCGCTGTAATTCTC
Source organism: uncultured Elusimicrobia bacterium (assembly GCA_964529095.1). Lineage (GTDB taxonomy): Bacteria > Elusimicrobiota > Elusimicrobia > UBA1565 > UBA9628 > GWA2-66-18. Next base: position 1,838 of record CAZGVK010000163.1, read on the forward strand.
AACGGAAGAGGAATCCTCGCCCGAATTCGTCATCAGCCACTATCCAACGGTGAGGCAACGCGTGGCATCGCTCACCCAGCATGTCCAAGGCCAATCCAGCGGCAGTTTTAAATCGCAGGCCCGGAGGAACGCGGCATTTCTTTCTTCGAGCTTTGTCTTTGTCTCGTCCCCAATCTCTGGGCATATACAGGCGCTCATCGACGAGCGCATGCCCTTTGTTGGACACGTACCCGAGAAAAACCCCCAACTGGCAGTTCTCCTTCTTGCCCAAGCGGCCGCACCACTGGCGGGTGACACCCACCGAATCCTTTCCTTTCTTGGGGAAAGTGCTGGGATCGATCACTAGGACACCGTTTTCCTCACCGAGATCTTCCACCACCTGCCGGCAGAGCAGATCGAGCATCAGCTTGTGATCCCAATCAGATTCGCCGATAAAATACTGAAGGGGCCGCCGGTATTGTCCCAATCGTTCCGCAATCGGCTCGACACTCTTGCGTTCCAAATCTGAAAGCAGCCCTCGAAGAAAATCTTCTCCGCGCTCGTGCAGCCTCTTGTCGGGAAGTAGCTTTAAATAGGGACGGCTAAACTCCTTGAGCTCCTTCAGCATTCCCGTCAGCTCTCCCGCTTCAATCTCGCATTCGTCCAGCAGCTCTTTAGTTGCGGCGGATGCATTCTGGATTCTGCATGCCATCGGCGATTTCCCCCCGGGTCCAACGGAATTGCGCGGGAGGACAGGCAGCGCTTGACTTCCCGCATAACTAGCAGTATACTAACTGTTAAACAGGAGGCAAACAACAATGATGACATCTTCAAGGCGCGGCAAATTCGAAATACTTAAACGGGAAGTGCTCACGCTCGGACTCGTGCGTCCGGGAAGCCTGGTTCGGCGATTTATGCCTTGCGGCAATCCGGCCTGCCGCTGTATGGGGAAGCCTCCGCAGTTACACGGGCCCTATCACCAATGGACCCACAAAATCGCTGGCAAGACCAAGACGGTTCGCCTCTCAGTTCAACAGGCCCGCCTATGCCGAGAGTGGTCGAGCAACCACAAGAGACTCAAGCGCTTGCTTCACCAACTGGAGCAGATTTCCCTCAAAGAAACGGACCGGATTCTTGGCGCAAGATCGCGTCCACAAGGTGCAGGGAGGTAGGTCGAAGCGTTTTCGCACAGTAGAGATACGATCCAGCCACCCCTTTTGTTCCGAGAGTCCGCGACGGCAGGCCCCTGGCCCATCCATCAAATTGAACAGGACGTTCCATCGGGTTGTTTAGAGGGCACTTTCTCGACGGCTCTGCTCCGCACAGGTTGGCGGAAGTCCCTGGCGGCAACTATACCCCGACTTGGTCGCGCTAGGGCCGGTACTCAGGAGTATTTGGGGATAGTGAGGGTAAAGCGCGATCCGTGGGTGGGCCCGGCGCTCGAAGCCTCGATGCCGCCGCCGTGTTTTTGCAGGATGCGCCATGCCGCTGAGAGCCCAAGTCCGCTGCCGTTTCTGCCCTTGGTCGTGAAGAATGGCTCGAAGATCCTATTTAAGTCCCGCTTCAAGATGCCGGCCCCATTGTCTTCGATGACTAGCTTCCTGCCTTTATAGTCTGATCCCCACCAGGGCTGGTCGACCGCGGGCTCAA
>CAZGVK010000164.1:0-6730 GCA_964529095.1 uncultured Elusimicrobia bacterium
CTTCGCGCTGTCAATGAGCATTCTCTCGTGGTTTCACATAGTCTTGGGCGAACTCGTGCCTCGTACGATCGGCATCCAATTCGCGGAACTTATAGCGCTCTGGGGCGTCCTGCCGCTGATCGGATTTGCGACATTCCTGCGTTGGCCTGTGCGCTTGCTGTCGGCGTCGTCAAAAAGCATCCTGCGTCTATTCCGCGTCAAGCCGGCGGCTGAGGCGGATTATTCAGTAACCGTAGATGAAATGCGCGTATTGCTGGGCGAGACGCAGGAGCGCGGGGCGATGCCTCTTGAGCGACTGCTTTTGCTTGAGAATCTCTTCGACTTCGGCTCCGCAAAAGTCTCCGACGCGATGCGCCCGCGCGAACGGATCGCCTCCCTGTCGCTGGCGCGACCTTGGGCCGAGAACCTGGCGGTCATCCGCGAGAAGCGTTACTCGCGCTACCCTCTGTGCAAGACAAGCCTGGATACGGCGATCGGCTACATTCACATCAAGGACCTGGTGCTTAATGACACCGGAATGGCGCCTGACCTCATGAAGCTGCGCCGAGACTTGTATGAGGTCACGGACGCCGAGCCTTTGGAAAAATTACTCAAAATCATGCCCGACAAGGGCGTGCACCTCGCTCTCGTGCGCGACAGCCTCAATCGGATAGCGGGCCTTCTGACTCTTGAGGATATTTTCGAAGAACTCGTCGGCGAGGTTCGAGATGAGTTCGAGAAGATGAAGGGCTGGATGATGGGGGAATTGTTTTCGCGCGCCACCGCAGACGCGAATCTGCCGACCACGGAGATCAAGGCGACCATTCTCCATCTCATGGATAAGCTGAAAAGCGCCAACCCTGACTTCGTGGGCGAAGCGGCCTTCGCCGCAGTCTGGGAGCGTGAACTTAAATTTTCCAGCGCCGTCGGCCACGGCGTCCTCGTGCCGCACGCGCGCCTGCCTGGCCTTAAAGCGCCTTTGATCGCCATCGGCCGTTTCTCAAAGGCGCCTCATCTGCCCACGCCCGATGGCGTGCCGCTGCGCCTTGTGTTTTTAATCCTAACGCCGCTTGAAACGCCCACGATGCAGCTGAAGGTGCTCCAGCGCATCGCCTCTTTAATCACCAACGAGACATTGCGGCGAAAAATCCTTCGCGCAAAATCAGCCGAAGCCATCCTCACCGTGTTGCGCACGGCCGACACCCTGCTCGCTACTTAATCGTTATAGCACGACGGCGAATTCTTCGCGCAGTAGACGAGGTTGACGAAGGTCATCGCGCGCGTCATGGAACCAATGCGATTATCGGGCGCGGTCAAGAATGACGCCGTGCCATCGAGCGCTTTCATGTCCATGTTGCCCTGATAGGAAACATCGACGACCGCAGCGCCGTTCCGCACCCACGCCGGATCAAGATTAAATGCCGAATCGGGAACGGCGGTCACGAGCAGGTCGGCACGGCGCACCAGGTCTTCAAGAAGCGCCTGCGGTGTTTTGTCGTAGCATTTCACGACGGTCGCCCCTAAGTTCTCGAACATGAGGCCAAGCGGCTTGCCCACGCGCATCGAATTATTGATGATGACGGCAAAAGCGCCCGCAATCGGAATCTCAGGATAATCCTGTAAAATTTTTACGACGGCCTTGGCGGTCGCGGGCACCACGCACTTAATGCCGCGCGCCTCATCGAGATAACGCTTAAACTTGATCAGGTGCCCAAGGTTCATCGAGTTGAGACCCTCCACGTCCTTTGCCGGCGAGACGAGGTCCATCACGTCCTCGTCTTTGAGCGCACAATGCAGGGGATAGAGGAGCATGAGCCCTGAAGTTCCATTGTCGGCATTGAGAGCGCTTACGAGCGCCAGCAACGACTTCTCGTCTGCCACCTCATGGCCATCAACCGAAATGCCCAAGCGCGCAGCATCACGCAGGATGAGGTTGCGGTACTGTAGCGAGGCCGGATTCTGCTTCGATCGGAACATGATCGTCGCAAGATGGGGCTTCTTGCGCATCGCGGCGACCTCGCGCGCGACCCAGTCGAAATAGCGGGTCGCAGTACTCCGGCAGTCGAAAAAGCGAGTCATGCCGAGTTTATCCTATCATACGCGTACGCCATGGCCAAATGCACACGTTTGGATCTCCTGCTCGTCGAGCGCGAAGTGTTTGCGACAAGAAGCAAAGCGCAAGCGGCCATCATGGCGGGCCTGGTGCTCATTGACGGCGCTGTTTCCGGCAAGGCCGGAGACCTGGTCGCCGATGGCGCCGTGCTTTCTCTTAAGGCCGACCCCTGCCCCTATGTCTCGCGCGGCGGGCTGAAGCTCAAGGCCGCTCTCAACGCGTTCTCGCTGATTGTCGCGGACCGAATCTGCCTGGATGTTGGTGCCTCCACGGGGGGATTTACAGACTGCCTGCTTCAGGCGGGGGCAAAAAAGGTCTATGCCGTCGACGTCGGCACCGCCCAGCTCGATGATTCGTTAAGAAACGATTCGCGCGTGGTCTGCCGCGAGAACACCCACGCCAAGCTCCTTCAGCCAAGCTGGTTTTCTCCGCAGCCAAGCCTTGCCGTCATCGATGTGTCATTTATCTCCGCGACGCAAGTTTTGCCCTTTGTGATTGCCTGCCTCACCATCCCATTGGAGATCATCGTTCTTGTGAAGCCTCAGTTCGAGGTCGGACCCAAATTAGCGCCCAAAGGCGTTGTCCGCGATGCCTCCATCCGGCTCCAGGCTGTGGATAAAATCCGGGCCGCCGCCAGGAACATGGGACTTCGGGAAAAGGGGCTTTTAGAATCCCCGCTCGTCGGCCCCAAGGGAAACCATGAGTTTCTCCTTTTGCTAGGATAGCCTAGTGAAAGTGATCGTCGCCGAAGATGACCGCACCAGCCGCGCGTTATTGCAAGGTGCTTTGCTGAAGCTGGGCTATGAGGTCGTCGAAGCGATCAACGGAGCTGCGGCCCACGAGGCGCTCGAACGCACGAGCGCGCGCATTGTCGTCAGCGACTGGGTCATGCCCGACATCGACGGCCTGGAGCTCTGTCACCGTGTGCGTGCGCGCCCGGCAATGCCCTATGTGTACTTCATTCTGCTCACCGGCAAAATGCTCGGTCCTGAGCGCTATGCCGAGGCGATGGATAAAGGCATCGACGACTTTTTGACAAAACCATTGAATATCGACGCTCTGCGCATACGCCTACGGGTGGCTGAGCGTATTGTCCAGCTCACTGAACGCGTGCGCACGCTTGAGGGCATCATGCCGATGTGCGCCCACTGCCGCCGCATTCGTGACGAACGCGGGACCTATCAAAGCCTGGAGGACTTCGTCTCGGACACAACGTCGGCCCGGTTTTCACACGGCATTTGCCCGGAGTGCGCCCAAAAGCATTTCCCGAAATCATAAGGGTTGACATTGACGCTCCCCGATGCCCCTGTTACAATGAACGCAATGCTCATTTGCCTCATCACCCCCCCCTCAATTTTTCTTCTGGATGAAAGGGTCTTTATGACCTTAGGCGTCCTGCGGGTGGCCGCCGCTTTGGAGAGCGCCGGCCACGAAGTCGAGATGCTTGACCTTTCGGGAATCGAAAACTTCGAGGAGGTCATCCGCATCCATGCGAAAACGAGCGGGGCCGCGATATACGGTCTGACCTCGACAACGCCTCAGATGCCGGCCGCTTTTCGCGTGACTCAGGCCTTGAGATCGGCCAAGCCCGGGGTGCGCATCATTCTCGGCGGACCGCACATCACACTCATCAACGCGGCCTGCAAAGGAGAGCTCAGCCGCAAAGCGCCGGGCCGCGCGACCAAGGCGATGGAGAAAATGCTCGCAACCTACGACGTATTGGTTCCGGGAGACGGCGAAGAAGCCATTTTCGAGGCCCTCAAGACTGATGCGCCAAAAATCATCGACGGTGACGACCCTCAGTCTGCTTTGTTTCTCACCAACAAGAAGCTCAATGAACTCCCATTTCCGGCCCGGCACCTGGTGGATGCCACGAGCTATCATTACTCGATCGACAAGGTGCCCGCGATGAGCCTCATCGCTCAGTTGGGTTGCCCGTTTGCGTGCGGCTTCTGCGGCGGTCGCGAGTCCCCGATGCTGCGCCGCGTGCGCACGCGCAGCACCGAAAATGTGGTCAAGGAAATCGCGCATCTCCACGACACCTACGGAACGAAAGGCTTTATGCTGTACGATGACGAGCTCAACGTTAATCCTAAGATGGTCGAGCTCATGAATGCGATCGCCGCCGAGCAGGAGAGACGCGGAGTCGATTGGCGCCTGCGCGGGTTTATAAAATCACAGCTTTTCACAGATGCGCAAGCCGTTGCCATGTACCGCGCAGGCTTCCGCTGGATCCTGACCGGTTTCGAGTCCGGCTCGCCGCGCATTTTACAGAACATCAACAAGCGCGCCACGCGTGAGGAGAACACTCGTTGCGTTGATATCGCCAAGCGTCACGGCCTGAAGGTGAAGGCGCTGATGTCAATCGGCCACCCGGGAGAGTCGGAGCAGACGGTCCTGGAAACACGAGATTGGCTGCTTGAGAGCAAGCCCGATGATTTCGACGTCACTATTATTACGACTTATCCCGGCACGCCCTACTACGACCGCGCCGTCCAGCACCCGACGCTGAAAAATGTATGGGTGTACACTGATCATGAGACCGGCGACCGCTTGTATGGGTATGAAGTCGACTACACGGTGATCTCCGACTACTATAAAGGCGACCCCAACGGCGGCTATAAAGCCTATGTATACACCGATCATCTGAGTGCTGCGAAATTGGTGACTTTGCGCGACCGCGTCGAACGCGATGTGCGAAAGACGCTGAATATCCCGTTCAACGCGGGGCGCCCGGCTCAACGCTTCGAACACTCGATGGGCCAACTGCCCGCGACGATCCTGCGCGCCACTCCGGTTGCAGTCGCGCGGAGATGATATGCGCCTTCTTCTGATTGCCGATCCTTCCTCCCCAAACGGCGAGGACGCTTTCTGCCGCGAGATCCTTAAACGCGTCTCCACGCGCGGTCACACAGCGCGGATGCAGGCGTTGCCCAATGGCCCATCTGCGGCGACCGCCGAGATTCTCATCGCGCAGGGCTTCGCGAGCGACTGCGACGCTGTCGTCGTCAACAGCCTTCAACCGGCGGCGCTTATCGCGGCGAAGGCCGCAGGCAAGGCGACAGTCCTGCGCCTTATCGAGTCCTATATCGGCGCGTCGCCGGAGGCTTTAGCCGAGGTCAAGCGCCTCGCTATGTCCGCCGACCTTCTTCTTTTACCAAGCCGATACATGGCCGACATCGTCGCAGCCTGGGACATTCCGGAAAGCCGTCTGCGCATCATCGCTTATGCCTATGACCAAATCTTCGCCCAGCAAATTGCGCTCGTGACCGTGCGTTCGACGCGTGCGCACGGCTTCACCGTCGTCACCGCAGGCGTCATTGACCAAGCGTCGCTCTCTGGTTTTGAGACGGCTCTATCTGCCGTCGCACGCCTGCGCATGGACGTCCACCTCACCGTGATCGGCGACGGCCCGGCCCTGCCTATGCTCAAGGATCGCGCGCAGGGCCTATTGCTTGGCGAGCGCGTGAGCTTTCTCGGCGAGCTGGATCATTCCAAGAAGATGGAATATTTCCGCTCGGCGAAAGCCTTCGTCGAGCCGACGGGGCGGCAGGGATTTTCTTCGATGGCGCTCCACGCCCTCTCTGAAGGCTGTCCTGTGCTCGGCGCACGCGCGGGATCTCTTCCTGAATTCATTCGCGATGGAGAAAACGGCCTGCTCTTTACGCCTGGCGATGCCGCAGGTCTGGCTGAGCACATCATCACTTTAAATACGACGCCGGGCCTGTCCTTGCGCCTGATAGAGGAGGGCGTGCGCACCGTTGAGAGACACTCCTGGAATTCCACTGTCTCAGCGACCCTTGCAGCCGTCGAGACGCTCCCGGTAAAAACATCATGAGGCGATTATGATTTGCGCGTTGCTCATTGATCCTGACGACAGCATCGACTTCCCCGGCAACGGGGCCGAGCTTCTCGGACGGCCGCTCGCGGCCTATCCCTTGCTCGCGGCAAAAGGCTCCGTACAAGCGTGCCGCTTGTACGCGCAGACGGCGTCTGGACCGGTTCGCCGCATCGCCATGCAGCTCGGCGCGATCCTCCTCGATCCGCCAACGGAACCGTCAAAAGCGACTGACACAGCGCGCGTGCTGTCGGGCTATCGGCAGATTGCTGACGATCTCAAAGAAGAGAAGGCTGAGCTCGAGCTTCTCGTTCTCCTGTTCGCCAACACAGGCGCTGTCAGCACACCCTCCATCGATGCCGGCGTGCGCGCCCTGCTTGATGATCCTGCGCTCGACTCGGCGGCGACGGTCTCGCCAAACAATCGCTGGAACCCAAGCCGCGCCTTCCGAGAAACGGCGGAGGGACGGCTTACGCCCTATACGCGTGTGACGGAAATCAGCACGCCGTGGTTTCCCGACTGGGGGGCGGCGATTTTAAGACCACGCATCCTCAACACGCTGAGGCCCGATGCCCCCGACCTTTCTTGGCTCGGCGACAAAATCCTTCCGCTCAAGCAGGCCGGCGGCGGGCCTGTCGACTACAACTGGCAGGTGCCTCAAATGGAATACTGGCTCAAGAAGCAGGGAATACGAGACTCGCCGCGCCCTGAACCAATGATGAAACTCTATCACCGTTCGTAAGAGCTCGCAATAATAATAGTGGCGCCATGATCTCTCTTAGTCTGTGGATGCCCCGTCT
>CAZGVK010000165.1:0-14338 GCA_964529095.1 uncultured Elusimicrobia bacterium
TTCGGTGCGTCTAGCGCGCGTAATCGGCTGGCACCGAACTAATCACCATCACCCCGATGCCAAAATTCAGCTAAAATTCCGTCCTAAAGGCAAAGCTCGGTGGCCTTTCTGTTTTCCCATCCTGCTACAGCTCCTCGCCCATTTCAGTAAAAAGAGGACTCAGCGCTACCCGGCCTTCTTCATTTCCCAAAAGGCATCCAGCACGGCTAGGACTCGCCGCGGCTGACGCACGCCGTCCAGGGTCACAATGTGGATTTCATTTTGGAGCGGTCTTTTCCCAAGTTTTGGCCCCTCGAACAGTGTTCCAGCTTTGAGGTGGTCCTCAACACAGTGTCTAGGCAGCACGCTTAAGCCTACGCCATTCTCCAGCATGGTGATTGCGCCATGTAGGCTGTCGATCGAGCCCGCGATCTGGAGATTCTCATGGGAGACATGGCCGTCAAGATAGTGGCCCGCCCAGAGGTCGAAAAGGACATCCATGCCGGGATAGCTTACGAATAGGTTTTTAAGGATACTCTCGCGGTCCCGCGCGCGTAGGAGGCTGCGGTTGCGGCCGACCAGGATATACTCCTCGCGGGCGAAAAGTTGGAAGCGGACAGCCGAGTCGGCGTGTCTTTTTGTTACGAAGCCAAAGTCGATCTTCCGTGCGAGAAGCCTCTCGAAAATAATCTCATTGGGAATGAGCTGCACCTCGAGATTTACCTGAGGAAATTTATTTCTCTTTTGCAGCAGGATCGGGAAATGGGGGGTGAACAGGCAGCTATGCGGCATCCCGTAGCGCACGAGGCCCGAGAGTCGGCCTACTTCGCCGTGAACGCCCTCGAAAAGCTTTTCCGTCCGCTCGCGCTCGCCTTCGATGAACTCGAGAAGGATGCGTCCAGCTTCGGTGAGCGCCACTTTTTTATTAATGCGCAAGAAGAGTTGCGCCCCAAGTTGGCTCTCGAGCCGGGCGACATGCTGGCTCACCCCGGACTGTGTCATCGCCGCATGCTCTGCTGCGAGCGTGAAGTTCAACGTCTTGGCCGCTGCGGCGAAGGCCTTAAACGAGCCGCGGTCGAGCCTCCCGAAGTCTCCGTAATTAATCATTATTTATGATCGTTTATATAATAACAATTAATTTTACTAATTCACGCCCGCAGGCTACAATATCCTTGTGTTCAAACACCCGGAGGAAAAAGAAATGAATAGCTCGATGCTCAAAGTCCTAATCGTCCTTACCAGTCACTCCCAGCTCGGAAACACCGGCCGCCCCACCGGCTACTACCTCTCGGAGGCAACCCATCCTTATTACAAGCTCGTCGCGGCCGGCTACGAAGTCGACTTCGCCAGCCCCGAAGGCGGCAAGGCCCCGATGGACCCGGCGAGCCGCGACATCAATGACGCGGAGAATGAGCGATTCTTGGGAGATCCTGGGCTTTCTCGTAAGATCGAGAACACTCTCACGCCCACTCAGGTCAATGCGGAAGAGTACGCCGCGATCATCTATGCCGGCGGCCACGGTGCGATGTGGGACTTCCCAAAAAATGAGGTCTTGGCGAAGCTCGCTGCGGGGATTTACGAAAAGGGTGGCGTCGTCGCCGCGGTCTGCCACGGTCCGGCCGCTCTTCTGGGCATCAGGCTATCGAACGGCCGACCAATGATTGAAGGCAAGGAGCTCACCTCCTTCACAAACGATGAAGAAAGCGCCGCCGGACTGACCTCCGAGATGCCCTTCGCCCTAGAGACAGAGCTCGCTGCCAAAGGCGCGACTTTTCGAAAGGTCGCCAATTGGGCACGGAACGTCATCGTCAGCGATCGACTCGTGACCGGGCAGAATCCTGCTTCCGCCGCCGGCGTCGGCGAAGCTGTGGCGGCTCTTCTCAAGGAGAAATCCCGATGAACGATATTCTGTCCGCGGCGTTCGTTGCGGTTACGCTTCTTTTGCCCGCTTGCCGTTCTGTGCCGTCTCGGCCGAGCTCTGTGGTGGCCGAGCCGGCTCCTTATTACCGCTTCTTTCGGGGTGCTATGCGGGCGGATATTTCGCAAGAGGAGTATCTCTCGCGGATGTCTTCGACCTTCGTTCCTGCTTTGCCTGCGGCCTACGCTGATCAGGGAGCTTCGGCCTATCTCCCAGCCGTGCCGCCGGCGTCCAAGCCCGCAGGGATTGCCGACGAGTTTGCCTTGATCGCCTGGGATTCGGAGAAAGCCTACACGGCCGCGAGAGAAACTCCGGAGGGCCGCAGTCACGCCGAGCTGCACTGGACGCTGTTCGACCGGGAGCGCTCTCGCAGCGGCGCGGCCATTCCTCTCGCAACCGAGCTTGCCGCCGAGACTCCCTACGACGTTCTCGGAACGCCCGTCGACTGGCAAAAGGGCTATGCCACCTTCTATATCGGCCTGCGCAAGCAGAGTCTTTCTCCTGTGGAATTCCTGAAGGGTCTTCACGCCCATGTCCTCGAGATTCGCCAAGCGCTTGTACCACAGGGTTTGGACGGCTACGTGTTCGTCGCTGGCGCGGATTATGAAGCGGCTTATCTCCACTGGCCAAGCCGCGAGGCCTCCGAGAAGGCGTTCGCCTCAAACGCGGGCAAGGCCGCTGCCGCAGGCGGGTCTGCGATCCTCGATCACTTGGTCTTCGTTCCCGCCGAGCCTTTTGCCGGAAAGATAGCGCCCGGCCAAGCCGTCAACGTGCGATTTAAAAGGAAAGGTCACCGTGACTAAAGCTCATCGTACAGTGATCGCCGTGCTGGTCTTGGCCGCCGGCGCGCGAAACGCCTGGCCGCAATCGCCGTTCCTCCGCGGCACGGACACGCGGACCGCGACGCCCGAATCCATCATGGGGCAACGAAAGCTCTGGGGCGCGGATCTTGGCCTATGGGGTGCCTTCAACCGCGGAAATACGGATGTGAACTACGTCAGTTCCAGTTTTAACCTGTTCCGCGTTTTCGGACCGGCCACGGCGTATCTCAACGGAAACATGACGTATAACACCTTCAATGGCATGCAGACGCTCAACCAAGGATCACTGACCGCGCGCTACGACCATCACATTCGTGGACATTGGAAGGCGTTCGTGTTCAACACGGAGGCCTACAACGAGTTCTTGAAGCTCGACCATCGCGCCACAACCGGCGCCGGTCCCTGGTACGATTGGGAGTTGGGGCCCATGAAGAGCGGCACGAGCCTGGCCCTGACGCATGAGTACGAGCAGTTTCACGGCGGGCTGATTCCGCGCGCCGCGCGCCTGTCGCTCAGGAACCTGTCGTCCCTCGTCCTCTCGCCGACGGCCCGCATTAGCGCGGACTTGTTCTACGTGCCAAAAGCGGACGACTTTGCAGATAATCATATCTCGGCGGAGCTGTCCTTAGAAACGACGATCTGGAAAGAACTGGGGATCAAGCTGTCTTGGCTCGATGAATACGACAGTCGCCCGCAGCCGGGCGTCAAAGCCAACGACACCCACATACTCACTTCGCTGACGTTCCATTTCGGCAAATAGCAGGTTCTCCTATGAAAACTGCGCCCATCTCCTACTTCCCTCGACATATTGAGGAAGATGTCTACTTCTGCGGCTTCGCCTCTCCCAAGTCCTATGGCGCCGCCAGTTATTTCATCCGCCATTCTGATGGTAATTGGCTGACGGACGCGCCACGCTTCACTGAGGGCCTCGCTGAACGTTTCGCGTCCTGGGGCGGTCTGCGTTATATCTTCCTCACCCACCGCGACGATGTCGCGGACGCCGACCGCTATGCGCGGCTTTTCAAGGCGGAGCGCATTATCCATGAGGCGGACCTGGACGCCGAGCCAGATGCGGAGCGGGTCTTGCGCGGGATGGCCCCCGCAATGTTGGCGCCCGGCTTCCAGGCGATCCCCACGCCGGGCCACACGCGCGGCCACAGCGTGCTGCTGTACCGAGACAAATTTCTATTCACGGGAGATCATCTTTACGGAGAGCGGGGAACGCTGGGCGCCGATCGCGAATACTGTTGGCACGATTGGAGGGAGCAGACCCGGTCGATGGAGCGTCTTACGGCCCTTCGCTTCGAATGGGTACTGCCGGGACACGGCGGGCGCCTGAAGCTGCCGGAAAAACAGATGCGTGCCGAACTCGGCGCGCTCGTCAAGCGGATGACAGCATTTCCTTAACCGGAGGTTCAGGTGGCCGAAGAGCCGGTGCGTCTAGCGCGCGTAATCGACGGCGTTCTTGAACATTTCCAGGCCGACGGGCGCTTTCCGGTAGGTCTGCCGCGTCCAGTTCGGGTGGTGGTGCAGGGAGGTGAAGCGTTCAGGATGAGGCATAAGTCCCAAGACGTTTCCCTCGGGATTGGTGAGGCCGGCGATGTTGAAGATCGAGCCGTTGGGATTGTGCGGGTAGCCCAAAAGCTTGCCGTCCTCGGTGACATACTGCAAAGCGATGGACTTTGTTTTTTTGAGGTCTTCGAGGTGACGCGGCGATTTCAAGACGAGCTTGCCTTCGCCGTGAGCCACGGGCAACTCGATCATTTCCGGAAGGCCCTTGAAGAAGAGGCAGGAGCTTTGCGTGTTGATGCGCAGGTGCGTCCAGCGCGTCTCAAATTTTCCCGAGTCATTGATGATGAAGGAGGCGCTCTGGTCGCAGGCATTGGAGTGGGGCAGGATTCCGGCTTTTACCAGGACCTGGAAGCCATTGCAGATGCCGATCACGGGCCGGTTGAGGCGCACGAACTGGCGCAGATCTGTGAGCGTATGGCGGACCTCGTTGGCTAAGACTTTTCCCGCGCCGATGTCGTCGCCATAGGAAAACCCGCCGGGGATGGCCAGGATCGCGTAGTCCATAAGTTTTTTCTTGCCGCCACGCAGTTCGGAGATATGGACCAGATCGGCGCTGCCGCCGACGGCGGCAAAAGCATTGGCAGTCTCAAGTTCGCAGTTAGTGCCGGCGGCACGCAGGATCAGGACTTTTGGTTTTTTCATCCCAGAATCAGAGGCAAAGTCGTCTGCCATTTTTCCTTAAGCTCTTTGAGCGACTCCTCAAAGATGGTGGAACCTTCAAGGCCGGTCGCTTTCAGAATGGGGTTAGCCGTGGTTTGGCCGACGCGGCGCACCAGAGAATTCTTGGCGTTTCCTCCGAAATGTTTCAGGAAGGCGGATGCGTTTTCCGGCTTGACCTCGACGAGAATACGGCTTGGGCTCTCGGAGAAGAGAAGAGTTTCGTTTGAATAAATACGCGGATCGCGCGCGCATTCATCAAGGTCGATCACGCAGCCGAACTCGCCGCTAAAGCCCATCTCGGCCGCGCACAAGGCAAGGCCGCCCTCGGAGAGGTCGTGGGCGGACAGGACGCGATTTCGAGTCATTGCCGCGTGCAGGGCCTTAAAGCCCGCGATCGCCGTTGCGGGTCGGACATGAGGAACCTCTCCACCCGTGCGCCCGATGATGCGGTGGTAAAGCGAGCCGCCGAGTTCGTCGTTGGTCCGGCCGATCAGGTAGAGATCGTTGCCGGGTCCTTTGAAGTCCATGGTGACGGCCTTGCGGCCATCGGGCACTGGAGCTATTGCGGAAATCAGCAGCGTTCCGGCAATCGCGAGATCCTTGCCGCGCTCATCTTTGGACTGATTGTAGAGGCTATCCTTTCCGGAGATAAAGGGAGCATCAAAGCCTTTGGCTGCGTCGCGACAACCCTCGGCTGCGCGCACGAGGGCGCCGAGTTGCTGTGGATCCTCAGGGCTGGCCCAGCAGAAGTTGTCCAGGAGCGCCGCGCGCGCGGGATCGGCCCCAACGCAGGTCAGGTTGCGCAGAGCTTCGTCAACGGCCGCCAACGCCATCCAGTAAGGATCGATCCGGCCATAATCCGGATTAAGTCCATGACCGACGGCAAAGCAGGAGAAGTCTTCCATATCGCCGGTGGCGGCGTGAGGCCAAATGACGCAGGCGTCGCCGGGGCCGTCATGGCGCACGCCCTGGAGCGGTTTGATGATGACGCCGCTCTGGACTTCATGATCATATTGGCGGATCACCCACTCGCGCGAGCAGACGTTCAGGTGGCCGAGCATCTCGCGCAGAACTTCGGCAGGCTTCTTAGAAACGCCCCCGCCGGACTTCACCGAGGCCGGCGCATTCCAGCGGGCCTCTCGCTCCACGCGAGGCAGGCCTTGGTGAAGAAACTTCATGTTTAAGTCAACGACCACGCAATCGCGATGCGTGACCGTCAGGCGGCCGGTATTGGTGAACTCGCCCAGCACGGAGAGTTCGCAGCCTTCATCAGCGAAGATGGCTTCAAGCGCCTTTAGTTTTTTCGGGGCAACAGCCAGAACCATTCTTTCTTGAGATTCGGACAGCCAGATTTCCCAAGCGGCAAGGTCGGAAACCTTAAGCGGCGCCTTTTCCAGGCGCACGCGCGCGCCGCAATCGGCGCCGAGTTCGCCGATTGCCGAGGAGAACCCGCCCGCTCCGCAGTCGGTGACGGCGCCGTAGAGTTTTTTGTCACGCGCTGAGAGAAGCGCGTCGAGCACGCGCTTCTCCTGAATCGCATGGCCGATCTGCACCGCGGAGGAGGGGGCGTTGGTCCCGATATTGGCCGAGGAGAACGTGGCACCGTGCAGGCCGTCGCGACCCGTGCGGCCGCCGACTGCGACGATCAGGTTGCCGGGCTTGACCTCTTTTTTTACCGCCCACAAAGGCATGATGCCCACGGCGCCGCAGAATACGAGAGGGTTGAGGCGGTAGTCATCGTCAAACCAAATGCCGCCGCCGGCCGTGGGAATGCCCATGCGGTTGCCGTAGTCGCGGACACCGGCGACGACGCCGCGCAAGGTTCGCATCGGATGGTGCGAGCCTTCAGGGAGAGCTCCTTTAAAGTCAGGGCGGCCTAAGCAGAAAGTGTCCGTGTTGAGCACGGGCTTAGCGCCCAGGCCGACGCCCAAGATGTCGCGCACAACACCGCCGACGCCCGTGGCGGCGCCCCCGTAGGGTTCGAGGGCCGAGGGATGATTATGAGTCTCAACTTTGAAGGCGAGAGCCCACTTCTTGCCGAAGGCGATGACGCCGGCGTTGTCCTTGAACAGGGAGAGGCACCAGGGCTTTTTGACCGCCATCGTCGCGGCGACGATCGTCTCTTGAAAGAGATTCTTAATCAAGCGGCTCTTTTTCCCCTCAGTATAGCGGATCGGGGAGGTGAAGGTTTTGTGCTTGCAGTGCTCAGACCAGGTTTGGGCGATCGTCTCGATTTCGGCGAGCGACGGTTCGCGTTTTAGGGTCTTAAAGTGCGCCGCAATCGCCGCCCACTCCGTGTCGGAGAGAGAGAGGTTGCGCTCGGTTCCAAGTGCGCGCAAATCCTTGGGCGACTTATTAAGGATAGGGAAGGAGTCTTGGAAAGTTTCGGCGAGTGGGTTCACGAGTGGGCCTCAATGACGACGATGCGGCATATAAGGAGATTGGCCAGGGACTTAGCCACGGCCTTCTCGATCTGCGCCTTCATGGCGCGGCCGTGGAGCAGGTAAAGCAACCCGCAGCGCACGGACGTCGGTTCCGGCAGGCCGCTTGCGACGAGCGCTGCGATGACCGTGGCCCCGGTAGGGTCTGAGACTGTGG
Organism: uncultured Elusimicrobia bacterium; assembly: GCA_964529095.1. GTDB lineage: Bacteria > Elusimicrobiota > Elusimicrobia > UBA1565 > UBA9628 > GWA2-66-18. The sequence goes on from CAZGVK010000165.1 coordinate 7,549, forward strand.
GCTTGAGCCAGACCTCCACACGCCAGAAATTCATGCCGTTCATCGGCGCGGGCATGGCCGGGACCAAGCGAAACTCCTGGGTCACCGCATCGCAGAGAAGGTCCTTCCCGGCCTGGTGTGCCTGATTGACGGAGAAAGAACCGGAAATTTCATAAAGGCGGCCCAGGCGCACTTCCTTTAGAGAGGTGAGGCCCTGCTCTCGAAGCAAGGCCAGCGCCGATGCGCCCTCGGTGTCGTTGAACTCGTTGCGGAGCTTCACCTCAAGGAGATGCACGTTCGGCGGCTGAAGCTTAATGCTCACAGGGTCACCTTTTCAAGGAAATTGCGATAGCGCGATAAGGTCTCCGCAATGACCGGCGCGGGAAGCTCAGGGGCGGGAGGAAGTTTATTCCAGCCGGATGTCTCCAGCCAATCGCGGATATATTGCTTATCGAATCCGTCCGGCGTTTTACCCGGGCGCCAGGATTTCTTTTCCCAGACGCGAGACGAATCGGGGGTGAGAATTTCATCGATAAGACAAAGCTTGTCGTTGATAAATCCGAATTCAAACTTCGTATCGGCCAGCAGAAGGCCGCGCTTGTCGAGGTGCGCCGACGCCAAGGCGAACACGCGAAGCGTTAATTCCTCCAACTTTCCAGCGACAGCCATTCCCACCATTTCAGCCAGCCTCTCGCGCGAGATATTCTCATCGTGCCCCTCATCAACTTTGGCGGCGGGCGTGAAAATCGGCGCAGGAAATTTAGCGGCCTCCTTGAGTCCGGCCGGCAGCGAGTATCCTGCGACGTTGCCGTTTCTATAGTCTTTCCAGATTGAACCCGCCAAATAGGCGCGCGCCACGCACTCGACGGCGACGCGTTTGGCTTTATGCACAAGCATCATGCGGCCATCGAACCAGTTTCTGTCGAGGCGCACATCCTTCGGCAATTCAGCCTGAATAACGTCGAAGTCGGCGGAGATGAGATGATTGGGCACGATATTTTCAGTGCGGGCGAACCAGAAAAGCGCCGCCGCGGTGAGGATTTTACCTTTCCCCGGTATCGGCGTTGGCAGGGGCACGTCAAAGGCCGAGAGGCGATCGGACGCGACGATGAGCAGCTTCGCGCCGAGATCATACACGTCGCGGACCTTGCCGCGCCGCAACAACGGCAAGGACGCGATGCCAAGGGAGGAAGGCGCCTGCGTCATCATTCCCATTCGATCGTCGCCGGCGGTTTTGACGAAATGTCATAGGCGACACGGTTGACGCCCTTAACTTCAGAGACGATGCGCCCGGAAATTTTTTGGAGCAGATCGTAGGGCAGGCGAGACCAGTCGGCGGTCATGCCGTCGCGGCTGTCCACCGAGCGGATGATGACCGTATTCTCGTAAGTGCGGCTGTCGCCCATCACGCCGACGGAACGCACCGAGGGGAGAATCACCACAAAAGCCTGCCAGACCTTGTCGTACCAGGCGGCGGCCTTGAACTCCTCGCGCATGATGCGGTCGGCGTCGCGCAAGGTTTTCAACAGCGCGGGTGTGACCGCGCCGAGCACGCGGATGGCCAGGCCGGGGCCGGGAAACGGATGGGCGCCGAGCAGGTCAGCGGAAAGGCCCAGTTCCTTTCCTAGGAGGCGGACTTCGTCTTTGAAAAGCATGCGCAACGGTTCGACGAGGCGTAAATTCATTTTTTTCGGCAGTCCGCCGACATTGTGATGGCTTTTTATCATTGCGGATGGGCCGGAGATCGGGATGGACTCGATGACATCCGGATAGAGCGTTCCTTGGGCCAGAAACGCGACTCCCTTGATTCGTTTGGCCTCTTTGTCGAAGACCTCGATGAAGGTCTTGCCGATGATCTTGCGCTTTTTCTCCGGATCAGCGACGCCCTTGAGGCGACCAAGAAAAAGTTTTGACGCATCGACAATCTGAGCCGTCACCTTCAGCGTCTGGGCCAGCGTTTTTGCGCGCTCGCGGTCGCCATGCCGCGCAAGGCCCGTGTCGACGTAAATGCAATAGAGGCGTGAGCCGATCGCTTTTTCGAGAAGAGCGGCGGCGACCGAAGAATCGACGCCGCCGGAAAGAGCGCAAACGACATTGCTGTGCTCGCCCACCTGGGAGCGGATTGAGGCCACCGAGGTTTCGAGCAAGGCGGACATACTCCAACGCTTGTCGAACTTGCAGATGCGCCGAGAGAAATTTTCCAATATGCGCGCGCCGAGAGGGGTGTGCGCCACTTCGGGATGAAACTGGATGCCGTACAACTGCTTGGTTTCATCGGAAATCGCGGCGAACGGGGCCGACGCCGTGCGCGCGTCCACGCGAAAGCCGTTGTCGAGGCGTTCGGCGCTGTCTCCGTGGCTCATCCATACCTGCAGCTGCCGGGGCAGGTCCGCGAAGAGAGGGCTTTCGGCCACGATATCAAGGTCCACGCGGCCGTATTCACGCTTCTTTGCGGAGACGACCTTGCCTCCGTGCAGCGCCACGAGAAGCTGCATGCCGTAGCAGATGCCGAGCACGGGCACGCCCGCCTCAAAGACGAACGGGTCAGGCTTCGGAGAACCTTTTTGATGCACAGAGTTTGGGCCGCCGGAGAGAATGATCCCCGCGGGTCGTGCCGCCATGATTTCCGCGCGCGTCGCCCAGTAGGGCAATATCTCGCTGTACACCGCGAGCTCGCGCAACCTCCGCGCGATCAACTGGGTGTACTGGCTCCCGAAATCAAGAATGAGTATTTTCTCGGTTTCAAGGGAGGCGCGGCTCATTTTATTTTCCCATTCCGATGCGTTGAGCCTTCTGGAACATTTTTCCCTCTGTTTTAATGGAGGGTGCGATGATAATTTCCGTGGTTTGCATTTCCCGCATCGTGGAAGCTCCGACAGAGCCCATGCAGGTGCGCAGAGCGCCGACCAAGTTTTGCGAGCCGTCATCGAGGCGGGAGGGGCCGTAGAGAATTTCCTCAAGGGTGCCCGTGATGCCGACCTGGATGCGCGTACCGCGAGGCAGGTTGTGGTGCGGAGTCGCCATGCCCCAGTGATAACCTTGTCCCGGGGCTTCCTTGGCGCGCGCAAAAGCCGAGCCCACCATGACGCCGTCGGCGCCGCAGGCGATCGCCTTGCAAATGTCGCCGCCGGTGGACATGCCGCCGTCGGTGATGATCGGCACGTATTTCCCGGTGCGCTTGAAGTGAAAGTCGCGGGCGGCCGCGCAATCGACGGTGCCGGTCACCTGAGGCACGCCAAGGCCTAAGACGCCGCGCGTCGTGCAGGCCGCTCCCGGGCCGACGCCGATGAGCAGGCCGGAGACGCCGGAATTCATCAGCTCGGTTGCGACCGAGTAAGTCACGCAGTTGCCGACGATCACGGGCATCTTCATTGCCGCGCAGAACTTGGCGATGTCAAAGGGCGTGTACTTGGTGGCCTTGTGGCGGACGGTGGTGACGGTGGACTGCACGATGAAGATATCAGCACCGGCTTCCATCGCAATGCGGCCGAATTTTTCCGCGTTTTGCGGGATGGTTGAGATGGCGCAGGGTGCGCCCGCATTCTTGATCTGCTTGATGCGTTCGGCAATAAGCCCTTCTTTTATGGGAGGGCGGTACATCTCCTGCATGAGGCGAGTGGCTTCTTCAGGAGAGGCGCCGGCGATCTGCGAGACCACCTCGCGGGGCTTGTCGTAGCGAGTGCTGATGCCGTCGAGATTTAAGACCCCGAGGCCGCCGAGCTTGCCCATTGCGATCGCGAATTCCGCATCCACGACGCCGTCCATCGCCGAGGCGAGGAAGGGAATGTCGAGCTTGACCGGTCCGAGTTGGAGGGTCGTATCGACCTCATCGGGGTTGACGGTCATGTCTCCCGGGACCAAAGCGATCTCGTCAAAGCCGTAGGCCCTGCGGGCTTCACGGTCGCGTCCGATGAAAAAGGCCATCGTATCCTCCGGAAAATGGGGTTGCGACAGGATATGATAACAAAATTCCCGTTGACCTTGACGTCGAAGCAAAGGTTTTGCCATATTAACCAATGACAAGCCGTTGTCTTCAGAGCATCGCCTCGAGATCACGACGGGCATCATTAGAAGCTTGGTATTCGGGCAAATGAGTGGAATGCTCGAGTAGAAAAATATTCAGAGTGGACATCTAGCGCGCCATGCACGAGCAACAGATCGTCGGCTTCCTGGCCAACCTTTTGGCGATTTTTGTAAGCGCCAAAATATTCGGTGAATTGGCCGAGCGTTGGGGCCAGCCGCCCGTCCTGGGCGAACTGCTTGGCGGAGTGGCGCTGGGATTCGGACTCTTCAAATTCTTCGATCCCGGCGACCCGGCGCTGGCGCTCATGGCCGAGTTCGGCGTGGTGCTGCTGCTGTTCGAGACGGGCATCAACAGCGACCTCTCTCGCCTGCTCAAGGCGGGTCCCACGTCGACTGTCGTCGCGAGCGTGGGCTTGATCCTGCCGTTCGCGCTTGGCTATGCCCTCATGAAAATCATGGGACACGGAACCATGGAGGCCGTGTTCGTCGGCGCGGCTCTCACCGCCACCAGCGTAGGCATCACGGCCAGGGTGCTGACGGACATGGGCAAGCTCGATCTGCCGGAGGCCCAGATCATTCTGGGCGCGGCCGTGATCGACGACATCCTGGGCATCATCATCCTTTCAGCCGTCCAAGGCGTGGCCGCCTCAGGCTCCGTGTCCTGGATGGCTGTCGCGCGCACCACTTTCATGTCCGCGGTCTTTCTCGGCACGGCGTTTTGGGTCGGGCCGCGGGTCTCCGAAGCCTTGGTCCGCCTCGTCCAACGCATGCGGAGCGGCGGGATATTGATCGTCTCGGCCGTGAGCTTCGCATTCGCTATGGCGCTGCTGGCTCACGCCTTCGGAACCGCCTTGATCGTGGGCGCCTTCACCGCCGGCGTCCTCCTGGCGAGGACCGACCGACGTGCGGATATCGACGGAGCGCTCAAGCCCGTTGCAGCCCTCTTCGTTCCGATTTTCTTCGTCATGGTGGGAGCCAAGGTCAAGCTCGGCGCCTATGATCCCTTTATAACCGCCAACCACCCCATGCTTCTCCTGGCGCTGCTGCTCATCGCGGCTGCGGTTTTAGGCAAGGTCGCGTGCGGCTGGGCGGCCCGCGGCCCGGGACTGCGTCGCTTCGCCATCGGCGCGGGCATGATCCCTCGCGGCGAGGTGGGGCTCATTTTTGCGCAGATCGGTCTGTCTTCCGGCGCGATCGACGCGCCGCTGTACGCGGCCATAGTCGGGATGGTGATCGTCACGACCTTCCTCGCCCCGCCGCTCTTAAAGAGGAGCCTCGCCTGATGCCTGCTTCTTATTGACTAGGCGAGCGCTGCGAGCAGATCCGCGAGAAAGGCCGCATGATCCCAAGCCCTGATTTCGATGGAGAGACCCAGACGGACGACGACAAGCTTCTTTGAGGGGATGATCGTCAAGCACTGCCCCTCATGGCCGAGAGCATGGATGGCGTCGGCTGGAATTTTCGCGGCCGCAAGCGTTGCGCCACCAAGCTCCGGTGAGAGCTTGAGCCACCAGTGCGCGCCGTACTTTCCCTCAGGCGCCTGCGGCGTCGGACGCGCACAGAAGCCGGTCCAGCCCTCGGGCAAAAGGGGGCGGCCTGCCTGCGCGTACAGCAGACCGAAGCGCGCCCAGTCGCGAGCGGTCGCGAACAAAAACGAGGACCCGATAAAGTTTCCTGCGGCGTCGGGCTCAAAGATGGCGCTTGTCATGCCGAGCGGCTCGAATAGAGCCCGTCTTGGCCACAGGAGATAGTCGGTCTCGCCTACCGCGCGGCGCGCGATCAAAGACAAAATATTTGTCGTGCCGCTCGAGTACTTCCAGAACGTGCCCGGCGGAGCCTCAAGCGGGCGCGAGGCGGCAAAGCCCGCGGCGTCGGAGCGGTCGAATAACATGCGCGTGACATCGGAAAACGGATTGGCGTAAACTTCGGAGAAGCGCAGGCCGCTGCGCATTCGCAGGAGGTCCTCAAGAGTGATTGTGCTTCGAGGGTCTTGCGGCCCGCTCCACTGTGGAAGCAGGCGCCGGTCTTCAAGCTTGAGCTTTCCTCTGCCGATAAGCGTTCCGATCAAAGCGCCCATGACGCTCTTGCTCATGGACCAGCCGTTGAGCGGAGTGGTCTGAGTGATGCCGGGCGCGTAGCGCTCACCAACAATAACTCCATCTTGGACCACGACCAAGGCGCGGGTCCGGCGCAGGCAACGCGGATTCGGCTCGGTCAGCGCGGCCTCAAGGACTTGGGCCAGCGCCGGACGCTCTGCATAGGGAAAGTCGGGGGCGCGCGCCTGGGTGATCTCAGCGGGCGGCAATGGCCCCGTCGTCAGGGTTGCGCCGAGGCCCGGGCGATAGGCCGCCATTTTTGGCTGCAGGCCCAGAAAAGAAACGGTCACTGTTTGGCGCTCGCGATTGACACGCGCGCCAAACAGGCGCATGAGCCGGTATGACTCAGCGGCGATCTCCGGCGCGCATTCCGGGTCCACGTCGAGCCCGGATACAAAAAGCGCCGATGCGAGTATCTTTGCCTTATACGCACAACCGACAGCGACGATATGCTTCAGCCTCAAGAATAGCCAGATGAGAGCGACGGCGAGTGCCACGAAGAGAAACATGGGGAAATAATAGCTGTTCCCGTTAATGTTGGAGCGGGAAAGCCCTAAGGAAGCGTAACGAAATAAATGAGTGAATTTATGGCGGCGAGGCGCCCGTCTGGCAAGGCGCGAAGAGCGAGCATACCGCTAGGTATGTGAGCGATGAGCAACGCAGCCAGGCGGGATGCATCGGCGTTATAAATC
>CAZGVK010000166.1:0-10275 GCA_964529095.1 uncultured Elusimicrobia bacterium
CGTAAAGTGGCCAGAACTTCGTGAGGGCGGGGCGCGCTCATAGTCTCCTCGGAGCACTAACGGGAAATTTAATCATATTGCGCCAACCCTCAGGTCTGCGTCCAGACTATCAGCATGGCATGGTCAAGAAATTCCGCGGGGGCTGCTTCAGAACTCGCGTCGCAATCGAGGCCGTACCCTGACAGATTGGCTCAGGTCGTGCGTATGTGCGGATGGGTCTTCAGGCCCATGGATGTATAGGTCCTTTGTCCTATGGCGCATTGAACGCTCCGGGGCTATGCTGTGGGGTCGCGAAAAAATAACGGCCATGAATACAATGATCCCCTTCGTTGCAGTCCTCCTGATGACGACCTCCCCCGCCATGTCCCAACCTCTCCCCGAGCCTAATCCCGTCCAAGTAATTGCCGCCTATAGCTTGCCCGCTGGTCAGAAGTGGGCCTCGAAAGATTGCCAGCATATCCCCTGCCAAATAATCAGCGAGCCGCCGTCCGCAGGGGACGACACCGTCCAGGGCCCCCCGCAGATCCTGACTATGCCGCCGGAATACCCCGATGGCAAGATGTTGCGCTACCCCAACGGCCGCGTCGTGTACTGCTTTGATAATTCCTGCAGCAAGACAAGCGGCGAGCCGCTGACTCCTGAACAAGCCGAAAAGTACCTGAAGGAGAAATACCTGGACGCTCGCCAACTCGCCAACAGCATCAACAGCGGCTCGCCCCCGGCCGCCACGAATAAAACGCCTGCGATCTCAAATGCCGAACCCCCAATCGGGCAAGCAGCAGCCGACGACAACAGTTCTGCGTACGCATTCGGCCGGGAGCTTGCTGTTGATCCCAATCTTTTTGGGAATGACGCCGACTTTCCGCCGTCCGTCCCCGACGACGTCATGATGGCGCCTGCGGTGACCCTGAACATGACAGATCCCGGGTACACCTACATTAAGATCCAAAATGCCTCAGATAACTCCAACCGGATGGTTCAGCAATTTCTCGCCAGTTACGCACCCATTGACGACAACATGCCATTTCCTAAAAAACCCAAGCTGCTGGGCGGTATCGTCGTCGCGCCGAATACGCCGCAATAGTCAGAGTCTCCCTAATCAGCCTCGGTGCTTCTAAATGTCGTACGCTTACCGGGCCATGAACGCGATCCGGAAAAAAGTGCTCGTCTTCGAAGACAACAGCGATCTCCAAACTTTACTGAAGTTCTTCTTTCAAAAGCATGGCATTGACGCTCGCCTCGCGAGCGACGGCACCGACGCCGTGCCTCTTGCGCTTGCCTTCCGCCCTGACCTCATCTTGATGGACTACATCATGCCCGGCAAGGACGGCATCGAGGCCGTCATCGACCTGCGTCGCGCAGGCATCTCTGTGCCCATCGTGATGCTCACCTCCAAATCTTTTCCCGAGGACCAAGAACGCGCCCGCGTCGCGGGCGTAACCACCTACCTCATGAAACCCTTCGACCCAAACCGGCTCGTTGCGGTGATTGCGCCGCACCTCGGCGCCTGACATCCGTGTTCGAGCATGCCCGCCAAGCGGTCGCCGTCATCGTCGCCGGCCGCGCGAGCATGCTCTTCGTGATCCTGGCGACGATCATCCTGCTTGGATTCGTGCTGGCTTTAAGCGCCTACCTGCTGGTTCTGCGCGCCTATATCCGCAGCCGCAGCCTCTACCGCGCCCGGCGAACTGAGCTCTACCAGCCCGCCATCAAGCTCGTGCTGATGGAAGCGCCCTACGAGACGATCCTTGAGGCCTTGCGTCCGCGGCGATGGGGCGACGAGGACATCGTGCAGGAGGTCATGGTCAACTCGATGCGCCATCTCCAGGGCCAGTCCTTTGAAACTTTGCGCCGCGTGGCCATCGAACTCGGTTTTGTCGCAGCCAATCTCCGCGCCTTGGGTTCGCGCCATCAGCACCGCCGTGGCCACGCCATGGAACGCCTCGGCTTCCTGCGCGCACGCGCGGCCGTGCCCGGTATTCTTAAACTTCTGAGCCGAGAGACTCTGGACATGAAGCTTGTCGCCCTGCGCTCGCTCGCCGCGATCAACGACCCCTCAGTCCTGCCGCATATCGTCGCAACGTCAGCGCTCATGCCCCCCGGCCTTCTGCCCCGCACCGCCTCCCTGATGCTCGAGTTCGGCCCTCCCGGACGCGACGCGGTGCGCGAGCTCCTCAACCTCCGCTCCCGCGATTTCCCCGCCGCGTCCGTGCCCGATCTGCTCAAGGAACTGACGCAGGGGTGGGAGACTTGAGCCCATGGGTCGCGCACATCAATGCCGCCGTCGAGGTCCTGCTCGTCTTCTACTACCTCTGCCTCAATGCCGGCTACCTATTGCTGTCTTTGCTTGCCTTCCGCGAGGTGCACCGCCACCTGTTGCGCTCGAGCTACGGCGGCTACGAACAGATCTCGCACAGTCCGCTGACTCCGGCGATCTCGGTGATCGTTCCCGCCCACAACGAGGAGGTGGGCATCACCCTGACTGTCAACAACCTTCTGCACCTCGACTACATGCGCTACGAGGTCATCGTCGTCAACGACGGATCTTCCGACGGGACCTTAGCCGAGCTCAAGACCGCTTTCCACCTTGAACCCGCTCCCGATTACGGCCACATGGCCCTTCCCATCGCCTCGGTGCGCATGGTCTACCGCTCCGCACGCCACCACAACTTGATCGTCGTCGATAAGGAGAACGGAGGCAAGGCCGACGCCCTCAACATAGGCCTGAACTTAGCGAAATACCCCTACTTCTGCTCGATCGACGCCGACGTGATCATGGAAACGGACGCTCTCCAGCGCGTGATCCAAGCGATCATCGAGACCGACAGGCGCGTGATCGCCGTCGGCGGCATCATCCGTGTTGCCAACGGCTGCCGCATCGAGAAGTGGCGCGTTATTGACGTGGAGATGAGCCGCAACCCTCTCGTCATATTCCAAATTGTCGAGTACTTCCGCGCATTCCTGTGCGGCCGGACCGGCTTCTCGAGCTTCAACGGTTTGCTGATCATCTCCGGGGCCTTCGGCATATTCGAACGCGAACTCGTGCTCAAAATCGGCGGCTACCGTGTCGACACGGTCGGAGAAGACATAGATCTCGTCACGCGCCTGCACGCGCACATGCACGAGAACGGCGACAGCGGCTACCACGTCAAATTCGTCCCCAACCCCGTGTGCTGGACCGAGGTTCCCGCCACTTTTCGCATGCTCTGCCGTCAGCGACGCCGCTGGCAACGCGGCTTGCTCGAGGCGCTCTCGGCCAACACGCGAATGCTCCTCAATCCACGCTACGGCGCGATCGGGATGATCGCCTTCCCGTTCTTCTTCCTATTCGAAGGCTGGGGGGTCTTCATTGAGACCCTCGGCTACGTCTTCTTCGCGCTGATGCTTTGGCGCGGCGCCATTAACGGCGACTTCGCGTTTGCCTTTCTATTTGCCGTCATCGTCTGCGGCTGGGCGCTCTCTTTGTCCGGCATCCTCCTGGGAGATATGACCCCCAAGCACTACCCGAAACTCCGTCATCTCGCAACGCTCATCGCCTTCGCCTTCATCGAGAACCTCGGCTACCGGCAGCTCATGACCGCCCTGCGTTTATTGGGAAACTTTGACTTTTTGACCGGTGCCATCGGCTGGGGATACTTGGATCGACTTGGCCTGATGCGGCAACAAATTCCCAAGTGACCATCCCCCAAACGGCCTTGCTTCTGAATCTGCAATAATCACCTCTCTAAAACTATGAAAAAAATTCCCGCTGTTTTCCTCATCAGTCTGACGGCAATCGCGTCATCCCCGGCCCATGCTGTAGATGACGCCTTCGACTTCTTTCGCGAGGAAGCAAAAGTCTACACCGCTTCGCGCCGTCCAGAGTCCTCATGGCGCGCCCCCATGGCCGTCGACGTCGTGACCGCCGCGGAGATCGAAGCGTACGGCCACAATAATCTTGCGGACATCCTCCGTTTTCGCGCGGGCATTGACGTCATCGACGGACGCTCCGCCGACGGCAACCGCGCGATCGTCTCGGCCCGCGGCTTCACTCGCGACTTTGTCGCTGAGATGCAGGTGCTCATTGACGGCCGTTCCGTCTACTCGCCTTTGCTCGGCGGCGTCTACTGGACGGGCATGCCCGTCCAAATCCAGGACATCGCGCGCATCGAGATCGTGCGCGGCCCCAATGCGGCCCTGTACGGCTCTAACGCCGCTCTCGGGGTTATTAATATCATCACCCGTAAGCCCGGAACAGCCGCGGCAGGCGGCGTTTCCGCCCGCGGCGGCAATCGCGTGCTCGCAAGTTCCGAGTTCGCAGAAAGAGGAGTTCCGCTCGCCGGGCTGCGCCTCAGCCACTCCTACGAGGAGGCGCCGGGAAATCCGCCCCCCAACGGCGTCGGTGAAAGCAATGATTTTTTTCACTCTCACAAGCTCAACATGCGCGCTCGCCTGAACCCCGACATAGCGACGGAGATCGAGTTTATGAGCGGCGCCTCATGGCAAACCCTGGGCGTTCCTGGATTCCCCGTCAATACACGCGCGGACAACCGCGATGAATTTGAGCTGCTACGCGTCGTGCGAGACCTCAGCGCCGCCGAATCAGTCGAGGTGAGCGTCTCGCATTCTGAATTCAACATCAGCTTGGACCGCTTCTTCCTCGCGCCGATCGACGTGCGCGTCTATCAGTATGACGCGGAGATCCTCCACCATCTTGAGTGGGGCCCGGAGACAATCCACTCCGTCATGGGCGCCAGCTGGAGGCTCTCGGGAACATACTCGGACAAGCTCTTCGCCGGACGCCCGGCCTCAAAAAACGAGATCGTGCGCGGGTTCACGCACCATTCAGCTCAGCTCACCGATGCCCTGACGGTGGTCGCAGGCGTGTCTCTGGAACGTTCCGATGTGGGCGGGCTACAGCCCGCCGGACAAAGCGCCGTGCTTTACTCCCCCCGCGAGAACCATGCTTTCCGGATCTCCTATGCGCGCGCGCCGACAATACCCCCGCTGTTCAATAAATACGGCAATTTCTCGCTGTCTGCAACCACGAGCTTCCTTGGCAACAGCGACCTCGCACCGCAGCAATTATCATCCTGGGAAACGGGCTGGACCCACCGGGCTTTAGAGGGCGCTCTCAAGTCCAATATCACTCTCTACTACATGGAGATCAAGGACCGTATTTTCCAACATGTGCAGAGCCTAGGCCCGCCGCGACTCATCGTCTATGATAGCCGAAACCGGGCGGCGGCCCGCGGTGTGGAGCTGTCCGAGGAGTATGCCTTCGCCCCCGGCCGCGTGATTTTCGCCAACTATACCTTTGAGAAAATCAGCGATGACCAAGGCATCGATGCCGCCGGTACGAACCTGCGCAAAGGAACTCCTCTGCACAAAGTCAACCTTGGAGGCCGTGCGTTGCTGGTACGGGGCTTGGCCGCCTCCGCTTTGCTCGGCTACAAGGACGCCTATGACGCGAATTCGACGACGCGCGGCACCCGCCGTTCGATCGGACGTTCCTTTCGCCTTGACGCGCGCCTGTCATGGATGCCGCGTCTCGATTGGGAATTTTCCATTGCCGGCAAAGACCTTATACAGCCGTATCGTGTCGAGTCATCCGATGGAACCTCCTCACCACGGCGCTACGAGTTCGGCATCTCTAAGAGGTTCGGCCTTTGATTAAGTTCCACCGCTGGGCCTTTCTTTTGTTGTCGGCGCTCGCCGTCAGGCACGCCGACGCCGCCGGGCCGACGGCGATCATGTCCTCCGATTCGGGACATTACCGCCAGGCCTTTGAGAGCTTCCAAGAGGCGTGGGGGTCGAGCGTAACGGTTATATCAATGGACGCGCCGCTGCCTGAAAAAGCGCACGGATTGGTTGTTTTTGGCAGCAAGGCGGCGGCCCGTGACTGGCCTCAGAATGCCGTCGTCGTCACCTGCTTAGCGCCCTCCGTCGTCTCCAGCGCCGGTGATGCGGTGACCTCGGTGTCGCTTCTGCCTGACCCGACCACGCTCCTCGCGCGCCTGCGCGCATTCCTGCCTCATCTCAAAGTTCTGCGTGTTTTTTGGTCCTCGGAATCATCTCGCGCCGACACCGAGGCTCTGCTCAAGGCCGGAGACAAAGGCGGCGTCAAGATTCTCTTGGAGCGCGTGGTTCCCCCATCGCGCCTTCCCGCGCGCCTGCGAGAACTCACGGGCAAGACCGACGCGCTATGGCTCATGCCTGACCCAGTGCTTGTCAACGCGGAGAACTTCGCCATCCTTCGCGAATACGCTGCGGCTGAAAAAATCCCCTTCCTCGTCTCGACTGAGGGAATGGCTGAACGCGGAGCGACCGCCACGATCGCGGTTTCTTTCCGTGACATGGGGCGCGCCGCGGCCAGATCCCTGCGCGCGCGGCTCCAGGGCCAAGACGAGCCGGAATTGACACGCGTCGGACAGGTGACCGTAACGGTCAACGCCGCAGCGGCACGCTCTATCGGCCTCGGCCCAACATTCGATTCCGCGGACAAGATTCTGCATTGAAGCTACAGCAAAAGGCTCTCGCTATAGCACTTCCAGCGGCGCTCATCGGCGGCGTTGTGGTGGCGCTCGTTTCGCGGCGCGCGACGGAGTCAATTATGACACGCGAGGTCGCGCACCGAGTTCTTCCCCAGGCGGAGGACGCGGCGTTGCGTATTGCACCAGCCGTCGCCACCGGGCGCGAGGATCTGCTCCTTCCCCAGGTGCAGGCGGTCCAGGCTTTCTCGGGCGCGGCCTACGCGCTGGTCGTGTCCTCGGAGGGGATTATTCTGGCGCACACGAACGTCCTAGAACATGGTCGCGCATGCCGCGATCCAGCAGCGCTCCACGCGCTTGCCGCGGAAGCGCCCTCCGTGGAGGAAGTCGTCGAAGATGGGCGCCCCCGTCTTTTCATGGGCCTGCCGATCTGGCGCGCCGAGGACGATTTTTTACTCTCCGGAACGGACCGGACGCGCACGGGCACGCTCCTGCTCTCGTTGCCTCTCGATGTGACCATCAAATCAGCCAGACGGGCCGGGGCCCAGGTCGTGCTGCTCGTCCTGCTTTTCTGCGTGCTGGCCCTCATCGTTACGCTAGCCCTATTGCGTCTGACGCTCCACCGACTGCGCGCCGTAGCCGATGCCACGCGTAAGGTCGCCGACGGCGACTACTCCGTTTTAGTGCCCTCCGAGTCCTCCGACGAGTTGGATGAGTTGGCCCTAGCCTTCAACAATATGAGCGCCACACTTTCACGGACGGTCGTCTCGCGCGACCGCCTCCAAGAGACCTTGGCAATCGCGCACGCAACCCTTGAGGCGAGCGCCGACGGCATCATCGTCGTGGCAACGGGCATGAGGATCGTCACCTTTAACCGCAGATTCCTTGAAATGTGGAACCTGACTTCGGAAGTCGTGCGCGGCTCGGACAACCGACGGCTTCTGGAACTTATTGCGCCTCTGCTGGCAGACCCCGCCGGCTTCATCGAGAGAAGCGCCTCAAGCGATGAGAACTTTGCGCTCGCCGAACAGCGCGATGTTCTGCGGCTCAAGGATGAGCGAATCTATGAGCGCATTTCCTGCCCGTATCTGCTTGAGGGTGCCGCGGTCGGACGCACCTTGACCTTCCGCGACCTCACCCCTTTCATGGCGGCCGAACGCATGAAAGGCCAATTCATGGCGAACGTAAGCCATGAATTGCGCACGCCGCTGAATGCCGTCGTCGGCACCGCTGAACTGCTGCGCGGCACAGCCCTCGATCCTGGTCAATTGGAAAGTGTCGAGACACTCTCCCGCGCGGCGCAAAGCCTGCTTGATCTCATTGATGATGTGCTTGATTTCTCCAAGATCGGAGCGGAGCGCATGACTCTTGAGCGCGCGTTTTTGCGCCCTGCTGATGTGCTTGCCGACGCGGTCGCGCTGATTTCCGCATCCGCCGCCGAAAAAAATCTGCGCCTGAACGTGGACGCGCAGGAGGCCGCCGGCCTGGGCGCGCTCGGCGATCTCGCGCGCCTGCGTCAGATCTTGTTGAACATGCTCTCCAATGCCGTGAAGTTCACGGAGAAAGGCGAGATTGCCGCCTCGCTTCGCGTCTTATCTCGCATCGGCAAGTCCGCCGTGCTCGAGTTCGCGGTGCGGGATACCGGCATCGGCATCACACCCGAGCAAGGCAAGTGCCTTTTCCTGCCTTTCTCCCAGGCCGACGGCTCGACTACGCGCCGTTACGGAGGCACCGGACTCGGCCTCGTCATCAGCAAAAATCTCGCCGAGCTCATGGGCGGGGAATTCGGCTTTGAAAGCGAGCCCGGTCGCGGCTCTCTCTTCCGGCTAAAAGTCACGCTCGAATGCGCAGCACCTCCAGCCTGCCTCGAACTGCCGACGCCGCCCCTTGCGCTGAGCCCGCCGCGCGATCGCCTCCGCGTTCTCATCGTGGAGGACAATGCAGTCAACCGCCGGCTCCTCGTCCGCCAGCTCGCCCGCCTCGGCTGCTCCGCCGACGCCTCAGAAAACGGTGCCGCCGCGCTTGCAGCCCTGCGCGATGCTGATTACGGCCTGGTCCTGCTGGACTGCCAGATGCCCGAACTCGACGGCTACGCGACCGCCTCTGAATTGCGCAGGTTCGAGGCGGGACGTTGCCGCGTGCCGATCATCGCTCTGACGGCGAACACGTCTAAGACGGACCGCGACCGCTGTCTTGAAGCCGGCATGGATGATTTTGTGTCAAAGCCGGCGACTTTGAAGACTTTGTTTGCCGCGCTGGAACGTTGGGATACAGCCTTGGACGCCGTGGCCTTCGCGTCCTTCCTTGAAATCGCGGGCGCTGAAAACGAGCGCGCTCGCCTGTGTATGGAATTTTTAGACGACGCGGCAGCCCGTCTTTCTGCCGCGCACACGGCTCTCGCCGCGGACGACCGCGGCGCCGTCGCCCGCGAGGCGCATTGCTTGAAAGGCGCCTGTGCCGCCATCGGCGCCCGTGGCCTGCGCGAACTGACACGGCGTCTGGAGTCTGGCGCGCAGGGCGAATCCGATATAGCACCCCTGCTCGCGCAGGCTGAAACCGAACTTGGCCGCGTCGCGCGCGCGTTCTCTGCGTAGCATGCGCTTGCCTGGCAAGGGTTGGCGCAATAATAACATGCTAAAATCGTCCGTGGGACAGAGCATCGCGGCGCTGTTCGTAGGCTCGTTTTTCGGTGCCTCTGAGCACTTTGCCGGCGCTCTTGCAATAGTTGCGTCCGCCCTTCTCTTATTGCTGAGCGGGATGCTGTTCGCCCGCAGCGCGAAAGAACTCGCCGCCGACTCTCTGCGCGAACTCCAACGGACGCACCGCTGATGGCCAAAATTCTCATCGCCGATGACGAGCCCGAGCTTGTCCTGCTCATGCGCATTATCCTCGAGAATGCCGGACATGCGATCAGCGAGGCGGGCAACGGGGAGGAGGCGCTGATCAAACTCGGCGTCTGCCCTGATAATCCCGCTGTCCTGCTGCCGGATCTTCTCTTGCTCGACGTGGTGATGCCAGTGCTTGACGGGCTCGCGGTTGTGACTGCGTTGCGCGCGCACCCGCGCGCGGCAAATCTTCCGATTCTCGTCATTTCAGGAAAAAGCAACATCAGGTCCCTCTTCACGGCGATGCCTCAGGTCGTCGGATTTTTCTCAAAGCCCTTTAACCCCGAGGCTCTGCGCACGGCCATCGAGCGCGCACTTCCTCCTCGCTCAGGCGCGGATACTTAGGAAGCGAACTTCCTACGACGCCTGCCACCATGTTCGCACGCAGACGCCTTCGCGCAGGCTCGATTCGTCACCGCCGTAAACCAGCACCGAGTCCGAGCGAACTCCTTTCAGCCCCGAAAAGTATCTGAGGCCTTTGAAGCAATCCGACGAGATGGTCCGTCCGGCCTTGACCTCCATCGCGATCATCCGCGTCCCCATGTCCAGCAGCGCGTCGACTTCGTGCCCGGTTCTGTCGCGCCAATAGTAGAGCGGCGGGCGTTCGCCCCGATGAACGAAAGACTTCAGTATCTCAGACACCACGAAGGTCTCGAAGATCGCGCCATACAGCGGATGCCCCGCGAGATCCGCGGTGGTCCTGATCCTTAGAAGATGGCACATGAGCCCGGTGTCGATAAAATACAGTTTTGGGCTCTTCATGATGCGCTTAGAGAAGTCATTGTGCCGCTTATTTCATCGCGAGCCTACGCTTCTTGAGTGAAATGGGGCGGCTTTTGTTTATTGCGACCGCCGCAAACACTCAAGCAAGAGTGCCCTATTCCACTCCAATTCCATCAATGCCGCATAGGGCGCTTTGG
>CAZGVK010000167.1:0-6766 GCA_964529095.1 uncultured Elusimicrobia bacterium
CTCGCTCATGTCAAAAGGGTAGCAGACGACTGCCGGAAAGTGATTTCGGGCAGGCAAAAAATCGGTTAAAGCAAGGTAAAAATTCAGTAAAGGCATGGAGAATGTTCGGGGCCTTGACTAATCGACAACTGGCATATACAATACAGTCATATGGCTACAATCATCGAGAAGATCCGTCAGGGCATCGCATGGAGAGAGGTGGACCTCTTTCAGAGGGCGCACGGGCTGAAGGACGAGTCCATGGCGTCGGTGCTTGGCATGAGCAATCGCACTTTGACAAGGCATCGCAAGAAAGAAGAGTCTCTTGACCCGGTCGCGAGCGATCGGTTCTATCGGGCAAAAAATATTTTTTCCCTGGCAACCCGCATTTTTGAAACGAAGGATCGGGCTATGCGGTGGCTCCAGCGGACTCAGCCCGGACTTGCGGGAATGATTCCGCTGCAGATATTAGACACAGACCCCGGGTCCCGCTCGGTGCAAAGGCTGCTGACGCAGATCGAATACGGCGTCCTTCCGTGATTTCGGCTTGGCGCATCGATTTCGCTAAGTTTTCCAAGGATGAGTCGTTTTCTGGAGACGGAGCGGCGAAGGAAGGTGGAAGATGGAACCATCCTGATACACGGATGGTCTACACCGCAGATACCCTGGCGCTTGGCGCCATCGAAAAGTTCGTTCATCTGGGAGATGAGGGCAGAGCGCTGCGATTTCTCTACTATCGAATCGATATCCCGGCCAACATTCGGATTGAAGAACTCAAACCACAAGACATGCCGACGAACTGGAAGGCCAATCCCGCTCCACGATCCACTATGGACATCGGAACTCAGTGGGGGAGAGACGTGCGTTCGGCGATACTCAAACTCCCCTCCGTCACTATTGAAACTGGATGCAACTACCTCCTTAACCCGCTGCACCCTGATTTCAAACGCCTTGTGATTTCTTCGGCCAAGCCCTTCGAGTTCGATGCCCGCCTGTGGAAGAGAAAAATTTATAAAGAAGGTTGAAGTGATGAATTGCGCTCAAAATATCGTCGGGGAAATCTGAGACGAAGCGTCCGCGGGAAATATTCCAAGGCCTATCGAAAGGGAAGCAGCTTGGTTCTTCTCAAGCCCGATGTCGCAGTGGTATCACTGCGCATCGTCTATCAGAGCCCGCGCTTCTCCGAGGGGTAGGGAATGCCGTTTGCGGCTGGAGGTCGAGACTTCCCGGCGATTCCGGCCACGGCGGCCAAGGTCATCAGATAGGGAATCATCTGGACGAACTGCGTGGGAATCTTGACGCCGTAGGCCTGTAAAATAATCTGCAGCGACTCGGCCAGGCCAAAGAAGATTGCGGCGCCGACTGCGCCCAGAGGAGTCCAGCGGCCCAGGATGACCGCCGCCAGCGCAATGTAGCCGCGTCCTCCCGACATGCCGTCGGTGAATTGGCGCTGTTCAAGCGCCAGCCATGCCCCGCCCAGGCCCGCGAGCGCTCCCGAGATAAGAACGCCTTTGAAGCGTATGGCACGGACCGCGACGCCGAGGCTTTCCGCCGCCTTGGGATTTTCTCCGACCGCGCGCAAACGCAGGCCGAAGCGCGTGCGGTAGACGGCCCAGTGGCACAGCCCCGCGATGACGAAGAAGAGGACGATGAATGGATCGCAGGGTCCCCACGGGGAGAGGCCGTCTATGCGCGCGGAGTTGGATGTCGAGTTGAAGACGAGCTTGAGGATGAATCGGCACAGGCCGGCGGCGAGGAAGTTGCAGGCAAGACTCGATATGATCTGGTCGACGCGGCAACACAGGCTCGCCCAGGCGTGAAGACATGCCAAAAGCATTCCAGCGAAGATCCCGGCCAGGACGCCGAGCCACGGCGAGCCGGTCCAGTGCGCGGCGAGCGTGGCACCGAGAGCCCCAGACAATAAAATTCCTTCGAGAGCGATATTGATCATGCCGCCGAGTTCGGAGAAGGTTCCGGCGAGCGCCGCCAATCCATAGGGGCCGGAAATTCGAAGAACCTGCATGAGGAATGTCATTGTTGCGTCTTGCCGTCGAGACGGTTCTGCGCGATGACAACGACTAGAATGGCGAGGGCTTGAAGAATTTCGAACATTTCTCGGGGGATGATGCGGTTGAGGGTCAAGCCGGCCTGCGACAGAAAGGCAAAAAATAATGCGGAGAAGATCACGCCGATGGGGTTGTTCTTCGCCACGAGGGCCACCGCGATGCCGGTAAATCCCGCGCCCGAGGCAAATCCCTGCTCGAAGTAGTGTTTGTAGCCGAGCACGAAGTTGGCGCCGGCCAGGCCCGCGATAGCGCCCGAGGCGAGAAGGATTTTGATCGTGGTCCTCGACACATTAATGCCGCTTGCGCGCGCGGCGTCGCAGTTGACGCCGACCGCGCGCCATTCATATCCCGTCGGCGTGCGCCACAGGAAGTAGGCGATCGCGGAGGCGAGGCCGAGGGCGATTATTATAGAAGCGTTGACGGGCGAGCCCGCGCACAGGCCGAACAGCGCCTCGAAGCTGGGCAGGCTGGCGGCGGCGGGAAGTTCGGGCGTGTGGATGGTCTCGGGCTCGTGGAGGTGCGCGGAGATCAGGTAGTTGGCGAGCGCCATCGCGACGAAGTTCATCATCATCGTGGTGATGACCTCGTGGGCGTGGCGCTTTGTTTTGAGCAGGGCAGGCACGAGGGCCCAGGCAGCGCCTGCTGCGGCTGCGACCGTGAGCAGGAGGGCAATGAGGACCACGGCGGGCAGGCTGGGGAATTGGAGGCCGACTATCGTCATGGCGAAAGCGCCGGCATAGAGTTGGCCTTCGGCCCCGATGTTGAATAGGCCGCAGCGGAAGGCGAGCGAGCACGCCAGGCCCGTGAAGATAAGGGTCGTTGCTTTGTATAAAATCTGGCCGAGACCGTAGCCGTCGAAAAGAACTTCGCTGAAGATCAGGCGAAAGACCTCGATGGGACTTTGCTTGAGCGCGAGCGTTCCTAAAATGAGCGCGAGGGCAAGCAACGGGATCGCGACGCCGATCCAGCGGGCCTCGCGTGCCAGGAGCTTCATTGCCCCCCCCCGACGCCGCCCATCCAGAGGCCGATCTGCTCGATCTTAGCCTCGGCGCGCGAGCACTGTCCAACGATGCGGCCCGCGCACAGCACGGCGATACGGTCTGAGAGGGCCAGGATCTCGTCGAGATCGGCGGAGATGAGGAGCACGGCAGCGCCTGCGGCTTTGGCCCGGAGAATTTTATCATGGATCAGGCGCGCGGCGCCGAGGTCCACGCCGCGCGTGGGGTGCGCCATGATAAGCAAGGCGGGCGTCTTGGAGATTTCGCGGCCGACGACGAGCTTCTGCTGGTTGCCGCCGGAGAAAGCGCCCGCGGGTTGATCGGCCTCGGGAGGGCGGACATCGTAATCATTGATGATTGCGGCGGTCAACGCGCGTGCGGCGTCGCGATTGATGGCCCACGCCCAGCCGAAGGCGCGCTCATGGTGGCGGCCGAGCAGCGTGTTTTCCCAGGCCGGCGCCGATAGAAGAAGACCGTGGCGCTGGCGGTCTTCCGGCACATAGCCGATCGTTCCTTTGACGGTGAGCGTTCCCGATTTAAGCGGGCGCAAACCGCAGATCATCTCGGCCAACTCGCGCTGTCCATTGCCTTCCACGCCCGCGACGGCGAGAAGCGCGCCCGCATGAACGCTTAAAGACACTTCCTTGAGCGCCCATTCGCCGCGCGGCCCAAGGACGGAGGCATTCTCCACGGAGAGGACGAGCGCAGACGGGCCCGCATAGCGGTAGGAGGAGGCCTCGCGCGCGGAGGTGTTGAGCTCTCCGAGCATAAGTCCGGCCAACTCATCGATGCCGGTCTCGGCGATGCGGAGTGCGCCCACGGTCTTGCCGCAGCGCATCACCGTGGCCTCGTCGCAGAGCGCCAGCACCTCCTTGAGCTTATGGCTGATGAAAATGATGGTCGCACCCGCGCCTCGCAAACGGCGCAAGGTGACGAACAAATCGTCGACTTCGCGCGGGGTGAGGATGGCGGTCGGCTCATCGAGGATCAGGATTTTAGCGCCACGGTAGAGAATTTTCACGATCTCGACGCGCTGCTGCTCTCCGACGGAAAGGTTCTCAACCTTGGCATCGGGGTCCACCTTCAGGCCGTACTCTTTTGAAAGCCGGGCCACGTCGCCGCGAACCTTGGCCGCATTCCAGATGCCGAATGCGCCCAAGGCGCCGGCGGCCAGAGGCTCGGCGCCCAGGGCCACATTCTCAGCGACAGACAGCGGCGGCACGAGCATGAAATGCTGGTGCACCATGCCGATGCCGGCGAGGATGGCGTCCTGTGGGCCGGCGAAATTCTCGGGCTTGCCGTTGATTTCGATGGTTCCCTCGTCCGGGCGCGCCATCCCGTAGAGGATATTCATTAAGGTCGACTTGCCGGCGCCGTTTTCACCCAGGAGGGCGTGAATGGATCCGGAGGCGATCGTCAATGCGGCGCCGTCGTTGGCGACAACGCGGGGGTAGCGCTTGACGATGCCCGTCAGGCGAACCGCGTCGGCCATCCTACTTGAATGGAACCTTAATCTTGCCGGTGATGATGGCCTTGCGCGCCTCCTCGGCCTTGGCACGCACGGCGGCGGGGAGCAGGGCCTGGTTATTGGCGTCGTAGATGTAATCCACGCCCTTTTCCTTCAGGCCAAGCTCTAAGATGCCTTTGAGAGGCTTGCCGTCTTTGGCGGCCTTGATTGCGCGGAACACGGCCTCGTCTACCTGCTTGGTCACCGAGGTGAGGACGAAACCCGGGGCGTCCTTGTATTGGTCGCTGTCGACGCCGATGGCAAATATTTTCTTGTCGCGCGCGGCTTCGAAGACGCCGAGTCCGGTGGAGCCTGAAGCATGGTAGATCACGTCCGCGCCTCGGCTGATCTGCGAGAGGGCGATCTCCTTGCCCTTTGAGGGATCCTTGAAGGCCTCGGGAGTGACGCCGGCGTAGGCGGAGAGAACCTTCACCGTGGAGTCGGCCCAGGCCGCACCCGCCTTGTATCCGGCCTCGAACTTATGGATGAGGGGAACATCCATGCCGCCGACGAAGCCGATGATCTTGGTCTTGGAAGTCAGCGCGGCGACGATGCCGCCAAGAAAGGATGCTTCCTGTTCTCGGAACTTGAGCGCTACGACATTGGCGGGGACGGACTTGGCCGGGTTGACGGCGTAGTCCACGCAGGCAAAAGGCTTCTTAGGGAAGGCCGCAGAGACGCGGTTGATGTCGTCGGTGAAGATGAAGCCGACGCCGATGACAAGGTCGAAGGGGCCGCTGGCGAACTGGCGCAGGGCGTTCTCGCGGTCAGCGGACTCCGAGGGCTCGACGTACTCGTACTCCACGCCGAGATCTTTTTTAGCGCGCTCCAGGCCGCGGAAGGCCGCATCGTTGAAAGACTTGTCGCCGCGTCCGCCAACGTCAAAAACGAGGCCGACCTTTAGGGCCCTGGCCGGAAGCGTGAGGGCTGTCAGGAGCGCTGCGCATAGAAATAATTTCATGAAGCGCATCATAGCATCATTTTCGGCTTAAATAATCTATTGGTTGGGGTCCAAGCCGGGCTCGGAAATCTATTATAATGCCCCATGTCGCGTCTGCGTGATAAGACGGTCCTCATCACGGGTGCCGGTCAGGGCATAGGCAAGGCCGTCGCTCTCGCGTTCGCCAAAGAAGGCGCGCAGGTGGCGATCTGCGGCCGTCATTCGGCGACGATAGCGGCCGTCGCCTCTGAATTGCGCGCTTTTGGGGTGAAAGTCGTCGCCAAGATCTGCGACGTGAGCGATGAAGGCCAGGTCGTTGATTTCGTCGCCGCCGTGAGCAAGGAATTCGACCGAATCGACATCCTGATCAACAACGCGGGTGTTCTTGGGCCCAAAAGCCCTCTTATTAATGTATCCGCCGCCGACTGGCGTGCGACGCTTGATGTCAATTTGACGGGTCCATTTTTGATGACGAGCACGGTCTTGCGTGCCGCGATGCGCGAACGCGGCGTTGTCATCAACGTTTCGTCGGGTCAGGGGCGACAGGGGACGGCCGGATGGGGACCATATGCCGCGAGCAAGTTCGGGCTCGAGGGCCTGACCCAGGTTTGGGCGGACGAGATGCGGCAGACTGAGATGCGTTTTTATACCTTGAACCCGGGGCCCACTGCAACCATGATGCGGGCTGTGGCTGTGCCCGGAGAAGAAACTCGGGCGCTCAAGCATCCTGCCGTTGTCGCAGACGCTTTCGTCACATTGGCGCTTGACGCGTGCGCTTTCCCGACGGGTTCGATCCTGAGCCTGGACCTAAGGGGAAATTTGCATATTAAAGAATCCGCAAAAAAAATGCCTTCATAAAATAATGATTCGCCGCATGTGCCGTCGCGGGAATCCGCGCCGATTTTTTTGCGTCTTGTTAGATCAGCGCCTCGACGTCAAAATTCACGAAGTTGATATTGCGTCAACTCGAGCGCGGTCATGCCAGCGCTGTTGAATGCGCAAGCCCAGCCGCGCCTCAGCGCTGAACAGCAGCCGCTGCGGCGCGCGCTTGAGTATGCGATGAAAGCGCGGGCTATTCGGCACGTTGAGGCTCATGCCACGGGAAGGAAAATCGCCCCAGAATGCGGCGTAGACGAAGAACTCGTGGTCTCCGCCGGCGTCAGCGAAGCCCCGCAGGAGGTTTTCGACGTAGCGCCGCAGCCCTGAGGGCTTGCCAATGGCGCCGCTGACATCAAGGCCGATGCGCACGGTTAGGGTTGACGCAATAATAACTTTG
>CAZGVK010000168.1:0-4183 GCA_964529095.1 uncultured Elusimicrobia bacterium
GACTCCGTCGAAGCGCGTCACGCTCGCGAGAAAATATCCGAGTTGACCATCCAGCTCGAAGCCATGTGCCGCCGCATCGCAGAACTCGAGGCAGGACAAACAGGCCTGGTCGAGCGTCTCGCCGCAAAATCTCTAGAGCTCCGCCCGCGAGATTCCATTAAAGACGCTCCAATCCAATCTTCCCCCTTCTCCGAACCACCGCCACCGGCAGTTCCACACTTGCCCCCACTGCCGGAGATCCCATCTTTGGAGTCCGCCCTGACGCCGGACCTGCCCGTCATCTCCGCGCCGGCGCCTTCTGCCGCAGAACCTGTGGTCGCAAAGACCTTCTTATTTAGCAAGCCTAAATCTTCCCCATTTTCCGAACCACCGCCACCTGCAGTACCACACTTGCCCCTACTGCCGGAGATCCCATCTTTGGAGTCCGCCCTGACGCCGGACCTGCCCACCATCTCCGCGCCGGCGCTTTCTGCCGCAGAACCTGTGGTCGCAAAGACCTTCTTATTTAGCAAGCCTAAATCATTCAAAGTCGTTCCAGCGATCAAATCATTTCCAGTGCTCTCTGCCGCGAAATCCCTGCCCTGCGCCGTGGAAAAGCACGTTCCGGTCAAGGAGATCGTCAAGACTACAGTTTTGCCTCCGCTTGAAGCGCCAATGACTCCGCCTGTCGTTATGCCGACGCCCGCTCCCATTCCGAGAGCCATTGACGTCCCGATTTCAATTCCCGCGCCGGCATCCGAACCCAGCGCAAATTTATTCGTCCTGCCCACGCCACCGCCGTTGCCCCCGCCTAATACGCCAAGCTGCGCACAATTGATGGCGGACCTTGCCCCTGGAGATAGTGGCGGCTTATCAAACACACCCAGGCAGGCGTTGCCTGTACTGATAGAAGAATTTGCCGGCGCTGCCGCGCCGGTCAAAGACACAGTCGCCGCACGTTTTGAAAGAAATGCGCCCACGCCCCCGACGGGGCGAATCAGCAAGCCGGCACGCAACAATAAGTCTTTTCTGCTCGGCATTGGGGCGCTCCTTGTATTGCTCATGGTCGTTGGTGTGATCTTCATGCGTCAGCCGCAGGACGAGTTGAAGCATATGGCAACGCTCGACGATGGCAAGGCGCCCATTGGTCTTCCCCCCAGCGAAATTACAACGCCTCCGATCGTCAAACCTAAAATCGCAGAAACACCTGCAGCCTTGGTCTCCCCGCCCGGCCATTCCAGCGATCCGCAATCCGAAAACAAGGCGCCGGCCGAGCATGCAGCCGCGATTGGATTAGTCAAGGATTTCCCGCTCGATGGCGGTCGCAGCACCGTCGGCCGCTGGCTGCAATATTCTTACACCGCAAGTCCTAACTCTGGAGCCGAGGAGTGGAACGCGAGTTCGACCGGGGCAAATACCCTGCTCGTTGAGTACCGAATGATTCCCGGCGTGTCCGGAGGCAAAGGCGCTTTGTACCTCTTCGAGGTGGATACCAATGGACTCGTCATCGGAAAAAACATCGAGGCCCGACAGATGCTCGCCGGAAGACCTCGGTCTACAGCGCGGAAAGCCAAGAAGCGGGTAAAGAAAGTTGTGTTCAAAAATCACATCGACAAGAAGCCAAAGGAATTACCGCTGTTGCCCCTGCCAAAAACAAGCCCCTTGCGCCCGCCCACGGACGACGAGGCCTTCGGATTGGAAACGGAAAAACCGGGCAATTAAGGAAGCGTAAGGGTTGGCGCAAAAATCACTCTGTGTTTTTGGATGTCGAGGCGCTGCCTGCGCCATGATCTGACGCATGCAGCAGTCTGGATGCGCCCGTTGGTGGAGAAGGTGGGCCGATTAAATATACCTTGAATTATAGAACGTCATGTTCTATAATTCAAGCATGCTCAGACGGTCAGCTCGGGCGCGGCTGGCATTCCTCCGGCGCATATTCCCGGTCGTGACAGTCGTCGGTCCGCGTCAGTGCGGAAAAACCACTCTCGTGCGTGGCGAGCTTCCGGATTGGCGCTGGCTGGACTTGGAGAAGCCGCGGGACTGGAATATCCTGACCGCGGACCCCGAAGGGTTCTTCGCCGACAACCCCAAGCAGGTGATCATTGACGAGGCGCAAAGATATCCCCCGCTCTTTCCACTGATGCGGCATGTTGTCGACCAGGACCGGCGGCCGGGACGCTTCGTGCTCACAGGCTCAGCCCACCCCGCCATGATCAGGCAGGCCGGCGAGAGCCTAGCCGGTCGGGTGGGAATCCTCGAGCTGACGCCCTTTACCTCCCAAGAACTCTCGACGCATCCTTCATGGCTGGCGCAGCGTTGGTTCTGGGGGGGATTTCCTCCCTTGTATCAATTGAAGACCGCGGCCGCTAAGCGGGAATGGCTGGAGAGCTACATAACAACGTTTCTCTCGCACGATCTTCCGGGCCTTGGCGTGACGGTGGCCCCAACGCGCCTGCGCCGGTTCTGGACCATGGCGGCGCACCTTCATGGCCAGATACTCAGTCTCTCAGAGCTGGCGCGCGCGATGGATCTTTCGTACCACACGATCGCACATTATCTCGACATCCTCGAAGGGGCCTTCGTGATCCGACGTCTGAAGCCTTACCATGCCAACGTGGGGAAGCGGCTTGTTAAAAGCCCGAAGCTCTACATCCGCGACACAGGGATACTCCATTCGCTCCTGGGATTGCGCAGCCCGGCGGATCTGGCGGGCTGGCCCGGCATCGGCGCTTCTTTTGAGGGCCTCGTGGTCGAGGAATTGGCCGTGCGGATGGCGACTGTCGGCGGTGGCAATATATTCTATTGGCGCACCCAGGCCGGCGCCGAGGCCGACTTGCTCCTGGAAGTCGGAAGAAAGCGTCTGGCCGTCGAGATAAAGACCGGCCATGGCCTCGATCCAAGGCGCTTGGCCGGCCTTAAGAGCTGCATGGCGGATCTGGGCCTGAAGCGTGGGATCGTGCTTTACGGAGGGCCGGAGCGCATAAAGCTCGGGCACGGGATTGAGGCCATCCCCTGGCGAGACGTGGAGCGCGGCGGAAAGCTTTGGCCCGGCGTGTGTTGAAATTTCACAGCAAGGGGAGAAAAGGCTTGACATCAGCTATCGCGCGTACCCTCTTGATTTATTTCGGTTATGGGCCAACACTAGGTTGGTTGCGCCTGACATGAACGAAAAAGAACTCATCGAGACTTTGTGCTCGTATCTCGGCACGGGCCGCTTGGACAATGGCTTTCTCCTCCCCGCACTTAAAGAGCTCGGTGAAAAATCGGGCCCGCGCCTGTCCTCGACGGAACTGCTTGAAGCTCTCCAGCGGCACCCCGGGACCGCGTTTGAGAGCCTCGCCAATCACCTGAAAAGTCGCCGCCGCGTTGAGGCGGCGCGCTGCCTGCAGAGGAAGAGGAATGGCGGCTCGCTTGATGAATTTCGGGGCCTGCTCGGTGATCTTCCCCTGAATGCCCCGGCCGGCTGGATGAACGTCATGGCAGGCGTCAAAGGTCTGCGCGGCGCACTGGAAGGAGGGGGGACGTTTCCGGGCGCAGGCCGTATTGTCAATCCAGAGGCATTGATCGAGACTTTAGGTGCGATGGCTCCCGCTCTTCAGCCAGCGCTGCAGCTTATTCAGGCGAGCCAGCGCGCAAGCGCCGAGCGCCTTGAGCGGCAGGCCGCAGACCACTTGGCCGGGGGACCGTCGATCTTTCCGCTTGAGCTCGATGAAGCATCTGCCGAGACCCTCCTCGAGGATGCTTTTGCCAAGGCCGACACGGAGGAGCGTAAGCGCCGCGTGCTTGATGCCGCGTGCGGCTGGCCGACAAGCTCGATGGCCGGTCTGATCCGAAAGCTCGGGTCGGACCCTGCGTTGAAGGAGCGCGCCGCGCTCCTTGTGACTTTGCGCTTTGACGAGCCGTCCATCGTGGACTGGAGCGGCTGGGATTCCTGGCTCGCCCGGAGCGCGGAACAAGACGAGGTCGCGCTGAACGCCTACCGCGCGCTCGCCGCGGATACTCCCGTAGAGCTCCTGTTGCTTTGGGCCCGCGACCGAGCCGACTGTCCAGCGGAGGCGCGCGAAGCCTTGGAGCTTCATTGCCGCGAAAAAAATGTCTCCCGCCCAAAGTCTGTAGTACCCGAAGCGCCGGCAAAGGCGGAAGCCCCGCTGCCGCGCGCCGTATCGCTGCCTAAGTCGCCGTCGATTCCAAAGGCACCGCCAAA
>CAZGVK010000169.1:0-3591 GCA_964529095.1 uncultured Elusimicrobia bacterium
AATAAGATGGATCGCCCGCACATCCGGCCGCAGGAGGCGCTCAATAAAATTTTCGACCTGTTCATCGATTTGGGCGCCACCGAGCCGCAGATGGAGTTTGCGGTCGTCTATGCCGCCGGCAAGGCCAATTGGGCCAGTCACGAGCAAGTCACCAGCGGCTCGGACATGAAGCCCTTGCTCGATACGATCATTAAGTCGGTGCCCGGACCGCTGGTGGACAGCTCAAAACCTCTTCAAATGCTCGTGACCATGCTCGACTACAGCGCCTACCTCGGCAAGATCGGCATCGGCCGTATTCAAAACGGCACGATCGCCAAAAGCGAAACCGTCGCCCTCATCAAGGCCGAGAATAGCGTCGTTCTCCCCGGTAAGGTCACCATGCTTCAGATGTACCAGGGCCTCAAGCGCAAGGATGTTGCAGTCGCGCGGGCTGGCGACATCGTCGCGGTCGCCGGGCTTGAGACGATCAATGTCGGCGACACCGTTTCCGATGTGGACAACCCGCTAGCGTTGCCGCCGCTCGAGATCGACGAGCCGACTTTGTCAATGGAGTTCATGATCAATAACAGCCCATTTTCGGGCCGCGAGGGCAAGCTCGTCACCTCGCGCCATCTGCGCGAACGCCTCCTTAAAGAACAGCAGATTAACGTCGGACTCAAGATCGAGCAGCTTGCGGGCGAAGGCCACTTCCAGGTCTCCGGCCGCGGGGAGCTCCATCTTTCGATTCTCATCGAGACGATGCGCCGCGAGGGCTTTGAGCTTGCCGTCTCCCGCCCGCAGGTCATCTTTCGTGAAATTGATGGGGTCATGAGTGAACCGATGGAGAATCTCGTCATCGACGCGCCCGCCCTGTATCAAGGCGCCATCATCGAAGCGCTCGGTCGACGCCTGGGCCAACTCCAGAACATGGCCCCCGAGGGCACCTCCCGAGTGCGCCTTGAATACGCGATCGCCTCCCGCGGCCTCATGGGATTTAAGACCGAGCTGATGGCGATGAGCAAGGGCACGGGAATGATGCACCATAGTTTCAATGGTTATGGAAAGAAGGGCAACGAGCCGCCTCCCCGCGTCAACGGCGTGCTCGTTTCGATGACGACCGGCACGACAACCGGGTACGCGCTTTCCGGTCTGCAGGAACGCTCCATGTTTTTCCTAGGACCCGGCGTTGAAGTGTATGAAGGCATGGTCGTCGGCACGAACTCGCGCGCCTCCGATATGATGGTCAATCCCTGCAAGCCGAAAGCCCTGACGAACATGCGCTCCAAGGCGACCGATGACGCCGTTCA
Source organism: uncultured Elusimicrobia bacterium (assembly GCA_964529095.1). Taxonomy (GTDB): domain Bacteria; phylum Elusimicrobiota; class Elusimicrobia; order UBA1565; family UBA9628; genus GWA2-66-18. The sequence continues at coordinate 1,287 of CAZGVK010000169.1, forward strand.
GCTCGAGCCGCCTAAAATACTCAGCCTGGAGCAAGCCCTGGAGTTCATCGATGACGACGAACTGCTTGAAGTCACACCGACGAGCATCCGTCTGCGCAAGAAAGTTCTCAACGGATCCCTGCGCAAACGCGTCGAAGAAAAAGCCGCTTAATAGATCCAGCCCGGAACTCCGGCTGGTTTCTCGATCGGCACCGTGCGCGCTCGCGGCAACGGCTCAATGAACCGGGGTTGCGGGTTCTCGCTATTGCGCAGTTGATCGCGTTCGGGTATTGACTCCATGAACGGGCGGCTCTGGCGTCCGCGCGCCGACGGTGTTACGGCACCGAAGCGGTAGGAGACGGTGATGCGGTGAGAATCGCTCAAGGTCTTGCCCAGGCCCCACGCGTAATCAAGAAGAAAGGACGTCTTCCAGCGTAGGCCGAAGCCTGCCGTCAGGCCCGCATCCTCTCGGTGTATCTGATAGCCCAAGCGCACGCCATAAGTCTTGACCCAAAAGTATTCGACTCCGACATTCGCGTGCCACTCGCGCTCCGTGATCAGGTAGTCGCCGTCGACCGAGGCAACCACAGCGTGGACTAAGGGCCCAGCGCTCTGCCAGGCGAAGCCGCTGCGGACTATCGTCGGCAAGGGCTCCCTCTCGGTCTCGTACTTAATATTGCCGCCGACATTGAGTGCCGACACTCCGAAGCTCACGCCTGCCTCCGGCGAGTGCGCGAGATATCCAATATCGCCTGCGAACGCGCTGCCGGTCTTGGTCACGATCGTCGAACGGACATACTTGCCGGCAACGCCGAGATAGTGGTCGATCTGATAAGTGGCGTCACGGAGCTCAAGGACAGTCAAGCCGCCGCGCTCGGCGTAGCCGCAAGACAGCGCCAGGTCCGAACCGGCGCTGCTATTTTCAGAGGAAGCGAGCGAACCGTTTGCGTTAAGGCGGTTGATTTCAATAGCGCCGTTTTGAGAATAAAGCAGATTGACGCCGACGCTCGTGTAGCCGCTTCCCAACAGACCCGTGAAGGGCGTCGGCCCGGCGTACGCTAAATTCTGGATTGAGGTTTCACCCTGGCCAGACACAAAACTCAAAGCAAGCTCCTGGGCATTAAGACGGGCAAGGCCTGCGGGATTATAAAAAAGAGCCGAGGCGTCGTTAGCAACGGCTGTGAAAGAGCCGCCCATTCCGACAGAACGCGCAGACATCGGGATCTGGAGAACGGGCACGGCCGTCGTAGCCGACCCGGCGCCACGGGCATGCCCGGCGACGAACAAAGACGCCGAAAGGATAAGGCGGGTGAGGCGCTCGCGCTGTTTCATTTAATAATGGCGATTTTCTGAGTTTTATGGACGCCCGGCGCATCGATGCGGAGAACATAGACTCCGCTAGCGACAAGGACACCGCTGATATTGCGGCCGTCCCAATCAAGGCTCCCTCGACCAACGGGCATGTCGGCGTCAAGCAACGTCAGGACGGGAGCGCCGGTGACAGTGAATAATTTAATAACGACACGGCCGGAGCTCAACGTTGCATATTTAACCGTCGCCTTTTCGCCACGCGCCGGATTGAAAACATTGTTATAAGCGGTCAATTCCACCGTTTGGGCCGTCAGGTTCAGCGGATTTGACATGCCCAGTGAAGCGGTGCTTCCGTATACGTTGTAGCCGAAAATTTCCAAATGAACCGTTCCGGCCGAGGGAAAGCGCGCGGCAAAACCAGGGCTAAGCCTGACCGACCCCGTGATACGGCCCAAAGCATTAGCCGAGGAGACGAAGGTCAGGAAATCGCCTGCGTTCGGCGGCTGGTTCAGCTGAGTATTACTGAGCGAATTAAAGGCATGGTCGCGCAGTTGGGCTGAGGAAAAACGCCAATCCTGTCTGCTCACGAAGGTCGTGACGTCCACGCTGAAGGCGATAATATCTTTGTCGAAACTGGCGCTGACGATAGCGCCGCTGAGCGCTCCGGAATGAGGATATTCGAAGACGGCGCCATAAGGCGTGGTGGATTGGACGCCGCTGGCCGAGCCGCTGAAAGTATCTCCGCCTGCCACCTGCGCATAAAGCTGGGCGCCAATCGGATTATTATAGGCAAGCACGACCGCGGATGCGGTCGTGTTGCAATCGAAGTTTGCGCACGACCCGTCTATCGTGTTGATCCCATCGTAGGGTGGCGCAGCGCTCGCGACGAGACGGTGCGAACGGTCGAACAGTTTGAGCTGATAAGCTTTAAAGAAGCCTCCGGCGGCGGGCAGTTGCAGCGTGATCCTGACCAGGCCCGGGCCGGCTCCAAATGAATAAAAATCCGTATCGCTCG
>CAZGVK010000170.1:0-25908 GCA_964529095.1 uncultured Elusimicrobia bacterium
TTGTGAATTTTGGATGTCGAGGCGATACTCTAACAAGGCGCGAGAAGGGAGCATACCGATAGGTATGTGACCGACGAGCAACGCAGTTAGAGTGAAGCATCGGCATACAAAAACACATAGTTATTTTTGCGCCAACCCTAACTGCCTATGATAAATATAAACCTTTGGATCGGCCTATTCTCATCAAGCGGCGTGCTCGCCTGGATCCTCACGCGCCCCGGCACCGGCCGCAACATCTTCGATCTGCACGGTCTGCTCATCGTTTTCGGCGGGCTCGCCTCGGCGATGCTTATAAACACCTCGCTCTCCCAAATCCTGAGCACCCTGCGCACCATCGCGTGGGCGCTGTTCCCTGGAGCCCTGCCCTCGCCCACTGAAGCCGCGGCCGAGTTGACGCGCCTCTCTCGACGGGCGCGCGCGGAAGGCGGCATCCTCGCTTTGCGCGGAGAGGGGGGCGATTTCGCGAGCGGCTTCCTCAAATATACTCTTGAGACCATTTCTGCCTGCGGGGAGGCAAACAGCGCGCGGGAGATTCTCGAGATCTCCATCCGCCGCAAGCGCATCCAACGTCAGGAGGACAGCAACGTGTTGAGGACTATGGCCACCTTGGCGCCGATGTTCGGCCTCCTGGGAACCCTTGTCGGCATGCTCCAGGTACTCAATGCCATGTCCGACCCCACTCGCCTTGGGCCCGCCATGGCGTTGGCTCTCTCCTCAGCCTTTGTCGGCATCGGCATGGCCAATTTCATCTGTGTGCCGCTGGCGGGGCAGGTGCGCTCCCAGGCGTTGGCCGAGACGCAGATACTCGAGATGATCGTCGAGGGCATGCTCCAGATCTCGCTCAACCGGCCCACCTTCCAGGTAGAATTGCGCCTGGCGGCCTACTCGGATATCAAGATCGCCACGGCGGTTGCGGAGGTCGCGCGTGAAACGCCTCGGCAATAACTGGGATGAGCGCGAAGAGGAGTTGGAGAACCAGCTCAACCGCAGCGCTCTGTGGGCCATCACCTACGGCGACCTGATGAGCTACCTGATGATCTTCTTCCTGTTGCTCTACGTTGGTACCTCGACGCGCAGCGTCGGCGTCCAGATGAGCGTCAAAGCCGCCGAACAGCGCTTTTCAAATGACGCCCAGTCCATTCAACAGCTCTTTACCCGCTACGGAACGCAGAAGATCGCGCGCCTGGAGATCGGCGAAAACAAGATCCGCATCGTATTCTTGGCGCCGGTGCTTTTTGATTCCGGTCAAGCATCCCTTAAGAATAGCTCTCTTCCCATTCTCTCGGAAGTTATCTCAACCCTCAACGCTCTCCCCAATGCGATCCAGATTGAGGGACACACCGATGACCGATCCCTGGGCAAAGGCTCCAAGTTCGACAGCAACTGGGAGCTTTCGGCGGCGCGGGCCTTCGCCGTCCTGCGTTTTCTTGAGATCAACGGTATCGCACAACAGCGCCTCTCGGCGATCGGCTACGGCGAATTTCGTCCCTTGGACAAGAATGACACGGCAGAAGGCCGCACGACCAACCGGCGCATCGAGATCAACATCATTAGGCGCGAGAACTGAGGGACGCGCGGCTCGGGCCGACGCGCGGCAGGAGAAAGACGAAGCGGCTACCTTGCCCGGGGAGCGACTCCACCCAGATTCGTCCGCCGTGCAGTTCCACGATCTTCCGGCAAATGGACAAGCCCAGGCCGTAGCCGGCGCGTGCTGCCGTGTCGCGATCGAGTTGCTTGAATTTCTCAAAGATGGCATCGAGCTTGTCGGCGGGTATCCCCGGCCCGCTGTCCTGCACCGCGAACTCGACGTTCGTCCCGGCGATACGAGCCGAGAGTTCGATATGCCCTCCCGCCGGCGTAAACTTGAGCGCATTGCCGAGCAGATTCATGAGCACGCGTTCAATGAGCGGCGTGTCGCAGGCGAGTTCCACGCCTGGCGCAGACGCGGCCGCAAGCGTAATTCTCTTTCCATCCGCGGGAATCTGATAGAGATTGAGCGCGGACTCCAGTATCGTCTCCGCCTGCGCGCCTGCAATATTCAACGGCATCGTGCCGGATTCTATTTTCGCGATGTCGAGGATATTCGTGATCAGGCCGGCCAGATGCTCGGAAGCGCGCGCGCCTAATTCGGAGTAACGCTTCTCCTTTTCGTTTATGTCGGGTTTTTTTTTCATGAAGTCCACGATGCCGTTGATCACGGTGAGCGGCCCGCGCAAGTCATGCACAAGAGAATGAAAAAATTCCTCCTTCATGCGGTCCAGGTCGCGCTCCAGCGTCACGTCGCGCATGAGAACAAGGGTGCCGACGGCATTGGTCCCGCGCGCAACGAGCACTGCCTGGCAGAAATATATCTTTGATTTACCGTCTAGGATCGTCTCGATTTCAATCGGGACAATCTTCCCGCTTTGATCTCCCGCGCGAACGTCGTTGAGGAGCTGCATCAGCTTGGGCCATTTCACCCGTATCGAGGAGCCCCCGTGTTTGCCCATCGTATCGACACCCAGGATAGCGATCGCGAGGTTGTTGCTGTACAGCACCTGTCCGCCGTGCCCCACCAATAAAACACCCTCGGGGATATTGATGACCAAGGCATCAATCTTGGCCTTCTCCTCCATTATCTTCTCGACCTGCGAGCCTTGATAGAGGCGAACTTTCTCCATCATCGCATTGAACGTCGAGCGCAAGCGCTCAAACTCTCCCCAGCCCAGAGGCGGGACGGGCCGCGAGAAATCGTTGCTCGCCACGCGCTCGGACGCGGAGAGCAGAAGCTCGACGGGCCGCATTAGGCGGCTGCTGAGAAGATAGGCCCCTCCAGCGACCAGGGCGCATACGGAAAGAAAGAACGCCGCGGCACGCGCCGCGCCCGCGGATTCCTCAGCGTAGGCTTCCCGTCGCAGTTGCAAGCTGACCGCGCGCCACCCCAAAGCAGGAACCGGCGCTGCGGCGGCGACCCACGCGCCACCATCGCCGGAAACATCATCAAGCCAGTCTTCCCCGTCTACGGGCCAGCGCCAATCCGGAGTCGGAGGAGGACTGCCGACGCCGGAAACGGGACGCCCGGCGGCGTCAACAAACAGAAGGCGCCCAGCGCTCGTGCTGATTCTCTGCATGCGCCGGGCCAGACCCTCCAGCGAATAGAGAAGATACAGGCAGCGGCCGTCGGCCAGCGGGTGGGCCGCCGGAACAAAAGTCCGGCCATGCATGGAGAGAGGATCGCCCAGAGAAACGAGGCCCGTCTTGCGCGCCGTGCCGATGGTCGTGTCGGAGGAACGATCCATGTTTGCGGTCGAAAATACGTCCGGATCGATCATGCGCACGACTTCGCGTCCGGAGGCGTCAACAATCGCCATCAGCGCCACGGCCGTGTCCGCGGCAGCGGCGCGGCCGAGGATCCTCTCCTCTAGGCGCGCCTGAGCGACCGCCGCTTGACCCGAAGATTTTGGAAGCGGCATCTCCGTGCCCATGGCGCGCTTAGAAGCGCCTCTTGTCCCTGCCGAGAGAGGGGCAGGAGAGCGTTCCAACTCCTCAACGACACCCAAGCTTCGATTGAGCTGCTCAAGCGTGCGCTCGGCCTGCTCTGCCGTCAAAGCCGCCAGTCGCCCGTGCATGACGCGGGCATTCTCCCGCACCACTCTGCGCCCGGACAGCATCCAAGCGCCGAGACCGGCAAGCGGGAGCGTGGAAAAAAGCATCAGGATGAGAAAAAGGCGGGGGAAAAGCTTCATGTCAACTTCGATCCGGGGTGCTCCGATGCCGGCGCGAAGGTCAAAGTCAAACAGGCGCCGTGCCCCTCTGCGGCATTCGCAACTGAAGCATCGCCTCCCCAGCGGCGCAACGCGCGTTGCACCGCCGCCAGGCCCAAACCCGCGTGGCCGGTCCGAGGCAAGGCGAAAGGCTCGAACTGGCGCTCGAGCCAGGCGGGAGAATAGCCGGGGCCGTCGTCACGAAACTCAAATTTTATGCCATCCTGCGCGGACTTCCCGACATGTACGCGCAACGTGCTTCCCCGGGGGAGCGCTTCTACCGCATTGCGCAGCACATGGTGCAACGCCAAGCGCAGCTGCTCGGGATCATGGGGCGCATCGGAAGCAATCCGCTCAAACTCGCGCGTCAGGATGATTGCGCGACGTCGAAACACGCCCTCCCATGCAGCCAACGCCCCCTCGAGGACCGGAAGCAACGGCGCTGTTTCATTCGTCGCCGGCGCGTCGGAAAGCGCAAGCTCTATCGTCGCCAAGGAATCCGCCGCTGAACTAAGGCTGGAGCCCGTCAGGCGCACCATGGCGCGCTGGCCCGCCGACAACGGTCCGGATGAGAGACGCCGCAGGTGAGCGTAAGCCGCCTGCAAGGGCGGTTTCACAAGGCGAATCAACCGCGCCCAGCCCGGCTCGAGAGCGTACTCCATGCTGGGGTACAATTCGTCGATCTCTTCAGCACCCTCCTCCGAGGAGATGACTGAAGAAACCGCCTCGGACAGCCGTCTCTCGATATCTTGCGCGCGAAGCTCAAGGGCGCTCTCGCGGCCCCGAGCAACCGCCCTCTGTTCTTCTAATTCACGGCGTAAGCCCAAAGCAACCGCCCTCTGTTCTTCTAATTCACGGCGTAAGCCCAAGGCAACCGCCCTCTGTTCTTCTAATTCACGGCGTAAGCCCAAGGCAACCGCCCTCTGTTCTTCTAATTCACGGCGTACTGCGGCAACCATCGTCGAACTCGCCTCCAAATCGCCTCGGAGGGACGATTCCTCAGCGCTTTTTTGTTTGCGGGTCGAGTCCTCACGGTCTTCGCGCTGAAGGCGGCCCAGCGCATGATCGAGGCGCTTGCGCATCTCCGCAATCTCGGTGACCGCTTTGGCATCGCGTATCCCTGATTCAGCGGCAGCCCGGTCAAGCGCTGAGTGAGCGGCACGGAGATCCCGCCTCAGAGCCTCTTCAAGAGAGCGCCGCGACGACTCCGCATTTGCCCCGAACTCTTCGGCTTTGCGCCGCACCGCTTCAAGTCTTACGTGTTCAGCGCTCAGCAACGCCACCCGCTCCTTGAGGCCGACAACTTGCTCCGTCATCTCCGCCGCGCGCCGAGCGGCGTTAGACTCGCCCGCCGTTTTTGCCTCTAAAAGATCGTGCGCGGTCGGCCGCGCGGCCAATTCCTCGCGTAAGCGGTCGACTTCGGAAAGCAAGGTCGCGCTCCGCGCCCGAGCGGTTTCCAGTTCCGCGGCCATCCGGCGCAAATCATCACGAGCCGCGGACAAGGCCTCGCGCCTGACGCTTTCAGAGGCGGAGAGCGCTGACGCCACAGGCGCTGCTTCCTCTCCGTTCAAACGGTGCATGCCGTCGAGAACGCTCGCCGCCTCGCCGAGCTTGCGCCGGGCCTCTTCAAACGAATTGCGCTTCGGCGGCGTCACAGGGTTTCCTCCGCGCTGGCGCTCAAGTCGAGCTTGACCTGGCCCTTGGCAGCCAGGTCGAGAAAAGTGTCGAGGATCTTCGAGCGGGCGAGGACGACCTTGTCCTTCGCCTGAGGCGTCTCGGCCTCCTCTCGGACCAGGCTTCGAGGACCTTCCGGCAACTCCGACAGAACGCGGTTGGAGAGATTTTCAGGAGCGCCGCGCAGCGCCGTGCCCCACACTTCATAAGGCACGGCCCCGATGATCCGTCGTAAATCGGTGGGAGACAATACCTCGAAGTCCTCGAAAGAAAAAAGCTGGCTCTGTATGTCCTCCACGCCGGGTTTATCACGGTCGGCGAGCCGCTCCAAGAGGAGCGCACGATCGTTGCCTGGGAATCGGCTCAAAATCGTCGCCAACCGCGAGGACCCTCGCAAACCATTGGCGACCAGGACCTTAAGGCGCTCCTCAATCTCGGAGAGCCGGTCAGGATCGAGCGATTTCAGCTTCAATATGGCCGCCGAGGCGTCAGCCTGAACTTCGGTCGGCAGTTTGGAGAACAGCCGCGAGGCGCTCTCCGGCGCCAGTTTGGCTAGCGAGGCGAAAATTTGAGCCAGATCAGCAGGGGTTTCTTCAGCGAGAATACGCGCGGTGCCCGCGGAATCGGCTGTTTCCAGAAAGTCGAAGCGCCGCCCCAATGCTGCGACGGGCGCTGCAGCACTCTCTTCACCGGCGCCAAGCAAGGCGAGACCGACAGGCGAGCCCGGCAAAAGCTCCGGCAACGGCGCGCTTTGCTCGCCAATTTCGTTGCCGAGTCTTCCCGTGAAGCCACGAGCGGTCAACTCTGTGGCGAAGACGCGCGCGCCGCGCACAAAGGCCATGGCAAGAATAAGCACGATGAGCAAAGCGCCCGCTAAAGCGCCCCCTGCGAAAGTGAGCTTGCGCCAATCCCCCGGAGTGGAGAATGCCGCTTTCCACGCTGGACGCAACGGCGCGCGCACGATGCTGATCTTATCGCCACGCGTGAGATCTATGTACAACAATTGCGGCAATAGCTGCCCCGCCTCGCGTATTGCCGCCTCGGTCAAGGCGGAGTCGAGAAGGACCGTGGCCTCGATTTTCTTGATTTCAAATCCCGCATCTCTCAGACTGTGCTCAAAATCCTTCTGGAACTGCTGCGCGGGCGGAGCGCTCAAAGCAGACTTTTCAGGTTCAGTGGCGACTCGCTCCTTGTAGTAGCCCGGCAGATCGAGAAAGCGCAGCGCCTCTTTGACATCCACAGATCCAGCTTGAGCGAGGGGAGTCATGATCTCCGTCTCCGTCCGTATCTGCAGCCGTTCGCCCCGGACTTCGACGAGCACCTGCGCATGGCCGGCGCCGAGCATGCCGTCGAGCGCGGCCAAAGCGCGAAGCGCCAACCTCTCGGCGACGAGGGCCTCATCTGCCGAGGTCTCAGAGGTCGACGCGGGGATGGCGAGTAGAGCGAGCATGGCAAAAAGCACCGGGGCACGCATGAGCATATAGGATAGCTGATGCGCGCGGAAATTGCGATTACCGATTTGTATCGCCATTAAGCTCGATGGGAAGCCTGAAATAAAAACGGCTGCCGCGCTCCAAGATTGACTCCACGCCCACCGTGCCCCCGTTCATTTCCACCATTGATTTCACGAGCGACAGGCCAAGGCCGGTCCCGATCGCCGATAAGCTGTTTTTGACGCGGCCGAACGGCTTGAACAGATCTGCAATGGCGGACTCCGGCATGCCCACGCCGGTGTCCGCCACAAAGCACTCGACGCTGCCTCTTCCACTCTCTGTCCCCCGTTTCAGACCAACCGTCACGCGTCCGCCGCGACGGGTGAATTTGACGGCGTTCGACAGGAGGTTTGTGAGCACCTGCGTGATCAGATCGGGATCGATATACAATTGAGGCAGACCTGCTTCGATCTCGATAAGAAGAGTTTTGCCCTCCTCTTCGGCCCATGAGCGCTGAAAAAGAACGACATCCTCAACCAGACGCGAGAGCTCGCACAACTGCGGATGGAAATCCATGCTGCCGCGCTCGATCTTGGCCATGTTCAACAGGCTCGTGACAAAATTCGCCAGGCGCGCCGCGTTCTGTTGAATGCGCTCGAGTTGCCGGCGATCGCCGCCGCTTAAGCCTGAAGACGATTCGAGAAGAAGCCGCACATAGCTGTCGATGGCAAAAAGCGGGGAGCGCAGTTCATGCGTCACCGAGGCGACAAAGGTCCGCTTCATATCCTCGAGTTCACGCAGACGCGCCGTCATCGCATTCACTCCCTGAGCCAGGCGCGCGACCTCATCCGCGCCCTGAACGTCGAGCTTGCCGTCCAACCGGCCTTCTCCGATATCGGCCAATGCGTGTTCGATGACGATGAGCCGCCGAGTCATAGTCCAACCGAGAGGAATACTCAGCAGCACTCCTACAAGCAGAACCTTCATGGTACTTCCGAAGAGATCCTTCGCCATTGCCGTACGCGCCAAGGCGATTTTACTCTCGATAATTTTTGTCGAAAACTGAAGGGAAACCACGAACCCTTTGCGCCCCGGCGTCCGCGGCACGGTCACAAACTCCGTGCGCACCGTGTCGAGGGCAATTGCGGGCTTGGTCCCCACGGCGTCCTGCCAGCGGCCGGCGAACTTGACGCGCGCTCTTTGGATTTCCAGATGATCCCGCGATAAAAATGAGAGATAGTCAAGCAACATAAGGGGATCTCCGGCCAGTTGTGATTCCCCGGCCAGCGTCCGCACGCTTTCCATCAGGATGAGTATTTTTTCCGATTCGGCTGAACGCAGGGAAGCGTCTGCGATCACGAAAAAAATAGCGGTCGCCGTCGCCGTCGCCGTCGCAATGGCGCACGACAGCACGCAGATGAGCTTGAGCCGGATGCTCATGATCGCGGAGGTTCCCGCATCAGCGCGCCTTGCGGCGGTCGATGCGCTCCAGCGCCTTGCGCGCCTGTTCGTTTCCCGGATCGATCTGAAGGATGCGCAGAAACATCCCGCTGGCCTGGAGGTACTCGCCGCGCGCGTAATGCGCGACACCCTTCTGATAGAGCGCCTGCGCGTCGCGAGGGTCGCCAACACGGCGCGGAGTTTTTTGATCCGTCGGAGGTGCGGCTACAGGCGTCGACGCCGCAGGCGCTACAGGAACAGGAACAGGAACCACCGCGTCTCCGGGAAGAGTTTTGCCCTCAGCACGCTCGACAGCCATCTTCATATGCGTGCGGATTGACTCGACCTCCTTTTCGCTGGTCTCAAGCTTAAGGGCCGTCTCCCATATTTGATTTGCCTCGCGGTAGCGCCCCGCCATATAATGCAGCGTGCCAAGGCGCTCGAGGGCTGTGACCGACTCCGGTTCGAGCTCGATGATGTCCTTGAGCAAGACCGCAACACGGTCCTGGTCGCCGCGCGTGTGAGCGAACTCGACACGATTGAGCAGTTCCTCGATAAAGCCCCGAGGATGATCCTGCGGCAGCCGGTCCGCCTTCAGCCCCACTGCTTTTTCCATCTCTTCCAAAAAACGAGAGGCATGGACATCCTCGCGCTTCAAACTGGAAGCGTATGCCGCATGCAACAGGGCCGAATGATCTTCGCCGTACAAGAAGCCGCGCAACGCGCGGACCAGCTGCGTCTCCTGCTTCTCGCGCGGCTCGGGAAGATCCGGATAGAAGGAGGCGGTCAGGTTGAGGCGGTTGGAGAGCCGGAGCAAGGAGGAACTGAGCGCCTGCTTCCGCGCGAAGCTCCTGAGTTCCTTCTGCGCGAGCAGATACTTGCGCTGCTCGATCAGCGCGCGCACCGCGGAGAGTCCCGGATCATTCAAGTTCTGCGGCTTAAGCTCCTTGCTATACTCGTAGCCGTAGTCGGGACCGCGCTCACTCAGATGCTTGGCCTGTTCCAGCAGCGCGCGGCTGATCTCCTCGTCGCCGTTGGGCGCGCCAAAATGGAAAGTCAGCGCAACACGGTGAGCGCCCGAATTTGCCTTGACTGAACCGATGGGGAGCAGGAAGGCGTAATCAGCTTGTATTTTATTGATGCGGTACGACGCGCCCATCGTGAGTTGACGCCAATCGTCGTTGCCCACGCCCAAAGCGCCGCGGACACCGAATTGGCCATATTCGAGAGTCGGGAAATAGCGCTCGGCGGCAACAATGAAGTCACGCCCGATTGATCCTGCGGCTGTTTTCTTTAAGCGAACTTCAGAGATCAGACTTAGCCACAGCGACTTATAGGCCAGTCCAAGATTCATCGCGCGCTCGAGCTTGTCGCTGCCCGAAAACGCCACATTGGGAGCATTCAGGTGCAAAACAGCCAAGCCTACCTGCCAACGCCTCGGAAAGCGATAGAGCAATCCAAAATCCGCGTCAATGACGCTCTTGCTTCGAGCGCCGCTGAGCAAAGGGTCAGATCCCTGGCCGCAGTTGATGCCGCTACAGGCATTGCCGGCCTCGGGAGGGGGCGTAAACGAGCGTGTCAGATATTTGGCCGCGATGCCTGTCATGAACTGAGCGCCCGATTCGAGCTCAATGAGCTTTAAGCCGGAGGCCGCTGTGATCGTCTGTTCCGCGTAAGCGCCAGTCAGCGCAAGGCGATCAAAACCCAATCCCGCAGTCCAACTTCTCTTGCCTCTCAACAGCGGCTGGGCGTAAACGAATTGCGAAGCGCCGATCTCCGAGCCATCGCTCAATCCCAAGTACAGGCGCGAGTAGGCCGCGGCGAATTGAACACTGTCGAGTTGGGGCAGGCCTGCGGGATTGTAGTGAAGGGCATAGGCGTCATCAGCCAACGCGACGAAGGCTTCTCCCAATCCCGGCGCGCGAGCGCCGGCGCCATTTTCCTCAAAAGCGGCGCCCGCGGACCGCGCCAAGACCGCCGTGATTATCAATCCAAGGAAGGAGGCTTTCATGGTCAGCGCACCACGACCAGCAAGCCCGATTTTACCATCTGGTCAACGGCGACAACATAGACATAGACGCCGTTGGCGTAGCTTTGAGGATCCCAGGCCGCAAAAGAGGTGCCGGGTTCGATGGCGACAGTGGCCACCTGGCGGCCGCGCAATTCATAGATGCGGATGCTCCCTGCGGAGTCATTGGAATTGATGTATTTGAAGACGGCCATGTCATTCTTACCGTCGCCATTAGGCGTCACAAAGCGGTTGACGAGACCTATTAAGGAAAAGCTCTGCGGTGTGCTGGATTCCACGATACCGGCGCTTATTAAAAGAACAAGCGCCAAAACGGCGATTTTATGAACCATCCCCGCGATTATATAAGGAAAGTGCGATGAGAATGTTACAATTTCGCGAAATTCTCTATTTAAGGACAACTAGCGTTCCGCTGAAGCTCTGGCCCTCGCCCTCGAGTTGATAGATGTAGATGCCTCCGGGCACGCCTCTGCCGCCCGCAGTCCCATCCCATTGCATGCTGTTCTGCGTAGGGCCCGGGGTAAGGTTCGCGACAATAACGCGTCCGCGCATATCGAGGATACGGCCGCGGACAATCGCATCATTCGGGTTATCAAAGGTGAAAACGACGGAATCATTCTTCCCATCGCCGTTGGGCGTGGCAAAACGATTGGAAACTCCCGCCAGGTTGAAAGAAAATTTCGTGACACGCTCCACCGAGCGTATCTGATAGCGTCCAAAATACTTCGTCTCCAGAAAAATATTCTGAAAAGACGACTGCAATTTTCCGTAGAGCTGCAACCAGCGCACGCCGTTCCACCAGTAGGCGCTGGCGTTCTGGGGAACGGCTGCGGCGCCGAAAAAAGAGGGCGCCAGCGAACTGCCGGAAACCGCATAGTGCAAGTACAGCGTGCCCAAGCCCTCAAGATGAAAGTCCGGGTCAGACGTTATACCCCCGCGATAGGGCGCAAAATCAAGCGACTTGTATACCCTGTCTCCCAGGTCCTGCGGTCTGCTTGATATAACAATCGCATAGGCGCTCGCAGGGTCGCCCGCCACGCCCACAAGAGGGGCAATCTGAGAAGCAGGTATGCGGTAGTAGCTCTGCTCATCAGGCGCTACAAGAAAGCCCTCAAGAGTATCCGCTGAACGAATGAGCGAACGCACCGACGCGGATAGAGCGACGGTGTTATTGGCCGAGCGAACAGCGTAGTAGGGCGCCGTCGACACTGCCGCGCCTGTCCAGGAAAACGTTCCCGTTGACAATACGGCAAGCTCGGTCCAGGTAGCCGATATGATCGTCGATGAGCGGCAGACATGATAGGCGGTCAGTTCCGAACTCGCTGGCGCGTTCGCGGAGGCGAAAGGTGCCAGGTCGGCAAAGCGCACGACGGGCAACCAGCGCAATGTCACGTTGCCTCCGGCCGTGCTCATCTCGATGCCATACGGCGTCTGAGCGAGGCGCTCAACGACAATAATGTCCAGCCAGGCCGTGGCGCCAGACGAGAGCACGGCGCGCAGGCCATCACGCTCGCTGGTCTTGATCGCAAAATAATAGGTGACACCGCTCATGAGGCCGGTGACCGTCAGCGCCTGAAGCGTGCCGCGGATTGACGGCGCCGGCGGCGAAGCGACGGAATTCGCCGCGTTAAACTTCGCGTCGGAAAGCGCCGGGGATTCGCCGGCAACCGAACTATATTTAATGATGAAGGCGCCGGCGGTCGTGTTCTCAGAGCCGTCGTTTCCCGGCGCGGTCCATTGGATGTATCTTTCGGTCGTCTGAGTTGTCGAGGAGGCCCAGAGGTCGGTGATACGCGCGGGCTGATAGGCTATCCCCATGAAACCGTCCCTATTAAGGAAACTTGCCGCCGTACCCGATGGCGCCGTCACTGTCCCGGCGGAAGCATCCCCTCGAAAATTTGTCGAGGTCTTGCGCGTGCCGCCGGAGTCAACAGATGAACGGGAATTCCGGTACAAGCTGCCGGCGGAGTCGATGGCGCGGGCGCAGACAACAAGCGAGGCGCTCAGAAAGAACGACGCCAGCACACGCGCAAGGCGAACCATGCCCCTCATTCTATCCTCACATAGCGAATTTATTATTACGAGCAGATTAAAGTGAAGGATTGCGCGAATCACCTTTACGGTCTACACTGCTCCTCATGGTGAGAAATAGGACCGCTCTCCGCAAAAACCTATTGACGCCGCTTTGGACCTCGCTCGTCTGGGCTTTTCTCCTTGCTCCAGCGCTCGCCGCAGCCTACCCCGGTTACATCAACTATCAGGGAAAGCTCGGCGACCCCTCTGGAAATCCCCTCACCGGAATCTACTCCTTCCGCTTCCGCTTCTACAGCCAAGCGACGGGGGGAACGCTCCTTGCAACCGACGCCACCTATAATGGTGCCAACGCAATCACCGTGACCAACGGGCTTTACTCGGTGCAGATCGGCTCGCTCACGGCGGGAGGGCTTTCCGAACAAGTTTTCCTCACGCCGGAGACTTGGCTCGAAGTCGACGTCAACGCGGGCACGACCTACGTAGGCGCTGAAACCCTCGCCCCGCGCGAGCGTCTGGCCGCCGTCCCTTACGCCTTCCGTTCGGTCAATTCCGAAAAACTCGGCATAGGCGTTGCGATTGCGACTTTTACGGCCGCAGGAAACCTCGACCTGCCCTACGGCCTCACCGCCAGCACGGGGTCCTTCACCAACACGGCGGGATTCTCGATCTTGACCTCCTCAGGCATCAATGTAAGCGGCGGGGTATACGCGACCTTCTTTTCCGGCAATGGCGCGGGATTATCCGGGATATCTTCTGTGGAATCCAATACCTTCATCTCATCTAAAACCTTCACAGCGGCTGTTGGACTCGCGACAGCGGGCGGCAGCGTCGGCATCGGAACGACGAGCCCGGCGACCTTGCTCGACGTCAACGGCGCCGCTCAATTCGGCGCCGGGGTGACGAAGAGCACTTTCACCGCAACCGGCGCCTTGAACCTGGCCGACAATGCGGCTATTACATTGACCGGCCCGACGGCGTATTTTAGCTCCGGATCATCGGTGACTGCCTCGGCGTTCTTTGGAAACGGCGCCGGCTTGTCCGGGATATCTTCTGTGGAATCCAATACCTTCACCTCATCTAAGACTTTCACAGCAGATGTTGGACTCGCGACAGCGGGTGGCAGCGTCGGCATCGGAACGACGAGCCCGGCGACCTTGCTCGATGTCAACGGTGCCGCTCAATTCGGTGCCGGGGTGACGAAGAGCACTTTCACCGCGAGCCCGGGCGGCGCGACTTACGCCTTACAGCTTTCCAGCGGCATGACGATCGCCGGTGGAGGCCCCATTAACCTGACCCCTAACAGCTTCATCCGCTTTGGCGACGGAACCACGCAGACGACTGCGGGGGCGAGTGGCGCCAACGGCTGGAGCAAGACGGGAGCGATCATTGCTCTGGCTGCGCCCGCTGATAACGTGGTCGTGCAGTCCACCTTGACCGTACAGGGCAACGCTTTCTCAGTAGGAACATCAACCTTGGTTGTCAGCGGAGGGAAAGTCGGCATCGGCACGACGAACCCGCAAGCCGCATTGGAGGTGGCGGGGCAGATACGGCATTCATGGGGCATCGTCAGCGAGGGGGTCGGCTACGGAGCTGTCGTGGGTAATGCGCGGGGAACGGGCGCCAATGACCTGCAAACCTCCCGATCTGCAGCATTCGAGGTCGCCTCTGGAAACTATGCGACCATTTCAGGAGGTGAAAACAACCGGGCCAACAATCCCTATAGCGCAGTGGGAGGCGGATACGGCAATACCACCCTCGGCGATTACGCCACGGTGGCAGGAGGCAATAACAATACATCCGGCGCCTATGGAGCCACGGTGGCAGGCGGCATAGGAAACTCGGCCAATGGCAACTATAGCGTGGTGGCAGGAGGACAAAGCAACATCATCAACAGCAACCATTCGGCGGTGGGAGGTGGAAGCAGTAATATGGCTTCTGGCTCATATTCCGCAGTTCCGGGCGGGTTAGGCAATACGGCCTCAGGCGCTAACTCATTTGCCGCCGGGAACAGGGCCAAAGCCACGGCGCAGGGAAGCTTTGTCTGGGCCGATTCGCAGGCGGCGGACTTTACCTCATCCATAGTGGATGAATATAAGGTTCGCGCGCAGGGAGGATTTTACATTGACTCATCCAGCGCCTCCTTCGGCTCAGGAACCTCGCGGAGCACATTTACCGCAACCGGTGCCTTGAACCTGGCCGGCAATGCGGCTATTACATTGACCGGCCCGACGGCGTATTTCAGCTCCGGATCATCGGTGACCGCCTCGGCGTTCTTTGGGAATGGCGCCGGCTTGTCCGGGCTGTCTTCTGTGGAATCCAATACCTTCACATCATCTAAAACCTTCACAGCGGCTGTTGGACTCGCGACAGCGGGCGGCAGCGTGGGCATCGGAACGACATCTCCAGGGACAAAACTCGACGTCCAGTCCGCAGGATCTTCCGGGACAGATTTTGCGCAAATCTGGAGAAATTCATCAGGGGTAATCCAATCCTCCATGTCCGCAACAGGAGTGATCTATGCGGACGGCTCCGCGTTAAGAAATGTTGTCGCCATAGACAATACCAAGGTGGCCAAGGCAGGCGACACAATGACCGGACCGCTCACGATCTCGGGCGCGGCGTTGACCGTGACCGGCAACGCCTTCTCGGTCGGCGGTTCAACGCTGGTCGCGTCTGGTGGAAATGTCGGAATCGGAACGACGGCACCTTCGACACGACTGGATGTAGCCGGTGGCAATGGCACGACTTTAAAGATTGCTGATGGGAATCAAGCCGCGGGAAAAGTTTTGACTTCCAATGCGGCTGGAGTAGCTTCCTGGCAAACACTCGCTGGTGGTTCGAATACACAACTACAATTTAACAGCGCTGGGTCATTAGCGGGCGACCCGAATTTATCTTGGAATACCACCGCGGGCATTCTCACGACAAAGGGTAGCCAGGCTTGGTCTGCTTATATTGGGGAGTCAATCAGCACCAATATAACCGGCATAGGCAACACTATCGTCGGAACGGCAGGGGTAAGCCTCACGTCCGGTGGCTATAATGTTATTTTAGGTGCAGTTGCCGGTTTTCATTTAACGTCCGGCGGTAGCAATATTATTGCAGGTTATGCTGCAGGTTATGGCCTCACCGGATCAAGTAATAACATTCTTTTCGGTTACGCTGCGGGCTACAATGATCCGGCAAACAATCGTGTGTATTCAGGAGTCATAGGAATTGGGTCTAATGCAATAAGAGATTCGGCCATCGATATCACTGATTCGATAGCGATTGGACGGTTGTCAAAGGCGACGGGAAGCAATGGTATTGCCATCGGTGCCAATGTGACGGCAATGGCAAATCAAATTGTTCTTGGAGGGTCAGCGCATACTTCGACCTTGCTCAACGGCAATGTGGGCATCGGAACGACAAGCCCGGCGACCTTGCTCGATGTCAACGGCGCCGCTCAATTCGGCGCCGGGGTGACGAAGAGCACTTTCACCGCAACCGGGAACTTATACTTGGGCGGCACTGCGCGATTTTACTCACGAACGAAAGCGCAACTGTTGGCCATCACTCCGGGCGCTGAAGGGGAGGGATACTATTGCAGCGATTGCTCCCCAAAGAAAATCGTGGTTTCAACAGGAACCGTGGCCGGAAACTTCGCCGATGCCAGCGGCGGCCCTTTTCAATAACTGCATATTTCAGGGGCGGAAAATATAGCCCACCCGAATTACGGTCTCAACCTGGATGCCGAAGACGGGAAGCTTCCGGCGTAGCGATTCGATATGCTTGTCCACGGTGCGCGTAGACATGTCCGGTTCAGTGCCCCACACTTTTTCAAGCAACATGCCGCGGGTGACCACGCGCTGGGGATGGCCTAAGAAGTAACAGAGAAGCTTGAATTCAAGATGCGTGAGCGCCACGGCCTGGCCCGCGACCTCGACGCGGTGTTCGTCGAGGTTCACCGTCAAAGCGCCGTAACGCAGAATATCCGCTGACGGCGGCGCTATGGACGCGCGGCGCAGGAGCGCCAACACGCGCGCGACGAAGAGCTCCATATCCAGCGGTTTCCTCATGTATTCGTCGGCGCCGAGCTCGAGCGCCCGGATCGCATCGGAAGCACCGCGATCAAAAGCAGTGATGGCCACAATCGGCATGCGCTTGGTGGCTGCATTCTCGCGGAGAACACGGATCACGTCGCGCCCGTTAATGCCCGGCAACTGCATGTCGAGAATGCACAGATCGGGGTAGCCTGAAGCCAAAGAGTCGAGAAAACGGCCGGGTGTCGAATAGGTTTTCACTTCGCAGCCATTCTTGCCCAGAACAAGCGCCATCAACGAGAGCATTTCCGTGTCGTTGTCGATGACGGCAAGATGCGCTTTCACGAGCGCGCTTTCACGAGCGCGACGGCCACGCGCGCGATCAGGTCTTCTATTTGAAAGGGCTTGAGCACATAGTCCGTCACTCCCGCATCGAGGCCCTCTTGAATGGAAAGCACGGCTGAACGCACAGTGCACATAAGAATGGGGATTTTTTCGCTGCCTGGAAGTTTACGCAAGCGGCGGCAAACCTCAAGCCCGTCCATGTCAGGAAGATTTCCATCGAGGATGATGATGTCGGGCTTGAGGTTCAAAAATGCGGCCAGGCCCGCAGCTCCGTCCTGCGCGGCCGCGATATCGTAACCGCCCTGGTCGAGCACATGAGCGCAGATGGCGCGAAAATCCTGTTCATCATCAATGACGAGGACCAGCGGCCGATTTCTCATAGCGGAATTTAGCAAAAAAAGTCTTGAAAATGTAACAGCGACAATCTATCCTTAATAATCATGCCGCCGACCGATGATTCTAATGACTGGCTCGGGGACCTCAATTGGCAGGGTTATCCCCGCCTCGCGCCGGTCCGCGACATTGCCAGCGCTGAAGATCCCATATCCGCCGCCCCGCCTCTTGGCAAGAGCGACGACATCCGGATCAAAACTTTGGCCCGAGAGAACGAGGCGCTGCGCGCCAAGCTCGAATCTTGGGTGAAGCTTGCAGCAGAGTTCAACCGCCGTCTCTCTGAAGCGGACGCCTCCTACGAAAACGCCACCCTTGAGTCCGACTCCGCTCGCCGCTCGGCCGAACTCGAAAATGCCCGCCTGACGGGCGAATTAAAGTCCGCTTTGGCCGGTCTCGCCCGACGCGAAGCGCGCGATCTTGCCCGCGAATCCGATCTGACGCTTGAGCACGAACGCCGCGCCGACTTGGAAAAAGCCCTTCTTGAAGCGCGCCGCCGCGTCAATGATCTCGAGTCCGAGTTGACTGCTTCGCGCAGCAAAGAAGCGGAGCTTTCCGGCAGCATCGGAGAGTTGCGCCGCCAAGCTTCGGCCTCACACGAACGCCTGCTTCAGGCAAAAGCCCTCACCGACCAGGATGTCGCTATCCTGCGCTCAGAAATGCGTGAATTCCTCGCCAAATTCCACCATATTCAAGAGCTGTTCACCGACGCGCCGCCCGGAGCGACATAATGAAGTATTGGACCTCTCTGCAAGGATCAATTCCCAGCATCCATGAGCCGACGGCGCTTGCCTCCCTCCCCGGCTTCACCCTGACCACTCTCGTTTGCCCCGGCACGGGCGAAATTTCAGAGGGGCATTGGCGACGGGCAGGCGAGTTCAACGAAATCGTCTGCGCCCTGGAGGCGCAGACGTCGCAAATTCATCCAACGCCACCCTCCAACGCGCCTCCGCCCATCAATGGGGCGGACGATCTCCTTGACGCCGCCAGCACGCGCCTTTTCAGCCACGTCGCCGACCTCATGAAGGAGTTGGAGACTCGCCGTGACGAAAAATCCCTGATCAGCTCCCTTCAAAACCAGATCTCAACGCTCCAAAGAAGCATCGCCGCGCGCGAGAGCCAACTCAACGAATTGCAGATGACCTTTGAACGGACGCGTAGAGACCTTGAGGCCTCCACGATCCGCATCCAGCAGACTGAAAATGATCTCGGCGTTCGTACCCATCTGACAGACGCCCTGTCGCGGGATCTCGCGAAGAAGGAATTCTCCTTAGCCAAGGCTTTATGCGTTATCCAACGTTTGGAAGAGGAACTGAAACGCTTATGCCCTGACCCCTCGTTGCCCCTGCCTGAATTTAAGACAGCCGTGCCGCCACGCGCCAATACCGCGTTCACCAACGATGATCCGCCGCCTCCTCCTCCCTACCTGGAACCTCCTCCCCTGATAGAACATCATCTGCCGCAGCAGGCCCTGATGAGCTTACTGCGCAAAGTTTTCCCTGGGAAAAACGAGTAGTTCGACCGCTGTAAAAAATCCGCAAGTCCCGAGGCCTGCTCTTTTCCCTTGGCCATTAATTGGCAGTCGCACCTTTTGATTGACAACTTTCAGTTCATCGTGATATAATTGGCACTCGCTGGTTTTGAGTGCCAACACTCACGGCGTAAGACGGCGATATCAACGGAGGTATTACAATGGCTGAAGCGACGCTCTCAAAAGTAAAAATCCAACCCCTCGGCGACCGCGTGCTCGTCAAGCCCGCAGAAGCAAAGGAGACGAAGCGCGGCGGGATCATCATCCCCGACTCCGCGAAGGAAAAGCCGCCGGAAGGCCTCATCGCGGCGTGCGGCAAGGGCAAGACGACCGATGACGGCACGGTCATCGCGCTCGACGTGAAGGTCGGCGACAAGATCCTGTACGGCAAGTACTCGGGCTCGGAAATCAAGCTCGACGATGAGGATTATCTCATCATGCACCAGGATGACATCCTCGGAATCCTCAAATAAGCGCTCACGCACACATAGGAGATATATAAAAATTATGGCTAAGCAGATTATTTTCTCAGACGATGCTCGCAAGAAGATGAAGGATGGCGTTGACAAGCTTGCCAACGCCACCAAGGTCACCCTCGGCCCCAAGGGCCGCTCGGTGGTCCTCGAGAAGAAGTTCGGATCACCCCTCATCGTTGATGACGGCGTGACCATCGCGAAGGAAATCGAGCTCTCGGACCCCTACGAGAACATGGGCGCGCAGCTCGTGCGCGAAGTCGCCAGCAAGACCAACGACGTCGCAGGCGACGGCACGACTACGGCCATCATCCTGACCCAGTCGTTGCTCGCTGAGGGAATCCGCAATGTCACCGCCGGCGCCAACTCCAAGTCCATCCAGCGCGGCATGCACAAGGCTCTTGAGCTCGTGGTCAAAGAGCTTAAGAAGAACTCCCGCCCGGTCAAGACCAAGGAAGAGAAGGCGCAGGTCGCGACCATCTCGGCCAACGATGTTGAAATCGGGAACATGATCGCCCAAGCCATGGAGAAGGTCGGCCATGAAGGCGTGATCACGGTCGAAGAAGGGAAATCATCGGAGACAACGCTCGAAGTCGTCGAAGGAATGCAGTTCGATCGCGGCTACGTTTCTCCCTACTTCGTCACCGACAGCGAGCGTCTCGAGACGGTTCTCGAGGACGCCTACATCATCATCACGGAGAAGAAGATCTCCGCGATGAATGACATTCTCCCGATCCTTGAGAAGATCGTCCAGGCAGGCAAGCCCTTCCTAATTCTCGCTGAGGACGTGGAAGGCGAAGCCCTGGCGACACTCGTCGTCAACAAGCTTCGCGGGACCCTGAAGTGCGCGGCCGTGAAGGCCCCGGGCTTCGGCGACCGCCGCAAGGAGATGCTGCAGGACATCGCCGTGCTCACGCATGGTCAGGTCATCTCCGAAGAGCTTGGCCACAAGCTCGAGAAAGTCAGCCTCGACATGCTGGGTCGCGCCAAACGCGTTGTCATCGATAAGGACAACACGACCATCATCGCTGGAGCCGGCGACAAGATCGAGATCAAGAAGCGCGCGGACGCCATCCGCCGCCAGATCGAGGACACCACGTCCGAATACGACCGCGAAAAGCTCCAGGAGCGCTTGGCTAAGCTCTCCGGCGGAGTCGCGGTTATCAATGTCGGCGCGGCCACCGAAACCGAGATGAAGGCCAAGAAGGCGAAGGTCGAGGACGCGTCGAATGCGACCCGCGCCGGCGTGGAAGAGGGAATGATCGCAGGCGGCGGCGTCGCATTGCTGCGGGCCGGCGAGTCGCTTGAGAAATTCAAGAGCGCAGACGAGGATGAGACGACGGGCGGCCAGATCGTACGGCGCGCGCTCCAAGCTCCGATCCGCCAGCTCGCGAACAACTCGGGCCAGGAAGCCTCCGTCGTCGTGCAGAAGATCCTGAGCTCCGCTCAGGGCATCGGCCTTGACGCGGCAACCGGCGAATATGTCGACCTCTTCAAGGCCGGCATCGTCGACCCGCTGAAGGTCACCCGCACAGCGCTTGAGAATGCCGTCTCGATCGTGGGAACAATCCTCACCACCGAGGTCCTTGTCGCCGACATTCCTGAGAAGAAGGAGCCCGCGATGGCGGGCGCCGGACACCAGCACGGCGGAGACATGTATTAACGGACGTTAAACTCGCATTGGCGCGAGTTTTCTGACAGCCCCCTCGGGTCAGCAATGACCGAGGGGGTTTTTTATGGAGCCGTGCTTGTCCTCAGATTCCAAGACCCAGCGCTTTATTTCCGAGGGTTTTTTCTCAGAGTGTGCTATAATGAACGGGTTCGGTGTTCATTGACAACCTAGAAAAAATTCGCTACCGCATGTGCGCCGCCGCCGCACGGACGAACCGTGACGTCGGCGCGATCACCTTGGTGGCGGTAACGAAATACGCATCCCTTGATGCGGTGGCAGAGGCCTTATCCTCGGGCCTCATTCTTGAGGTGGGGGAAAACCGGGTGCAGGACGCCGCGCGGATAAAACGGGATCTCGGCGCTCTCGCGGGCAAGGTCCGCTGGCGCCTCATCGGGCATCTGCAGACTAACAAGGCCAAAAAGGCCATAGCGATCTTTGACACCATTGACTCACTAGACAGCGCAAAGCTGGCGTCAGCGCTCGACGCCGCGATGACGGGCTCGGGTCGGAAATTGCCGGTGATGATTCAGGTGAAGCTTTCCACAAATGAGGCTCAGTCGGGCGTAGCGCCGGCAGAACTGCCGGCCTTGATCAAAGAAGTTAAGACGCGAAAGAACCTGGAACTTCAAGGGCTCCTGGGCATAGCGCCCAATACCGATTCGCTGGAAGCGGTTCGTCCCAGCTTTCAGCTGTTGCGAGGGTTGAGGGATGAATATCTTCCGGGCGGCAAGCTTTCGATGGGCATGAGTCGTGATTTCGAGATCGCAATTGAAGAAGGCGCGGATATGGTCCGAATCGGCACGAAAATTTTCGCACCCTAGTCCGACATCTTAAGGAGGCCCCTGCATGATCGTGAAAGTGCGCGTCATCCCTAATGCCGCAGACAACGAAGTGGTCAGCCGCATCGGCAGTGTCTTGCGGGTCAAAGTTGCCGCTCCGGCGATAGACGAGAAAGCCAACGCCGCGCTCAAGGATTACCTCGCTGAGTTTTTCGAGGTGCCGGGAAAGCGTGTCAGCATTCTTCGCGGTGCCAATGGCCGTGAGAAAACAGTTGAGATCGTGGGAAAAACCGAGGAGGATCTCAAGCGGGTGATGGACTCCATCCCCTAAGAAGAAACTCCTGTACGCTGACTGGGGGCAAGCGGGGTCGAGAACCTTGGTGAGCCCCCAGTCCTATTGACGGGAGTCATCCGCCTAAAAACCATGCTCGCTCCTATTGCATGACTAAACGCCCCCTGCGCCAAGATCCGATCAATCACATCGTCTGGAAGGGCAACCTCCTGAAGGTTCTTGATCAGCGCCTGTTGCCGCGTGCAATTAAATTTGTGGTCTGCCGCACCGCAGCGGATGTCGCAAAGGCGACGAAAGACATGGTCCTGCGCGGAGCTCCTCTCATCGGCTGTGCCGCCGCCTACGGCTTAGCGCTCGCCGCGCGCCGCAATCGCCTCAAAGATGTGCTCGCCGCCGAGCCCTTGCTGCGCAGCGCCCGACCGACCGCCGTCAACCTGATGCACGCCCTGGACTACATGCTGGCGGTGGCCAAGTCCGGTCCGGAAAGCTTGCTCGCGCCGAGAATGGCCGGCGCTGCCGCAGCCTACCGCAATGATGACCTCAACTTTAACGCGCGCATGGCAACCCTCGGCGCGGCCCTGCTCAAAAAAAACTCCGCTCTCATCACGCACTGCAACGCGGGCGCGCTCGCGACCGCCGGCATCGGCACAGCGCTTGGAATGATTCGCGCCGGCTGGCTTTCCGGAAAGGTCGCCCATGTGTACCCCTGCGAAACGCGCCCGTACCTGCAGGGCTCGCGACTGACTTTGTGGGAGTTGATGCAAGCCGGCATCCCCGCCACTCTGATCACTGATAACATGGCCGCCCACCTGATGAAAATGGAGAAAATCGACGCGGTGATCGTCGGCGCTGATCGAATCGCCGCCAATGCCGACGTCTGCAACAAGATCGGCACCTACGGCCTCGCCATTCTGGCAAAACACCACCGGATTCCTTTTTATGTCGTGGCACCCAGTTCCACTATCGACTTCGCCACGAAGCATGGCGACGACATCCCCATAGAGGAGCGCTCAATAAAGGAAGTCGTCGAAATTTTTGGATGTAAGATCGCGCCAAAAGGCGCGGTGGCCCGTCATTTCGCTTTTGACGTGACACCCCACGCGCTGATCACGGCGATCATCACGGAAAAAGGCGTCGTCTCGCCCGCCAACGGCGTCAACCTCAGCGCAACGCTCAACGGCCCATGAAAAAACACAAAGAAACTCCGATCCACCCCAAACTCACCAAAATTCTTGCAACACTCGGCCCCGTGTCCGCAAAGCCTTCGGTCATGTTGAATCTGATCACCGCCGGCGTCGACGCGTTCCGCCTCAACTGTTCCCACGCGTCACTTGCGGAGCTTGCCCATAATGTTGATCTCATCCGCTCTCTCTCGCGCAGAAGCCGCCGCGCCTGCGCGATAGTCATGGACCTGCAGGGCCCTCGCCTGCGTGTCGGCCGCCTTCGCAACGGAGAACCCATCGATCTCATCAAGTCGGCGCGCACGCGCATCAATGTGTCCGACATGATGGGCACGGCGGCGGAGTTCTCGACTAATTTCAAAAAACTTCCGCAGACCGTGCGGAAGGGCATGGAAATACGGCTCGATGACGGCGCCATTGTTCTGAGCGTTCTGAAAACCGGCGCCGCCTGGGTGGACTGCGAGGTCCTCATCGGCGGGCGCCTCAAGGAGCATAAAGGGATCAACCTGCCGGGCGCCAACATCGACCTGCCGGCGCTGACGACCAAGGACTTGCTAGACCTCAAGATGGGCCTTAAGGTCGGCATTGACCATGTGGCGCTATCCTTCGTGCGCTCGCCTGATGACATCTTGAAGGTGCGCCGGCTCATCACGAATGCCGGCGCGCCGACGCGCATCATCGCGAAAATTGAGCATCCTCAAGCGCTGGATCGCATTGACGCCATCCTCGACGCCGCCGACGGCATCATGATCGCCAGAGGAGATCTCGCCGTCGAACTCTCCGCCGCAGAGGTGCCTGCCCTCCAAAAGATGCTCGTGCGCCGCGCCAATGAGGCCGGGAAATTATCCATCGTCGCCACGCAGATGCTCGAAAGCATGATCAGCCACGCCCAACCGACGCGCGCTGAGGCGAGCGATGTCGCCAATGCGATCTACGACGGCGCTGACGTGGTCATGCTCTCAGGCGAGTCCGCCGTCGGCCTCTATCCCATCGAGACGGTAACGGTGATGGCGGATATCATCCGCCGCGCGGAGTCATCGAATTTTCGCTATCGCCTGATCCCGCACGGCCTGCTCGACTCGCCGGAAACCGGGTTCGCGCACGCGCTTGCGCGCGCGACGCACGACGCCTGCGACATCACGGGTGCCAAGGCCGTGATTGTGTATACATTGACCGGCTGGTCTGCGCGCATCATGTCGAAGTACCGCCCGTACGCGCCGATCATTGCGTTGTCGCCTCTGAAAGCGACGTACAACCAGCTCGCTTTGTATTGGGGCATCACGCCCATGATCTGCCCGCTCGGCAAATCCACCGATGAGATGCTGGGCTACGGCGAACGCATCCTGCTCAAAAATGGAGTGGTGCATCGAGGAGAGACGACGCTTGTCACCGCCGGCGGCACGGCCAAGCACCGCGCTTCAAACATGCTGAAGATCCACGTCGTGGGGTCTTTAACTTACCGTTAGCAGGCGGAGCCGCCGCAAGGCCGCCTATCTGCTAAAATCACTCGTGGCAAGCGCGTTTCGCGTTGTACTCATCACCGCCCCCGAAGGCCGGAAGTCCGCGGCTTTGGCCCGCGGTCTCGTGTCCGAACGCTTGGCCGCGTGCGTCAATGTCATCCCCGGCGTCGTTTCGCATTACCTTTGGAAAAAACAGATGCGCCGCGACGCGGAGTGCCTGCTCCTGGTCAAGACCTCGGCGCCGAAACTCCCGCAATTGCAACGCTATCTTTCGGCGCATCACCCCTACTCCATCCCCGAAGTTCTCGCGTTGAAAATAGACGCCGGCGCCAAGCCCTACTTGGACTGGCTCGCGCGCGCGCTCAAATGAACACGCCCGTCCAACCTCCATTCCGGCCCAGCCTTCTCTCCGCATGCGACGTCGCAGCGAAAGCGCGCTTGTTCCGGTTTTCCTCCCCGCAAGGATTTAATTTCATGCCCGGACAATTTCTAATATTCCACTTCACCGCCGACACGAAGGCGTCTCGGGCCTACTCTCTTTGCTCCTCTCCGGCCGCGGCGGGGGAATACTTCGAGGTGACAGTCGGCAGAGGAGGAGAGTTCGCCGAATATTTTGACGCGCTCAAGCCCGGCTCAGATGCGGGGCTCGTGGCGCGGGGTCCTTTTGGGAAATGGGTGTATGACGGCTCGATTTCGCATGCAGCGCTCGTCTCCGGAGGCGCCGGGCTGAGTCCTTTCAGAGCGATGTGTCTGTTCAAAAGTGAGCGGAAGCTCGCTGCTAAAATGACCGTCTTCTGCGCGGCGAAGACGCCTGAAGACTTCCTCTATAAAAATGAATACGACGATTGGAGAAATAACGGGATCGATGTCAACGAAAAAATAACCCGGCCCGGCGCCTTCTCGAATTGGGGAGGAGAAACAGGCAGATGGACTGCGGACGCGGTGTGCGCGTCCGCAAACGACGCGGCGGCGATTTACTATCTTTGCGGACCAAGGGCTCTCGTTGAGGATCTGCGCGGCGGGCTTCAACGGCTTGGAATTTCATTAAATAACATCAAGACTGAGCGATGGGACGACTACAACGACCTGTTTTGAAGCTTATTCTCGCCTCCGCTTCGCCTCGGCGGCGCGCGATTTTACGAGCCGCCGGGGTACGCTTCATCGTGAAGCCGAGCAAGGTGGATGAAAATATCGCGGAGAAGAACCCCCGCCGACTTGTCATTAAACTCGCGCGTCTTAAAGCTCTTTGGGTTGCGCGACGCCATCGCGGATATCCTGTGCTCGGGGCGGACACGCTCGTCGTCTGCGCGGGCGAGATTCTGGGAAAACCAAAAGATATCCCGGACGCAATGCGCATGCTGACGCTTCAATCCGGCCGGCTGCAACGCGTCTATACGGGAACCGCGCTCG
>CAZGVK010000171.1:0-3237 GCA_964529095.1 uncultured Elusimicrobia bacterium
ATCGCGCTGGGCAAGGGGGCCGATGCCAATTTGTCCGGCAGGGTCGATCTGCCGGAAGATTGCCCTAAGGATAGATTCAATTCCTATTCGGAGCCTGTTTTCCACACCGCCTTATGGAACTCATTTTATGATGTCGCGGAACAACTCTTGGCTCATGGCGCGGATATTAATCAAATGGCTGAGGTTGATTTCGATCACTCGCCAAATTCCGATGCGTCTACTTGGGAACTGGTCAAAAGGGGAACGGCCTTGTCGATCGCATGCGAAAGGCAGCGCCTCGACGCTATAAAATTTCTCATTAAGCATGGAGCGGATGTCGACAGGGGAGTCGATGACACGCCGTTAATCCGTGCCGCGGGCGATGGTTTTTTGGAAATCGTCAAGTTGTTGGCGCAAAATGGGGCGAATGTGAATGCGAAAAACGGAGCCCCTCTCCGCCGCGCCGCCGCGGGAAAAATTGAGATTATCCAATTGTTGTTGGAAAAGGGGGCGGATGTGAACGCTAGGCCCGACCGGGGCCCAACCGCATTAATGGCGGCCGCTAAGGCAATGGTCGCCAAGAATGTCGGCTATCTCATCGAGCGCGGAGCAGACGTAAACGCGAAGAACGAACACGGCGAAAACGCGCTTATCGTGGCCGCCGACCATAATTTTTGGCAGCGAAGCAATAGTGAGGTTGTAAAGGCTCTACTCAAAACCGGAGCAGATTTCGTTGATATGCAAGACAACAGTGGGCATACGGCATTGATGTTTGCCGCAAGGAAGGGGGATTTGGCGGTTGTTGGCTGCCTAGTAGAAATGGGAGCAAGAACTGATCTTAAGGATAAACAAGGGAAAACCGCGTTGGACTATGCAAAAGAGTTCGATCATAATAAGAAAATTAAAAATAAAATCCGCGCATTGTTGCAAGATCAGAAAATTGCTTGAGCCCCATTATGTGAATTTGGGGTGTCGAGGGTGACGATGAGAACCAGGGCGGCAATCGCAAAACCGGCTCCCGCGTAGAACGTCGCGCAAGGCCCGACTTTATCCCACAGGAGTCCTGCGAGAGCGCTTGCCGCCAACATCGCGATCCCGCCGGCTAGGTTGAAGAAGCCAAAGGCCGTTCCGCGCAATCCAGCCGGCGCGGCGGCGGCCACCATGGCGGCGAGTAAGCCTTGCGTGACGCCCAGATGCAGCCCCCAAAGGGCCACCCCGACTGCGACGAGAACCGGGCCGCCGGCTTTGGCAAGCGCTACGTCCGCGCTGAGCAACACGAGGAGTCCGCAGGCAAGCAAAGAGCGCTTGTCCATGCCGTCGGAGATTTTTCCTGCGGGATAGGCCGCAAGCGCGTACACGCCGTTCATCAAGACGAGGACGGCGGGAGTAAGAGCGTCGGGCAGTCCGCTCTGACGCGCGCGCAGGATCAGAAACGCTTCGCTGAAGCGCGCCAGGCTGAAGATCGCTCCGACGGCGACCACCCGCCAGTAGGCGTTGCCGAGTTCTTTCAACGCCCGCCAATGAATGGGCGCCCTTGCTTTGCCGCCGCCTCCGGCGGAATCAGGTTCATGCACCCCGAAGATCAGCAACAGGACGGAAAAGGCTCCCGGTATCACCGCGAACCAGAACACCGCTCTGAAGTCGCCGGAGCAGGCTGCCATCAGCGCCATGGCGAGCAATGGCCCAAGGAACGCGCCGATGGCGTCCAGTGACTGACGCAGGCCGTAGGCCGCGCCGCGAATCGACTCCGGCGTCAGATCCGCGACCAGAGCGTCGCGGGGCGCTGCGCGCATGCCCTTGCCGATCCGGTCCATGAACCGGGCGGCCAAAACTGACGGAACTGTCATGGCCATGGCGAAGAGAGGTTTAGAGACTGCGCCTAGCCCATAGCCAAAGACGGCGAGTCCTTTTCGCTTGCCGAGATAGTCGCTCAGTGTGCCTGAGAAAACTTTGGTGATGAGGGCTGCGGCTTCCGCGACTCCCTCAACGAGCCCTACGGCGAGAGCGCCGGCTCCGAGAACCGATACCATGAACACGGGCAAGAGGCTGTGAATCAGCTCGGACGAAATATCCATGAACATGCTGA
Source organism: uncultured Elusimicrobia bacterium (assembly GCA_964529095.1). Classification (GTDB taxonomy): domain Bacteria; phylum Elusimicrobiota; class Elusimicrobia; order UBA1565; family UBA9628; genus GWA2-66-18. Next base: position 2,066 of record CAZGVK010000171.1, read on the forward strand.
CAAAGCCGAGTGCCCATATGCTCCGGGGAATCGCGGGGGATGACTTCACTTCGCGCCGAACTTAAACTCGAAGCCGCTGCGGCGGGGGAAGACCAACGACTCGAAGCGGAGGTCGTGGGCCGTGACTCCCGACTCGCCGCAAAGCCAGACCGGGGCCTTGAAAAACGCGCCGAGCCTCCGGCCCAGCGGCGTTGCTCTGGCCGCGAGCGCGCGAGGATCGTCGGGGGAGGTTCTTTCCTGCCGTTTGAGGTCTACTTGCCCGCCCAGGCTGTGGATCAGGTACAAGCTGTAGAGGTCCTCGTGGCGGGTCACCCCGCGCCAGCGGTGCGGACCCAGCGGCTCCGGAAAGACGTAGGCGAACTCCTTGGGCTGGCCGCGCGTCTCTTTTACCAATTCGGACGCCGCCAGCGCCCGGTTGGCGAAGCAGAAGGCGAGATAGACGGCGACGGCGGCCACCGAGAATCGAGAATAGGGCACGAGGTTTTGCCGCCGAGATTTCGGCCAAACGGCGATCAGCGGCGCGGTCAAGAACGCGAGCAGAGCGAAGTCGACGATGAAGACGCTGGCAAACTCAGGACGCCAGGATGAGAACGGCCACAGCAGCACGACGCCGAAGGAGTTCACCAGGTCGAAGAAAACATGGACGCCGGCTCCCAGCAGGCAAAGCCCGAAGAGCGCTGGGTAGCTATGCCGCGGGTATTTCTTCTTGAAGAGCCAGGCCAGCGCCGCCGACCAGAGCGGCACGAGGAAGAGCGAGTGCCCGAAGGTCCGCCGCAGCGTGATCGCGGCCGGATCGCGCCACAGCATCACGGCGGCGTCGATGTCCGGAAGGTTCGACGACCACGCCAGGATCGGCACGGCCTCGGGTCCCACGCGCTTTCTGAAGAAAGCGTTGGCCATGCCGGCGCCGACGAGAGTGTGGGTGAGGTTGTCCAAGCGCCCGAGATTATACCACGAGTGGAAAAAGTATAATCGACTGCGCGAGGTGATCCATGACCCTGATCTTGTCTCTTCTGCTGTCGGCCGCGGCGCCGTCCTGGTCGCAAGCTTCCGCCAAGCCGGCGGCCATTGCGGGCTTTGACGCGGCCGCGCTCGATAAGAGCGCCGACGCCTGCGCGGACTTTTTTCAGTTTTCCTGCGGCGGGTGGCTGGCCCATAACGAGATCCCGGCC
>CAZGVK010000172.1:0-5401 GCA_964529095.1 uncultured Elusimicrobia bacterium
CTGGCAATCATCTTGGTCTGCCTCGGCATATTCCTCTCGCAACCTGTGAGCCCGGTCCGCGAAAGTTCGATCGGGATACTGATCTTTTCGATTGCGTTTAATTTCATGACTCTCGCTTTTCTTAAGAAAAATCCCAAAACAGCGGCCGTGGTGATTCGCATACGCCTCGCCGCAAATTTTACGGCTAACGTATTGCAGGTTTATTTTCTTGGAGGCTATTTCGGGCCGGTTTGGATGCTCCTGGCGCTCACGCCCTTAGCCAGCGCGATCTACGGGACGCGCCGGAAGACGCTCATCGCTTCGGCCTGGGCTGCGGCGGCGCTGTTGGGCCTGCAGTCGCTGCGGATCGGTTCTCCTCTTGAGTGGGGACAGCAGGTTGCCAACGCGGCCTTTATCGTGCTGGTCAGTCTCCTGGCCAATGAACTCGCGGCGGATCGGCCATAGGCCTGACGCCGGGCGTGAAAATGCAGGTGTTCCTGTTGGCTTGTTTCGCCTTGCTCGAGTATCGCCTCGACACTTGTAATTTACATGTTTATAGGGCGCTCCCAGAAATGCGGCCCCTTAGTTGCTGGATGGGCCCGAAGATCATTGGAACCTCTCTAACTCCACGGGCCCGACGAAAGTGTCCAAAAGGAAAGGAAGATCGAAAGGATGGGTAAAACATGAAGATAAAACGATGGGTCAATCGCGAACGCGAGCGGCGTGCCTGGAAAGAATTGCTTTCTTGCCGTTTAGTTTTTCAAGGGGGAAGGAGTTTAAAAAGTCCATGACCAATTTCCTTTCCTCCGGCCCCGCAAGGTTCCCGGCGCGGATAAAGACAAGGCCCGCCAAATTTTTAGTCGGGTAACGGAGAGGATTAAGAAAATGATAATCCCGAGTCACAAGAACAGCTTTTTGCTTAAGCGCGAGGTCGTAAACCAGCCCGTTTTTCAAACCTTTGTAAGCGGACTCATGAATGGAGAATACCGTATGACCCAGTTTCCTAAGATCAACGACGATCAGCGTGGTAGCGTTCTCATCAACGACGAAATTCATGCCGCAGAGACGACTTCACCGGCCAGTTCGGCCGCATACTCCAGGGAGGCCTGCACGTCTTGGCGTATGAGGTTGGGGAAACTCTCAATAATTTTCGAGGCATCTTCTCCGGCGGCAAGATGGCTTAACACAACTCGTACGGGAATCCGAGTCCCCTTGATCGTGGGTTCGCCGCCGCAGATATCCTGGTCGCTGACAATTCGATCACTCATCATTAGCCTCACCAAAATTATAACAGAAGTTCCGTCATATCTCCAGAGACCTTTGAGGTGCCTAACGCCACGCTGTGCCGCGCGCGCTACAGGAACTCTTTAAAGAAAGCGCGCGTCGGTACAAGCGCTGTTAAGCCAGACTCTGCGGCGGCGAATTCTCAGGCGCATGCTGAGGCTTAAGGCCGTGCCGGAAGAGGCTGTTGCGGAAATGCTCGCGCGGGCCCCACGGTGGGCTTGCAATCGTCGGTTCGGTCAAGATAGAGGCCGATGACCGGGCGGCTTTGGGGCGGCTTCTGGGATATATATCCTTCGAACCGCACGAGGTCCGTCTGGCCGTGCTTGTCGCGCGTTACACGACCCCGCTGGCAATCATCTTGGTCTGCCTCGGCATATTCCTCTCGCAACCTGCCAACGCGGCCTTTATCGTGCTGGTCAGTCTCCTGGCCAATGAACTCGCGGCGGATCGGCCATAGGCCTGACGCCGGGCGTGAAAATGCAGGTGTTCCTGGTGGCTTGTTTTGCCTTGCTCGAGTATCACCTCGACACTTGTAATTTACATGTTGATTCTTGCGTCAATCCTGACCGAGCGTCGGCGAACTTTTAGGAACCCACATGCCGGCGAGAAGGCCGGTCATGATCGTCGTGCCGTCCTGCGGACCGCCGTCGAACTGAAGCTCGATGGAACTGAGGATCTTGCCTGTGCGGGAATAGCCTTCGGGCTCGAAGCTCGCCAGGCATGAGACCGTGTCGCCGGCGCGCGCGTCCGCAAAAAACTCAACTCTCTCGACCTGCGTGAAGAAGCCGACGAGATGGGCGATCTCTTCGGGGTTTCGAGTGAGCGTCATGTGATAGATGCCCCATGCGACGTTTCCGATTTGCGCCCCCATCTCGATCAGCTTGAAAGCAGGAGCTTGCCTATCGTCGGCGCAGTCTTCAGGCTTCCATGTGTAGCGACCGATGATGCAGTCGGCGTTAACTTCCAGTATCTCGTCGATGAAGCGCATCGGGCGTTGCTGAGGAACCAGCGCCAATATCTGTGTGGGGGTTAAGCCGCTCATGCGCTGGTCTTCTTGTCGCCGCGAAATATTTTTTTCATAAATTAATCGTCAGGATTGCGTCATTGTACTATTGATACAATGGGGCGTGTCTTGGATGATTCTTGCCCACCGGCAGCCATATTACCCCTTTGAATAAAAATCACGAATTCCAGATGCGCGTGACCTATGCCGACACCGACAAGGCCGGCATTATTTACTATGCGAACTACCTGAAATATCTTGAGCAGGGCCGCACCGAATTATTGCGCTCCCTCGGCGTGCGTTACCGCGACCTCGAGGTCCAGCGAAAACTATTCCTGCCGGTCGTGTCGGCGCATTGCGAGTATTTAGCGCCCAGCCGCTATGACGACCTCCTGACCATTCGCACCTGGATATCGGAACTTGGCCGTGCGAGCATTTCCTTTGAGTGCTGGGTTCTCGACAGCGAACTCGGCGGCAAGGTCGTCGCGCGCGTCAGATCGCGCCATGCGATCGTGACCAGCCTCTGGAAACCGACGCGCGTTCCTGCCGATCTGCGCGCGTTGCTTGCGCCGTATATCTAAGCTTGCGATGGCGTAGACCAACCACCGGTGGAAGAATCAACGGCCCACTACACGCGAAAGCGCGTGTGCGGGATCGTAGGGGCCTGTATTAGGACGAGCTTCGGGGGGCCATGGCCCCCTGCGGGGAAGGGAAGGCTCTCGATCGGGAACTTTTCTCCGGGACCGGCCCGTGACGGAAATAGATTTTGGAGCGACGCTCTCGGTTGGGGGAAGGAATGTTGAGTCATTGTGACCTTCAATTATTTGCAAAGTAGGGCCACAGGGCGCATGATTTTGGCGGCCCATTCGGGCTTCGTGTGGGCGATGCGAGCCCTTGACTTTTCATCGAATCCCCTTATAATATGACTAGTCAGACTAGTTATATTTGAGGCCCATGAAAAATCATTGGCAATTGCAGGAGGCTAAAAGCCGCTTCAGCGAGGTGGTTGACGAAGCCTTGGCCCATGGCCCGCAGCAAATCACCCGGCATGGCGAAGAGGTGGTGGTGATCGTATCCACCAAGGAATTTAAGAGATTGACCCGGCCCAAGGGGGATATCGTCAGCTTCTTCAGCCGCTCTCCCTTGGGAGATGTGGATATCGATCTTTCGAGGTCCAAGGAGACGGCCAGGGGCCTCGACCTGTGAAGTACCTATTGGACACCTGCGTGCTCTCCGCGCTGCGAAAGCCGGAAGACAACGCATCTCTCGTGAAATGGATTTCAGAAGTTGACGAATCAGACCTCTATCTCAGCACCATTACCATCGGAGAGTTGGAGAAAGGCGTCAGCCGGCTGCCGGAGAGCAAGAAAAAAACCGCCGTGAGCGAATGGGTCCGGCATGCCGTGACGAATCGATTCGGAAGCCGAGTCTTGCCGATCGACGCCGCCGTGGCCGCTTGCTGGGGGGAGTTGATCGGGGCTCGGGAGAAAAAAGGTAAAACTCTGCCGATCCTGGACGCATTCATCGCGGCGACGGCCATCGTGGCCGACTGCACGGTCGTGACGAGGAATACCAAGGATTTTGCGGATTGCGGAGTCCGGCTGCTCAATCCATGAGAGGCAAACTAATGAGACAACTGGTCCTGGCCGTGATCTTGGCCGGCAACGCGTCGGCCGCGCAGATCGGCGCGATAAAAGCCTTGCGCATCGGGGACGTCGAATGGGGCAAGGACGACTATTTTCAGCTCAAGTGGAAGTACGGCTCCAAGGACCGCTTCCTCGGCGCCGACATGGTCGCCTCGCGCAAAGAGGTCTGGGTTGCTTCCGTGGGCTACCCCAACGACGAGGCCAAGCTCACCGTCTTGGACGCCCACGGGGAAGCCGTCTCCGAGGCCAAGCTGAAATTCGTCCCAAAGAAGTTCAAGATGCTCGACATGGGCAAGAAGGCGCCGATGATCGTGGCGTGGGACACATTCAAGCTCAAGGGCTTCAGCGCCGGCGGCGCCCAGGAATGGGACTTCGCCGTCGAGAAGGTCTCCCCGAGCGATTTCGCGGTCGTCTCCCAGCCGATGGGCGGGCCGTTGGTCGTCGCCTCCTATAACTACGGCGAGGCCGGCTTGCGTGCGGTGGGCCCCGAGGGCAAGCTCGCCTGGCAGACGCCGGAGATTTCCCAAGCGCACTGGGTGGCGTCGGCGCGGATGGACGGCCGAACCGTGCTCGTCGCCACCGACGGCGTCGGCAAGGCGTACGTGACCGACCTGAAGGGCAAGGTGGTGGAGCGCATCCAGAACGAAGGCAATAGCGAAAGACTCATGATCGACGGCAGCGACCCCAAGAGGGCGTGGATGTATTCGCTCGACTCCGGCGCCGACTCCTGGAGGCAGAAGATCGCCGTGTCCCAATCGGCCGGGCCCGTGAAAAAGGAGGCAAGCCGCTGGACCCCCGTGTCCAGCGAGGATTTGGGGATGATCACGACCACGGCTTTTACGCTCGGCGACTTCGACGGGCAAGGCCGCCGCCAGCCCGTCATCGGCACCGATAACGGCTGGGTCCTCCTGCTCGATCAAGCCGGCAAGATCGTGACCTCCGCGCGCTTCCGGGGCAAGATCCAGTTCCTGGGCGCCGCCGATCTCCGCGGCGATAAAAAAGAGGAGCTTGTGGTCGGCGTCGAGGGCTTTGCCGACAACGTGTTCGTCTTCGCCCGCGACGCGCGCTAACTTCCTCGGGGTCTGGACAACGATCCTTATCGGGCCTTACGCGCACGTCGGATACTCGGGCTCGTACTGCTTGAGCTTAATCTGGGCTGTCAGATTCTTCGGCCGCGGCTCGCAGGCCAGGCCCCGTTTGTAGGTATTTTGTCCATCGCAACCCGGCGCGGCGTAACTAAAGTCCCGACACGGGTTCACCAAATGTTTACGTTCAGAGAATACCCTATGGGGCTCAGATAAATTTACCAAGCGTAATCAGATAAACTGAGACGCCGCCTCACAGCAAGGGGCGATGCTTTTTCTTCCCAAGCAGTGGACGCTTTTGGTTTTCCAAGTAGTGCTGGTCGGACGCGCGATGGTTTGGCCTACGACCGTGACGTGAGGACGTCATTCCAATCGTGTCGTGCAGGCCGCAGGCGTTTTACGGT
>CAZGVK010000173.1:0-6148 GCA_964529095.1 uncultured Elusimicrobia bacterium
GCATCGCGCCCGGCAATGGACATCGTCGGCTTGGGCGATTGCGCAGTGGACCAGCTTGTGTCTTCGGGGCTTATCAAGGACGTCGCCGACATCTACGGATTAAATAAAGAAGCGCTTCTGGGCTTGGAGCTGTTTGCCGACAAAAAAGCCTCCAATCTCCTCACTCAGATTGAAGCCAGCAAGGCAAAACCATTGGATCGGGTCGTTTTCGCCCTTGGCATTCGGCATGTCGGCAAAAAAACCGCCGAGACGCTCGCCGAACGCATGGATCTGGACGCCTTGCTCAACGCCACGGAGGAAAATTTCCGTTCGTTGCTCGACATCGGCCCCATCGTCGCAAAGTCCCTCTATGCCTTTTTCTCCTCGGCGGGCGGGAAAGCATTGATATCACGCCTGAAAAAAAACGGCTTAACGCTGGCCCAAGCCGAGCGGATGCTCGCCACCGACTCCCCGTTCTCCGGCATGACCTTTGTTTTTACCGGAGAACTCAAGAAGAGCACCCGCGAGGAGGCGACGGAGCTGGTCAAGTCCCTGGGGGGCAAGACCGCGAATTCAGTCTCGGCCAAGACCTCCTACGTCGTCACGGGGTCAGACGCAGGCTCAAAACTTAAAAAAGCTGTCGAACTTGGGATACCTGTATTGACCGAACAAGAATTCTTGGATCGAATCAAAACATCGACGCCGGGCGTTTGATAGAATACACCCATTGTGCGAAACACACCGCTTCTTCTTCTGGTGTTTCTTGCGGCCCCTGTGATGGCCATGAAACTAGACTACGAGACCTTCGCCCAACTTCACGCCCGCCTGATGCAGACGGATTCAGCAAAGCAGCTCGAGGACGTTCTTCCGCACCTAAGCCGCAATCTCCAGATCGCCGAAGACGCTTCTGCGCGCTATTGGACTGACTGCACGGTCTTTGATGAATTGGCGAAAGCTGAAATACTGCACGAAAAGGCGATGTCGGCCTTGGGCATCCGCCGCGTTGTCACCGGCGGCGTGGCGCACGCCCCGGCGGGCTTAATGCACACGTACGGCTATCTCTTTTCTCAGCTCCAGACGGCGTACGGTCTCAAGAGCAAGCGTTGGATTAAATCGCGTCTTGACGAGCGCCTCGGCCTGCCCGCCGGAACGTTTAGCCCGCTTGCGGCCAAGGGCGAATTCACCTCCAACCTGACCTCGGCACTGCTTCATTTGATCGGCGCCCCGGCGCACGTTGCGCACGCCGTAAAAGCCAAGCCGGCCGCGAAGGCGGTCGGCCGTGTCGAACAAACCGTGACTTGGAGAACGGCCTCTGGAAAGACGGTCAGGGAATCAATATCCACTTATCTTGTGCCCCTGGCGCCATTGCCGGGTTTCGAAACGAACGACGAATATCTGCTCATCTACGCAACAGTTCGCGACGGCCGGCATCGCTTGACGACGGCCTTCCCTGTCGGGCGAGGCTTCGCCGCTGAGATAATGAATGCCAAGCCGGAAAGCGGGGCTGTATTCAAGCCGCGCTTCAACCTCTATGTCGATCCCGCTTGGACGGTTCTAGCGCAGGAAAATCACGGCTGGCGCGCGGACTAAGGAAGCGCGGGCAACTCATGCAGAAGGAAAGACGCGGGGCAATTGCCCGCGCTTCCGACTGGAAGCAGCATCTTCCCGAACTCGGACACTGGACGCAGCGTATGCGTAAGGCGCATGCGCACGTCAAGGAGCATGTTGGATCCACGCCCCTTCGTGCAGACCAAACTCACGAGTTTACGGCCGTCGGTGCCGAAATCGCTCTCGAAGGCGGTCAGCAGGGCCGAAGCCGTGACGGTCTGCCCTGAATGCGCAGAGAGATAGCGCCCGAAGCTCGTCCCGGCGAGATGGGAGACGAAGGCCGCAGACTGCAGGAAGTATTCATCCGGCGTAAATCCAGAGCACGATCCGTGCTTATACCACTCGTGGTTATGCAGACATGATGCCGTTCCCGGCATGAGCGGACGCAGACGGCTCATGACCGCCTCCGACACGCCCGGCGCCGGCATCCGGCACCATGTGGCGGAGCGATCAAGCGCCCGGATTGCGGAATCAACGCCGCAATAAGCGTATTTATGAGAGGCGTCGCCGGCCTTATCCGGCCAGAAGCCGTGCAAAGTGAGATTGCGCGCGGAGAACCGCTCCGGATTGCGATCGGCGCATTCGGGCAGGCTGGGCTTGCCCTCGCAGAAAGCCGCCGCCCACGAAACGGCCAAGATATAGGAATCAAACTGACCGGCGACGCCGCCTTCGTCGGACGGAGAGCGCAAGAAGATCTCGTCGTGGGCCGCAGGATCGGCGAAAAACTCCAACTTCGACTGCGCAAGAAGATCTCCCTGATTCCAATTCAGGGCTGCGCTGGGAATCGCCGCAATCAATATGAGGATCGTCAAACCACTCGGGTATCTCATCCCTGTCTCCGTGCGCAGTTCGAATTTTTGGTTCAATTTTTCAGCGGCAGGCTTTTCGGCGAGCGCGGCACTCGCGCGTGCCCTTGAGAGAACCGCCTGCCTGCCAGTATACCTGAGTCAGCGTCTGATAATCCAGCGAAGCGACGCCGGACAGCGCTGGACCAGCGGTTTCGCGTCTCCCGCAACTCGCTGACCAAAGTGCGTTCGGCCTGCCCCAGCGTCTTGCGAAAGACCTCGTTCCATTGGTTCCACATCGTGACGAGGATAGCGGATGCATCCCAGTGCGGCGCCTCAGGTGTGCCCATAAGCTGGAGCTGGGCATCCGCCAGACTGCGCTTCGTTTCGGCAAACCAGTTCGGCGGATTGGTGTTTTTTAGCTCTCGCTCGACGAAAGGTTTCAGGCCTGCTGAGAGCAGGTCCATCATTTTGCCGACACGTTCGTGATTGGTGATAGCCATGGGTTATGCCGCAGTAGCGCGCTCGATTGCGCCGAGCAGCGCCTGGAAGCTCCTTGATGTGTTTCGTTCCTTGGAAAGATGCGCCGCCATCCGTCTCGCGCCGGAAATCTTCTGGAATTCAGGAACCAGCTTCTCAAGCTCGGCGGACGGTTGCGAGACGGCATCAGGCTCTCGGTAGATTGCCTTAGCGCCAATGCTTCGCAATGTCTCCGAACCGAAGGCATCCGCGAGCGCGTCCGGTTCGCCGAGATACCAGGCCTCCAATTCCTGACATGCGATCCGCACCAGCGCGTCGGGTTGGCCGGCCTCCTTGCATAGCACCGATAACTTGGTTTTTAGTGCCTGGCAGTCACTGCCGTCATTATCCCTGAGCACGACGAAACGCACCCCGGGTTCGCGCCAGGCCCGAAGCTTCCTCGGGATGCTCTTTTCGAGGTCCTGCTTTCCTTCATGGGGGACGCAAAGAAACGAGAGTGCTGGAAACAACCTGGGAAGGAGCGCGTCTAGAAATACCTTCATCGAGCGCTCCTCAAGCAAGAACACGAGCCGACTCATTGCGGCCCAGCCCCTTCGAACAAGCCCTGCTTCCAGAGCGCGCCCGGCAGGTCCCCTTCAGCGACGAGATTTCGGAGCACCTCGCTCTCAGAGGCGCGCTTCACCGCAGTGAAGCCCTGCTGCTTGACTAGCCAGTATATCTCATCGAGCTTCGCCCCGTTCAGGAAATCAGGTGAGTGAGTTGAGACGAACACCTGACCGCCCCGGCGAGAGTAGTCGCGGAACTCTTCGACAAGTTCGTGAAGCAGTTCAGGATAAAGCTGGTTCTCAGGCTCCTCGATGGCCAGCAATGGGTGCGGCTTGGGATCGTAGAGCATGATTAGGTACGCAAACATCTTGATCGTGCCATCGGAGACATAGCGAGCGATGAACGGATCCTTAAAGCTCCCATCCTGAAAGCGCAGCACGAGCCGCCCATCCTCCGTCGGCTTTGCTTCCACGCGGCTTACTCCAGGCACACGCTGACGCATCACCTCCAGGACGCGTTCAAAACTCTTGGGATGATTCTCGTAGAGGTACTGCGCGACCTGGGCGGCGTTGTCGCCGCGCGTTGAAAGATGCTCGGCGTAGCCGGCCTCAGCGCTTGGCCTTACGTCGCTAATGTGAAAGTCCGAGATGTGCCAATTTTCGATCAGGCTTCGGAACTCCGCCACCACCCTAAACTCCTTGAACTGGCCCAGGCCCTTGATGGCCAGCACGCTGGGATCATCGAGGACGCGGTCCTCGCGCACAGCCTCGACGCCTTCCTGGCCGTACCCCGATTCATTCGTGATGGCGCTTCCGCGCCCCCGAGAGAAATCAACAAAGTGCCAGGGCTTGCCGCTCTGGCCGCGACGAAATTTAAGAATCTCACGGTGGACGACGGGCCGGCCCTCCTCCAGGGCGATCTCGAGTTGGTAGGTCGCAAGCCTCCCGCTGCTCTCGCGGAACTTGACCGTAATGCCGATCGGTCCTTCTTGCCCGCGGCTTACAAGCTCATGAAAACCGCCGCGCCTGGAAACAGCCTGCGCAACATTCTGTGTCAGGGCCTCCTTCAAGAAACTAAAGACATCAAATAGCGTGGATTTCCCGGAACCATTGGCGCCGACCACGACGGCTAGGCGGGGCAAGTTCTCAAATCTTGCGTCGCGGAAGATTCGGTAGTTTTTTATTTCTAGAGATTCAATCAGCATGGGCTACTCCATTCTAGACAGCTTTTGGCGGTTGAACAGTTCCTTGGCTCGCGGGTGAGTCGCATTGTGCGCACAGGCCAGCCGCCAACTCTGCCAGATTTCAGCCCGCGCCCGTTCCAACACAACCTCATTGGTGGTGTTCTCCCACAGCACGAGGTCCTCGATAATCTTGAACAGCCGCTCGCGTTCCTTCTCCTGCGCCTTCTCCGTTGGGAACAGGTCCGGATTGGCCGACGGATCATCCACCATTTGCGCGAAGATCACAGCCCTCGCCGCCGCCAACGGCCGCCGCGCCCACCAAAGATGCAAAGTGGACGGATGCCCGTGCCGGATGGACTTCTCCCGCGCCGAAGCGACATTGATCGCCTCCAGCGGCAAGGCTACTTCGATTAGCTTCTTCTTGTGCCGGCTCATGGGACGCTGACGCCGCATTTGGACGCAATCGCTTTGGCCAGTTTTTTAAAATCGCTGGAGCACTCCTGCACGGCGTAAATATGCCCGCCAAGCGCGCCGTCCGACGCCTTGAGCTGGAAGATGGGTTTTCGGGCTTCCTGCGCCATCGGCATAAGACTTCGATAGTGCTTGATCGTCGCAAGACAGCAGGGGTCGTTCTCAACAGAAGGAATCTTTCCATCATTCTCATCGAGCAGCTCCTGCCGGTAAACACTCGGGATGCGCTTCATCCATTTCTGGTACGCCTTGACCGGCCTATCCGCGCGTACGGCATACTGCATTACGATGTAACCGGCGGGACGGATGTCGGCGGAGGGCAAATCGAGGGTCATGTCGGATGGGCGTCGGTCAAGACGGTCCTTCCATTCTTTACGCCATTCACGCAATGTCGGGCCGAGGTTTCGTAGTCCTTGGATCGAAAACAGGTCCGGCGCCAAAGGAAACACCACGTGGTTTGCAGCGATGAGGGCGGCCCGATTGATGGCCCCGAGATTCGGCCCGATGTCAATCAACACCAGCTCTGCGCCACTCGCCTGTGCCGCTTTCAGTGTGACCCGATGGAATGCCGACTCTGTGCGGAAGGCCGCTTCGTCCCCGCTCATGCACGAAGGCCACGCGGCCGAAAGTTTAGCCTCGAATCGAGATAGTCCAATATCGCCGACGAGCAGGCCAAGATTCGGGGCGACTGGCTCCGCATGGGGATTCTCGATGTCGCCTAAACCTCGAAGGATCGGGGCAACGGCCCCGAGGACGCTGTCGGGATGGTCGCCATCCGGCCACAAATCCTCAAGACGCTCCTCGCGCAAGAACATCGATGTCAGATTGGCTTGAGGATCAAGGTCTGCGGCAACGACGGAGACACCCATGTCCGCGTACATCCATGCGAGGTGGTAGACCAGCGATGTCTTGCCAACCCCGCCCTTGTTGTTGAAGAGAGCCACGGTCCTCATGCCAGCCTCCGGACCGTGACAAGCACGTGCGTTGGCTCAAACGTGAACGCGGCCGGGGGATTCCCGTTCGCACGGAGCGCAGCGTTGGCGCGGGCGATCCCCGTGCCGAACCGTTCGACGTAGCCCAGAACCCTCATGGCCTC
>CAZGVK010000174.1:0-12825 GCA_964529095.1 uncultured Elusimicrobia bacterium
GTGTTTTTGTATGCCGATGCTTCACTCTAACTGCGTTGCTCGTCGGTCACATACCTATCGGTATGCTCCCTTCTCGCGCCTTGTTAGAGTATCGCCTCGACATCCAAAATTCACAAAGTTATTATTGCGTCAACCCTTAGAATAGCGCCTCCACGTTACGATTTCAATATGCTGGAGAAAATAGATTTAAAAACGGCTATAAGGGTTGGCACACTATTGCGTCAACCCTAACGGCAATAAAAAAATCACCTTGGTCCAAAGAATTGGAAGGGACCCCCTTGTCAGTTTTCCTTCGACATCGCCCGCAGGCGCTTGAGGACGACCTGGCGAGTGCAGGGCGCTAGAAGACAGGCGCGCGCGATCTCGAGAGAATCGCCGAGCGGCGGCAGAAACTCCACTTGGCGATATTCCTCAATTGCGGCGTCACGACGGCCTAAGAGGTCGAGAGTTTGAGCGCGGACAATTTTGAGCATGGTCATGAAGCTGTCCGGTTTTTGACTTGCCGTCGAAGCGAGCGCGTCGTCGAGCCAGCGGAGGGCGCTTTCGACATTCTCTGGAGCGAGGCAGTCGGGGCCGGAGAGTCCGCAGAGCAAGGTTAGCCACTTGTGGCGAAAAGCGTGGGGATCAGCGGCGACGATCTTATGAAACTCGCGGCTGAGGGTGAGTGAAGCCTCCTTGTCTCCGAGGCGGTTGAGGAGCATCCCCTCCAGGAATATGAAGTAGGGGCTGGCGGGAAAATCCTTGCGGAGCCGCACGATGACCGCAAGCGCGCGCGCGTCGTCATGCAGATCGACGAGGTAGACACGGGACAAAAATTGCGCTGCCTGACGCCGCGAAAAGCGCGCTTTTTCTGCCGCGCGCGAGATGCGCTCGAGACCGCGTTTCTCGTCGCCGCGCAGGCCGAAGATAATTCCGAGTTTGGCGATGCCAACGAGGCGGGCGGCTTGGAAATCAAAAACACCCAAGCCAAGGTAGGCGTCCTCGTATTCGTCATCGAGCTTGACGCACCTTTTGAGGTGCTTGACTGCCTTCTTGCCGTCAAAATAAGCGTTGAGCCAGCGTCCTTTCATGAGATTCCACTGGCCGCGAGTGCCGAGGGCCATGCCCGAAACGAAATAGCCGTCGGCCTTCAACTGCCGATCGTTTAAGTCGATGTAGGTTGCGGACTTGCGAATGCTCGCTTCGATATCCTGCTCGAAGAGCCCCTGCAAAGTCGGCGTATCTTGGAATAGTTCATATTCTTGAGAGGCGTGCCACCATATGACGCCGGCCTCAAAAAGGTAGCCGAAAGGGTTGTCAGGCTCAAGCTCGATGAGCGTGCGGCAGGCGCGGCGAGCCGCTGCATAGTCGAGATTGTAGAGGGCTTGCAGACCTTCCTCAAGGCTCGCGTCTATGGCCGGCGAAGTGCGCGTGCCGCCCGCGCAGACGAACACGGGTAGGAGAAAGAGCAGCAAGGCGAAGAGGCTAATGCGCGTGGGATTTCCAGAACTTACGGATGTGATTCCAGCCTTCCTCGGCGGTATCGACTATCTTGAAGAGCTTGTTGTCCGACCAGTGGGTCATGCCCTGCTCGGCGAGATAGTCGAAGTTGACAAGCCGCTTCCAGAACGTCTTGCCGACAAGCACGATCGGCAGCGGGCGCTTCTTTCCTGTTTGCACAAGGGTCAAGGTCTCGAAAAGCTCGTCGAGCGTTCCAAAGCCGCCGGGAAAGGCGACGAGAGCCTTGGCGCGCATCAGGAAGTGCATCTTGCGCAAGGAGAAGTAGTGAAACTGGAAGCAAAGTTCCGGAGTGATGTAGGGATTTGGGTCCTGCTCATGCGGCAGGGTGATATTGAGGCCGATTGATTTTGCGCCGCATTCCCAGGCGCCGCGGTTGGCGGCCTCCATGATGCCGGGCCCGCCGCCGGTCACGATAACATGCTCGAGGTCCTGGCCTGCCTGCTGCGCCTTTGAGAGCAATGTCGAAAATCGGCGCGCCTCCTCGTACCAACGCGAGAACGCGACCTTTTTTTCGGCAAGCGCAACCTGGCGTTTGAGCTCGACATCGCGCGGGCGCTGTGCGCGGGCATCTTGAGCGGTCTTAAGTTGGCGCCGAGCTTCCTCGCCGGAGAGGATTCGAGCGGATCCGAAGACGACGATCGTCGAGCGAATTTTGTGTTCTTGGAGAATCAGCTCCGGCTTAAGAAGCTCAAGCTGAAGCCGCACCGCGCGCAGGTCCTTTCGGCTCATGAAGTCCATGTCCGCGTACGCTTTCAAGTAGGCGTGCGATTGGCGTATTTTTTGCAATAAGGCTTCCTTCTGTTCGCTCGTCAGGGCACGGGTGTTTTTTTGATTCATTAGAGGTTGAGCAGACGCGGCAGCCATAGACTGAGGCTGGGAAAATAAGTGACGACCATCAAGGTCCCGACAAGCAGGATCCAGAAGGGAAAAACGGCGCGATAGAGGGGCGCAAGTGGACGATTGAAGCGTCGCGCCGACAGGAACAGGTTGAGGCCGAGCGGCGGCGTCATGTAGCCGATTTCAAGGTTGAGCAGGAAGAGAGCGCCCAGATGCGCGGGATCGATGCCGTACTGCGCCGCGACGGGTGCGATGATCGGCACGACGATGACGATGGCGGAAAATATCTCGATCATGTTCAATAGGAGGAGAAAGACATTGAGCAAAGCGAGAAAGACCCACGGACTTTGCACGTGGTCATGAATGAATGTAAAGAGGCTTCCCTGGATGTCTTGGTCAATCATATAGCTCGTCAGGCCCAAAGCGCAGCCGAGCACAATTAGGATGGCGCCGACAAGGATCATGCTTTCTCGCGCCACATTCGGCAGTTGAGCCCATGGCACATCTTTGTAGATCGCGATCTCGACGACCATCACATAAAAGGCCATGACGGCCGCCGCTTCCGAAGCTGTAAATAACCCGCCGTAAATTCCCCCAATCACAACGATCGGCAGCGGTATTTCCCAGGCGGCGCCGCGCGCGGCTGTTCTCAGGGCCTTCCATGAAAATGCAATTGGTTCGACCCCATCGCGCTTTGCCACAATGAACGAGTAGAGCGAGAGAGTTATGAGCAAAAGAAAGCCGGGAACGGCGGCGGCGGCAAAAAGCTTGTCAATGGATATCTTGCCGACAAGCGCATAGAGAATGATCGGCAGGCTCGGAGGAAACAGGAGGCCGAGACTGCCGGTTGTGGTGATGAGGCCCAACGCAAATCCCTCTGAATAGCCCGAGCGGCGCAGGAGCGGGAAAAGGAGGCCGCCGAGGGCGATGATCGTGACTCCTGAGGCGCCGGTAAATGCGGTAAAGAGCGCGCACGCGCACAAGGCGGCGACTGCCACGCCGCCTGGCAGCCAGCCAAATAAAGCCTCTGCGAGTGTTATGAGGCGTTGAGGGGCCCGGCTCTCGGCGAGCAGATAGCCGGCGAAGGTGAATAACGGCACTGCGATCAAAGACGGCAAAGAAGCCAGCCGCGATAGTTCGATAATGACGGCTGTAGACGGGATCCCCGCGCTGTGGAATAGCCACAAGGCCGCAGCGCCCATCAGCGCGAAGATGGGCGTGCCGACCAGAGACAATGCCGCAATGCCGATGAGCGGCAAGAGCGTCATTGCCCGGCGGCCTCAAGAATGGCGTCAGCGCTCTTGAAAACAAGGTGCATCAGCAACAGCGCAAAGCCGATGGGTATGCCGGCCGCCGCGATCCAGGAATGGACAACCATGCCGCCGATTGTCAGAAGCTCCGCGCCTGCGGCGCGTTCATCCGCCAGATAAATCAATGCCGCCTTGAGCAGGCAGCCGGTGATCGCAGCACCGGACAGATTGGCGGACAGACGCAGCCAAGGCTTCCAGAGCGCGGGTGCTCCGAGGTGCGGGGCCTCCCAAGCGAAATTTTTTTCACTCGCCGCCGCAAGCGCCGCTCCGAGAAAACCAGTCCACAGGACAAGATTTTTGAGGACGACTTCCGCCCACAAGAGACCGAGCCCAAAATGACGCAAAATCACCTGCGCAAAAGCGAGGGTTACCATCATCGCAAGCAACGCGACGAGGAATGCGCTCTCCACAAGAACAAGACGCGCCTCAGTTTTTATTAACTTCTTGCGCACGTAAAGCGGCGAGCTCCTTCTCGAACTTCTCGAGCAGTTCTATGGAGTACAGTTTGCCGGCGAGCTCTCGGCGCGCGATCATGCCGAGAGCTTCATACTTTTTTCGCGTCTCCAGACCGGGGTCGGCGCCGAAATCAAGGCCCCTCTTTTTTAGAGTTTCAAGAGCCCGTGTGTTTTCGGCGGCGGTGAGTTCATTGAGACGCTTGAGGTGCTTCGCCGAGAGTTCGGATAGGATCAGCCGCTGCTCAGCAGGCAAGGTGTCATAGAACTTTTTTGAGACGAGCACAGCGCCTGTGGATTCAGCCATCGGCACCGGGTAGATGTTCTTGAGCTTGGCGTGCCATTGAAGCGCAACGATGCCGAGCGCCGGGCCGTATACGCCGTTGATCATTCCGGTCTGCAATGACTGCATGACGTCTATAATGGACAGGGCAATAGGGTTGACCCCGAGCGCTTTGTAGGCGGCCTGCGCGATTTGGTCTCCTTCCCACACCCACATTTTCTCCTTCTTCATGTCATCCGGCGTCGTGATCCGATGCTTGCTGAACACATAAACCGAGCCGAGATCCGTCCAGCCGAGCAGAACGAAGCCCCCCCTCTCAATGGCGGCTTTGAGTTCAGAGGCGTGCAATGCGCGTACAGACTCGAGCTCCGAGCGCGAGCGGAACAGCCAGGGCGCGTCGCAGAGACGAGTCTCCGGGGCGACCGTTCCCAGGCCGACGCCGGTGAAGCCGGCGGCATGGAGTTGGCCGATGCGGATTTTCTTGACCACGTCTTTTTCATCGCCGGCAACGCCGCCCGGATAGAACTTGAACTTGAGTTTTCCACGGGTCTCCTTCTCGATATCCTGAGACAATTCGGAGAGGACTTTCATCCAGGAGGAGCCTTCCGGCGCCAACGTCGCGAACTTGATGATGGTGCTTGTCTGCGCCTTGGCCGGGCCGGCCAAGAGTGCCGCAAGCAGCAGGGAGCGCTTAAAAATAATCATCTATTTTCTCCAATAACGCGGAGGCTTTTTTCTTGGCAGCCTCGTCGGTGAGGCGAGCCTCGGGAAGAACGCCGGCGGGCGACTCTAGAACTTTTGTTAAAAGCTGCTTGAAGAGTTCGCGATCCTGCACCGCCACGGCGTACCAGCGCGCATTAAGGACGTAGGACATGAGGTAATGGCCGTGATTGATTCGCTGCGCCCATTCGAAATGAATTTTCGCTTTTCCCGGGTCGCCGCCAAGGAGAACCGGACGAGAGGCGTAGTAAACGCCGAAGAACAGATCGGCGCCTGCGAAGTGAAAGGCCGGGTCAAGCTCGTAGACGCGCTTCATGAGCAAGTTAATCTGTGGAAGATCGGCGAGCGCTGAGGCGTCATCCTTGGAGAGGTTGACCATGCCGCCCCAGCAAAAGCCGGCCCAGAACAAATCGGGCACATCATCCTTTCCTGCCGCTTTGAGCGCTTTCTCGAAATCCTCGATGCTTTTTGTTTTAAGGTTCCTGAAGGCCGATTTAAGCTCAAGGGCCGCGAGCGCGTGGTCGCGGGCGCGGAGATAGAAGCCTTTCGCTCGCTGCGGCTCGGTATCTTCAATGAACAAGAAAGCATAGCCGCCAAAGCCCTCGGCGAGGAGACGGCGCAACGCGAGGTTCCTGGGATCGGAGACGAGCAAGGCCTCGATGAGTTTTATTTGGGAGGCCAGCGCCTCGCGTCCGATTTGAAAGTCGGGCTCCTCGAGGGCGGCTTTGCGCCCGCGACTAAGGATGGACGCCGTCGTGTTCAGGACGTAGCGGTCGATCGAAGCGCACCCAGCGAAACCAAGGGCCGCAAGGAGAAGCGTAAGCCTCATAGGGCGCTCATCCTATCAAAATTGCGGCTAGTTCAATCGAGAGGGCGGACTCGGGTCTATGCCGCGCGCGGAGCTGTTAAAGAGGCTGAAGGCTTGGCCGCCAGTGATCGAGACGACCCAGCGCGAGCTGCCGGGACCTCGGTTGAGCGCGTAGGCGAGGTCAATGCGCACAATGCCGCCGCTTCGTGAGCGCGTTGACGCCGCACGCAGACCGACGCCGACGTCCGACTTAATGTTGCGCAGGGCGAGAGCGATGCTGTCCGTGCCGACAATTCCGCTGTCAAGGAAAACAGCGCCGCCCAAGCGTATCAGATGGAACCACTCGCCCTTAAGGAAAAAACGGTCTTCAAAGTTCACCAGGACGGCTTTGCTGCCGACAAAGCTGTTGTTCTTGTAGCCGCGCAGGCCGGTATTGCCGCCGAGCATTATGGCGCCGTCACGGTCGAGGCGCTTGCCGAAGGCGCCCTCGATGTGGCCAACGAGAGTATGTTCCCCCCGCCAGCGTGTCTTCCATACGAAGTTCAAGTCCGCGCTTGCCAGCGTGTTCTCCCACTGCTTTGAGGCGGTCCGCCCCATCAGGCCAACGCGTCCGATCGCGAAGCGATCGGACGCTAAGCGCAGGCCCTGTTGATTTGAGACGTTGAATATCAGACGGTCGAGATTCGATCCCGTGCGCGTCCCCATCCATCCCGCGCGGACGGAAAATTCGTTGCCGAGGTTGAAGTCTTCGACGCGCTCCATGCGGTCGATGTCGGTTTCCTTTATATAGTCCGGGCGTATCCAGGAATAGCTCGCTGTCGGGCCGGAGAGTTCCCGATCTTCAGGCAAAGAGCCGTGTGCCGTCAGCGGCAGGAGCTCATACCGCGTGCGGTCGGCAAACCAGCCCATCTCGCTGCGCTGGATAAACCACCGATCCTCTTTAAGGCGTATCCCTAGCGACGCCTCTGCAACCTGCCGATGCCGCCTAAATTTGGAAAGCTCCTCCGCATCCCGATAAATGACCAGTTCCGAGACCGAACGGTTCCAGGATACGGCTGAGGCGGAATAGGTGTCGAGGCTGTAGAATGGACGGATCAAGGAGGCATGGCTCGTATCGCCTGTCGTGCCGTGCGAGTACCCGCTATTGAACGCCAGACGTGTGCCTAGAAAGCGGGGATCGCCATAGCTCAGCGCGCTCGCGGTCTTATTCCCGGTGCGGTTGAAATTAACGGCGATACTTTTCCCGTAGCCTAAAATATTGCCTTCCTCCACACCCGCGCCGAAAAAACTCTCGCCTCCCTCCGTTCCCACCGCGAAGAGGGGATTGGTCGTCCAACTGTCCTGACTGCGCACGACCGCGTCCACGAGACCGTCGGGCCGCTTCACCTGGAAGATGTCGGCGCTTCGGAAAGCGCCGTTGGCGCGCAGGTTGCGTTCCGATTGGATGACTTTCAGGGGGTCCCACTTTGCGCCAGGCGCGAACAGGAGTTCGCGGCGAATGACCGTTTCGCGCGTGGGGTAGTGGATTTTATTCGCGATGCGAAAGGGCCACCAGTCTTCACCAGGGACCGTCGGGTCAAACACATTGACGCGCTCGACGCGTATAGCGGCGATTTTTGCGCCGACGACTTCAGGAGATTGGCCCGGAACAATGTCGCCGGCGCAGACTTTTGACGCGAGTAGAAGCAGCGCCATCAGGCCGGAGAAGTTGTTGTTCATTGACGGCGAAGCTGCGTCAGGATAGCCGTCGTGGAACGCGACCGATTTAACGTGTAGAAGTGGATGCCCGGAGCGCCTCCTTCAAGGAGTTCACCGCATTGGCGCACGCCCCATTCGATACCGGCACGGATCACGGCCTCAGGATCGTCCTGAACCTTCATCAGGCGCGCCTCGAACTCCGCTGGAATTTTTGCCCCGCAGAGGGATATAAAACGCGTCAGCTGGGCATAGCTTGTGACGGGCATGACGCCGGGTACTATGGGCAGGCAAACGCCGACGGCACGCGCGCGCTTGACGAAAGAAAAATAATCCTTGCTGTCGAAGAAGAGCTGGGTGAGCGCCCAATCGGCGCCCGCCGCGGCTTTTTGCGCGAAGCGTTTGAGATCGTCTTCGGGTGAGAGCGCCTCAGGATGCGTCTCTGGATAGCCGGCGACGGCCATGCGGAAGCCTCCTCGTTTCTTAATGAAAGACACGAGGTCCGAGGCATAACCGAAGTCGCGCCGGTCCGGAGTCGGCACGGGCTGATCCTTGGGCGCGTCGCCGCGGAGTGCGACGAGATGCCGGATGTCGAGTGCGGCGAGCCGGTCGAGCACGGCGGAAATTTCAGGGCGCGTGTGCGCGATGCACGTCAGGTGGCAAACCGTGGTGAGGCCGGTTTCTCTCTGGATTCTGCCCGCAGTTTCTATGGTGCGCTCACGCCCGGCGCCTCCCGCGCCGTAGGTGAGAGACACATAGTCGGGCGAGAGAGCTTTCAGCGTCTTGATGTCGGAGATGAACCTGTCGAGGTCCTCCGGCGCTTTCGGCAGGAAGAATTCAAACGAGAAGAGGGGGCGCCCTTTCCCGAACAACTCGGGGATCTCTTGCACTAGCAACTATAGATAGAAGTCACGGACCCAGGAGTGTTTGGCGATCACGGCAAGTTCCCCCGCGTCGAAGTAGATTCCATCGCAGGCGCGCGCGTTAAAGGTCACATGGGACACGCGGCGCATGCCCGGGATCACCGTCGAGACCGAGTTAAAGCTCAGCCCGAACTTAAGCGCTGCGGCGGCAAGCGTCTCCGCCTTGGGCCCGATGACTGAGAGCGCAAGCTGTTCGGCGCGGCGGCATGTTTCGGCCAAGCGCTCGCCGCCGAAATAATGCGAACGAAAATCCTCAGGCGCAAAACGAGTGTTCGGCGTCAAAGTCCCGGTCAGGCTGCCCTCGTCGAAGGGGCAACGCACGATCACGCCGACGGCCATCGCTTGGCACAGAGGCAAGAGCTTGCTGAGCGCACGCTGATCGAACATGTTGAGGAGGACCTGGACAACATCAACGAGGCCGGTTTTCACCAGTTCGAGGGCGGAATCGGGGTCGTCATTATTGATGGAGACGCCCCAATGACGGACCTTGCCTTCCTTCTTGAGCGCTTCCATCTCCAGAGCGAGCGCGGGCCATAGAGGATCCTTGAGCCAACGGTCATGCCACACATGAAACTGATAGAGGTCCACATTGTCCGCGCTGAGATTGCGCAGAGACCTCTCGACGCTGAGGCGCACCCAGTCCGGCGGGAAGACAAGCGCTAATTTAGAGCGCGGATGTCCTGGCCACTCCATGTTCTTGGGCGGAACCTTGGTTGAGACGATAGCGCGACGACCGGTTGCCTTGAAAAGTCGCGCGATCAGGCGTTCAGAGTGGCCATGCCCATAGGCGTAGGCCGTGTCGAAGTAATTGAGGCCGAGGTCGAAAGCGGCGTGCAGGGCGCGTAGAGACTCCTGGTCGTTCGTCGGTCCCCACATGGATTTCCCGATGCCCCAGCCCCCGAAGCCGATTTCGGAGACCTGAAGCCCGGTTCTTCCCAGCGGACGGCACGGCAACACTTGAGCGCTCAGCACCGGACGGCGACGGCCATGCCCTCGCCGGATGGAATCATGGCGCAGGAGGAGAATAGATTTTCATCGGTCAAAAGCTTTAGCGTGGCGCGCATGGGTGCGACCTTGAGCGCGTCATCGTGATCGGAGGCAAGGTCGTCGCGATGGAGATTGCCGAAAAGATAGGCGTTGTCGCAGATCACCAAGCCGCCGGAGCGCACGTTCTCGACCGACCAGAGCGCGTAGTCTTCATAGCTGATTTTATCGGCGTCAATGAACACCAGATCAAAAGGTCCCTGCTCCGAAAGGAGGGGCAGGATATCGATGCCGGCGCCCGTATGAACTTTTATTTTTTTGGTCAAGCCGGCGCGCGCGATATTTGCCTTGGCGACCTCGGCGTGCTTGGGATCGTGCTCGATGGTGTGCAGCAGCCCCCCTGCGGGCAGAGCCCGGGCGAGCCAGCACGCGGAGTAGCCGGCGAGCGTGCCCACCTCGACGATTTTCCTGGCATTGCAGGCGGAGGCAAGAAAATGGAGCAAGCGCCCCTCATCGGGGCCCACGCTGATGGGAGGCAAGCCTTGTGGCGCGGTCGACTCACGGATCTCGCGCAGGAGGGCGTCCTCTCGGGCGATCATTCCGGTCACGAAATCGAGCAGCGTCCGGCTAACGGATCGAGAGGAGGCGTGACTTGAGGATGACATGCTCAGAGTCCGAGCCATTGCTGAATTTTATATTTCTCGATCGCCGAAATCTCCGCACCCACGCGGCGCAGGCGGAAACGGCGGCGCAAGGCGCTCGCATCATGGCGGAGCGCTACGCGCTCGGGCGCCAATAGACCCATACGCTCCTGTTTGGCGAGATATTCCGTGAAAGCCAGAGCGTCGGCCACGACGCCCGCCTCGCCGTGCGGGCGGCAACGCAGGGCGTGGGCAAGGAAAAGAGTTCTGTAGCGCGTGCCGAGAAGGCGTACGGTCTGCGGCAAATAGCGCGCGGTTTTCCAGAGGCGTTCAACCGAATCGGCGGAGGGCAGCGCTTCCATGCGGGCAGTTTAGCATTTCAAGCGAGCGTATTAAAATTGCTACAAAGCCGTATGGATCTGGCGGCGCTCTTCGGTCCCAAAGGCGCTTTGGCTCGCGCGCGTTCCGGTTGGGAACTGCGCCCTCCGCAGGAGGCCATGGCGAGCGCTGTGTGGCGCTCCCTCGAGCACGGCGGCGACCTCGTTGTCGAGGCCGGGACCGGCGTGGGCAAAAGCCTCGCCTATCTTCTTCCTTCGGCGCTGTGGGCTGCGACGCGAGATCGCCGTGTCATCGTGTCCACCCACACGCGCGCCCTGCAAGAACAGCTGCTGAACCAGGAGCTGCCGACGGTGGCGCGCGCGCTGGAAGAGCTCGGCCTTTCTTTGCGTTATGCGATGCTGATGGGCGCGGATAATTATCTGTGCGTCCAGCGCTTGGCTCTCTTGCGCGCGCGGCCGGAGGCCATCGCCGCGACCGGCAAGGAAATGCTCGACCGCCTTGCCGTCTGGACGAGTGATGCTCAATCCGGCCATCGCTCATCACTTCCGGAGCTTGTGGCGCAGAACATATGGGGTCGGCTCGCGCGCGATACGGACGTATGTCTGGGCGCCTCCGGCCCCTATTGGGATCGCTGCCTATGGCGGCGCGACCGTGAGCGCGCCGACCGAGCTCACATTCTGATCGTCAATCACGCGTTGCTCCTGTCCGGCGCCCGACTTCCGTCGGCGGATGCGATGATCCTTGATGAGGCGCACAACTTAGAGGACGCCGCGGTCGCGCGCTATGGAGTTTCGGCGGGATTAGGCCGTGCCGTCGCGTTGACAGCGGAGGTTCGTGCCATAGCAAAACTCTCCGCAGATGAAGCGCTTGCAACTCGCGCCGAGGAGGCGGCTGCGGAGATCGCCTGCTTTCTCGAAGATATCGCCAGCAATAATGGTCTTCGGGCATCCGACGAGGAGAATCCTGGCAAGATCCTCGAGCGCACCCCCGACGCTTTGCCTGCGGCGCTGTTGGCGCTCGACAAAGCGCTGTCTGAGACCGGGGCAGTCGAGGCCGCCACACCGGAGGCAGCGGAGCTGCGGATGCTGCAGGCGCGCGTGTCTCAGTACGGCCAGGATCTTCTGGCCATACTCAAGCCCGACTCCGCGGCGACCGCTCGGTGGGTCGTGTGGTCGCGCGCAGGGCCGGAGCTTCGTTGCGCGCCCCTCGATGCCGGTCGGCGTCTGTCTGCGGGTTTATTCTCCCGCGGCATACCCGCAATTCTCACTTCTGCAACCTTATCCACCGGAGAGGGTCTCAAGGACTTCAAGGCGCGCGTCGGCCTGCCTGAGGCGCGAGAACTCATCCTCAACTCACCCTACGATTACTCGTCTCAAGCAGCCTTCTGGGCGATGGAGGGCATCCCTGATCCAAAAGACGAAGACGCCCATGTCGAGGCCGTGACCCGCGCCTGCGTGGATATCGTCGCCTGCGTGCCGGGCGGGGTATTCCTTCTCTTCTCAAGCTGGAAGCTTCTGCGCAACGTGCATGGTTTGCTGCGCAAGAAGATCCCCAACCGCCCGGTGTGGGCTCAGGCAACGTCAGGGCATGAAACGCTTGTGCGCGAGTTTGAGGCGGCCGGCGACGCCGTGCTTCTTGGAGTGGATACCTTTTGGCAGGGGATCGACGTTCCGGGGGAGGCCTTGTCCTGCGTCGTTGTCGTCAAGCTTCCATTTCCAAATGTTTCTTCCGCTCTGGAAGAAGCGCGGCGGCGCTGGCTCGCCGAGAACGGGCGCGAGTATTTCAAGGACTGGTCCTTGCCCCGCGCCGTGATGAAATTCCGTCAGGGTTTCGGCCGCCTCATTCGGACCGGGAGCGATCGGGGCGTGGTGATCTGCCTCGACTCGCGCATACTGAAAAAGGGCTATGGAAAAAACTTTCTGCGATCATTGCCGGCTTGCCGGACGATCTCCAGCTTCGATGAACTTGCGAAATTCTTCAGCCTCGCGGGATAAAATTCGGAGAGGGAGGGATTCGAACCCTCGCTAAGGCTTTACGCCCTAGAACGGTTTAGCAAACCGTCGGTTTCAGCCGCTCACCCACCTCTCCATAAAGTGTTTAGTCGTTACAAAACAACGACTATTTGATGCTACGAACTTCGCGGTCAAAAACAATATCGCGACAAAAGTGACCACTTTTCTGACCAGTCGAGAGGCTCTCAGCGGCTGGCTGTTGAGCCTCGTTTTCAAAGAAAACCGACAAATTCCTGCGCCCGCGCTGCATCCGAAACTCAAAAGATTTGGTCGTTGTCCGGACGCGACCGAAGCGATTCTAGCAAATCGCGCGAAGGTCGG
>CAZGVK010000175.1:0-12098 GCA_964529095.1 uncultured Elusimicrobia bacterium
GACAAGATCGCCTATGGCAAAGGAACCTTTAAGATCTTCGGCAAGGACGACCAGCCCCAAGGCTACTTGGACAAGTATTCGATCAAGGAATCCATCGAGTACGGAACGACTCTCCAGCTCAACTACGCGCTGGCGCCCAACGAGATACGGGTCTCGCAGGAACTCCTAGAGAAGGAATTCTTCGCGCTGGCTGAGACCGAAGGCATCAGCGATATCGAGGAACTCAACCACATCCTGGAACGCGCCGTGAACCTGCGCGCGTTTCTCAAATCCAAGGACCGCGTGCGTAAGGTCGCGACATTCGTGGCCAAGCACTTCAAAGAGAACGTCGAGCCTTTGGGCTATAAGGCGTTCCTGGTCGGAGTGGATCGGGAGGCCTGCGCCCTTTATAAAAAAGAACTGGACCGCATCCTTCCTCCCGACTACTCTCAGGTCGTCTACACCTCAGGGCACAACGATGAGAAGTTCCTGGCGCAGCATAAGCTGAGCGAGGACGCGGAGAAGCGCATTCGCAAGGCGTTCGCCAAGCCGGGTGAGAAGCCCAAGATACTCATCGTCACCGAGAAGCTCCTGACGGGCTTTGACGCGCCCATTCTTTACTGCATGTACCTCGACAAGCCCATGCGCGATCACACCTTGCTCCAGGCGATCGCGCGCGTCAATAGGCCCTACGAGGACCTCTCAGCCAAGAAACCGGCGGGGCTTATCGTGGATTTTGTGGGCATTTTCGAGCGGCTCGAGAAGGCGCTCTCCTTCGACTCGGACGAGGTCAACTCGGTCATCAAGAATATCGTCCTGCTCAAGGAGAGCTTCGCGCGAATGATGCGGCAGGATGCTTCGCCCTACCTAGCCCTGTGCCGCGGCCGCATGGACGACAAGGCGGTGGAGCGGGCCGTAGCCTATTTCGCCGATAAACCCGTCCGCGAGAAGTTCTACGACTTCTTCCGCCAGCTCCAGACTCTCTACGAGATACTCTCGCCGGACGCGATGCTGCGAGATCACATCGCGAACTACGGGAAACTCGGCTCGCTTTACAAGATCATCCGGACTTTTTACAGCACGCGCCGCGGGCTCTACTTTGACCTCATGAAGAAGACCGAGGCCATCGTGCGCGACAACGCCGAGGCCTCGGGATTAGAGACTATCAGCCGGGAAGTCCCCCTCAACGAGAAGGCGCTGGACGCGCTCAAGCGAAAACAGGCCCCAGCCGGAGCCAAGGTCATCAATCTTGCCCGGACTCTGATCAACCTTGCCTTGAGCCAGGGCGACAAGCAGCCCTACCTTAGGTCGATCAGCGAGCGCGCCGAGGAGATCCTCAAGCAGTTCGAGGAGCGCCAGGAGACGACCGAGAACGCCCTGGTGGACCTGCAGGCGCTGGTCGGCGAAGTCGAAACGGCAAAGGCGAAAGCCGCCAGCTCCGGCTTGGGGGCGGAGACGTTCAGCGTCTACTGGCTGCTCGACCGCGCGGGGGCAAAGAGCGCCGTTGCGGTCGCCAAGCATGTCGAACAGGCCTTCGGCCGGCTCCCCCACTTTGCGGACAACGCCGGTGATCTGCGCCTTCTGAAAGCCGAACTCTACAAGCTTCTGATTCCCGCCGTGGGGCGCGAACGTATGGTGGAGACGGCGAGCCAGATCATCAAGTTATGGGAACGATAGAGCGCCGAGCACCTGCCGACCCCGCGGCGTTCAAACGGCGCGTGACTCGCTGGGCTGCCCGGATAGGGGTTCAGACTGAGCGCGTCTACATCCAGCATATGCGCAGCAAGTGGGCTTCCTGTTCGACCTCCGGCCGTCTTTACTTCAGCACGGACGTGCTACGCGAGCCCAGCGGCTTCCAGGATACGGTCATAGCCCACGAGCTTCTTCATTTGCTTATCCCGAACCACGGAGCCCTATTCAAGAGCTTCTTGAACGCATACTTGCCGAAGTCCCGTCGAATTTCCGCGCGCGGGAGAATCGCCTGCTCGCGCGCAGAACGGGAAGGAGGAATCTAATGTCCGGCGGTCACTACGACTACGCTTACTACAAAATCTTGGAACTCGCCGAACGACTGGAGCTCACATACGATCGATACAATACCGACGGCACCAATAAGCCTCTCCCGCCGATCAGCTGGCGGCGCCGGAAGTTTAAGGCGCTTTTGACCCTTGTCGCCGAGGCGGCGCGGACGATCGAATGGGTGGACTCCGGCGATTCGGGCGAGGATGACGCGGAGAAGGAGATGGATAAGGTCTTCAATTTTCTGTCATCGGGCATAGCCGATAAGAAGCCCGTGAAGATGAAAAAAAGAAGACCGCCCATCGGGCGGCCCTCTTAACGAAGCGACTCTTCCTATCGGGCAAAATGGCTCCGGGCCTAGGACTCGAACCTAGAACCTTGCCGTTAACAGCGGCCTGCTCCACCGTTGAGCTAGCCCGGATCGCAAACAGTATAGCAAAGGCAATTATATTTCGGGCTTGATTTATCGCTGCCATCCTTATATCCTCCCTGTTAATGGCTGATACACCTGATTGCGCAAGAAGGCAGGTCTTTGGCGAAATCCTAACACGCGATGAGGGCCCGGTCAGAATCATCACTCTCACCCGCCCTCCGGGCAATACGCTCGGTCTCGAAACGCTCGCGGCATTCAGGACCGAGATCAACCGCGCCGCCCAAGACCAACGCGTGCGCGCCATAGTGCTCGCCTCAGGCCTGCCAAAATACTTCTCAAGCGGACTCGACCTGGGAGAAATCATGGGTTTGCCTGAGAAAAGCAGATCCCAAGCGTTCGAGGGCCTGCTCCACTGCTACCGGGCTTTACTCTCCGCCCCCAAACCCGTGGTGGGATCCCTCAGCGGCGCCGCCATCCTCGGCGGCTGGATCCTTGCGATGGGCTGCGACTGGCGCATTATGGCGGAGGAGTCAGGAAAAGCCGCGCTCTCTGAAATCCGTCTTGGACTCACGCCCACCCCCGCTCTTGTCGCGCGACTCACAGCGCTCTCCTGCGATCAGCGCGTGGTCAAGGAAATGGTCCTGCGCGGCAAGACCCTGCGCGCAACCGCTATTCTCGCGGCCGGGCTCGTCGATGAATTGGTGCCCGAAAAGGAGGTCTTCGAGCGCGCGCTCTCTCTCGCCGCCAGGCTTGCAAAATCAGCGCCCGCCGCCTTCGCCTCGCTCAAAAAAGGCCTCAATGATCCTTTCCTTGATGAAGAGTTGTGGCGTCGCTCGCTGTCGGAATTCGCCGCCCTGATCGCCGGGCCCGAGGCGTGCGAAGGCATGGCCGCGATGCGCGACAAGCGCCGACCCCATTGGGAGGACCATGTACGATAACAAGCTGCTTGCCGGGAAAATTGCGGTTGTAACAGGCGGGGGCACGGGCATCGGCAAGGCCGTCGCCTTGGCCCTCGCCCGGCATGGGGCCGATATTGCGCTCGCCTCGCGCGACGGTGCGCGTCTTGATAGCGCGGCCGCTGAAATCCGAAAGGAGACGGGCCGCAGAGCTCTCGGTATCGCAACCGACGTCGCCGAGGCCAAGGCCGTTTCCGCGTTATTCAAACGTGTCGAAGCCGAATTCGGCCCGGTCTCGATTTTGATCAATGGCGCCGCCGCAAATTTTGTGCGGCCGAGCGAGATGATCACCTCGGTGCGTTTCCGCAAGGTCATCGACATCGTTCTGCACGGAAGCTTCAACTGCGCTCTTGAGGCTGGAAGGCGCATGCTTCCGCGCGGCACCGGCACGATCATAAACCTGCTCGCGTCCTACGCCTGGACAGGAGCGCCGGGATTTCTGCCTTCTGCGGCGGCCAAATCCGGCGTGCAGGCGCTGACAAAGACGCTCGGCGTTGAGTGGATCGGCCGGGGAGTGCGCGTGAATGCGGTCTGCCCCGGCCTCATTGATACGCCCCAGTCGCGCGAGCGTTTATGGCCGGAAGAATGGATGCGCAAGCTCCTGCTTGACTACGTCCCTAGCGGCAAGTTCGGAACCGAGGCGGACGTGGCCAATGCCGTGCTTTTTCTATGCGCCCCCGAGACGCGCTATGTGGCCGGCGAGACCTTGGTCGTCGATGCGGGCGCCTCGCTCGGAGGCACGCCTTACCTGCGCTTCGTGGAGAAGAGCGGCGTCGTACGCAAGAGTTGACGCCTACAGGGGATCCTCCTTCACCGCGCGAAGAAGCTCGTCTCCTTGCTTGCGGCGTTCCTTCAGCCAGTCCGCGAGCTTCTCGCGCGTGTCCGTTCCCGAATGAGGCGCCAATAGAACGCCCAGAAAAGCGCCAAGGGCAACTCCTGTTACGAACAGCAGCGTTCCGCCAAAACCATCATTCTCTCTCGCCACGATAGCACCCCCTCGAAGTTTCCCGGCATGGCATTTCGAACGAGTATACATCGTAATCCTGATACCGTCAAATGCTCTGCGCCGAAATTTTTGCGTCTGGACGAGATGGGGAGAATGGGCTACAATCAAGCCAGAGGCCTATTTGAGGAGGATCCAGTGACCACGAAATCCGAGCCCCGGAAACTTGAAGTCACCACTGTCGCTGAAGGTGTCGTGAAGGTCAATGTTCCCGCTGGGAAAGGCTTCTTTAAGATCGCCATTGAGAAACGCCATGGAGAATCGAACTCCCTTTACCTTGAGGTCAACGGCACCCGAAAGTTCGAGGTGGGCAACGACTGCAACACCTGCCATTTCTGGTTCAAGATGCTCCAGTAACCGCATCTTCCCACCAACAGGTAGATCGCCAACCTTCCCAAGACGATCCAACTCCAACGACCCGTTGACGAGCCGCTGGTCCAAGAATTGGCCCCTCTCCTCGAACTCATGGAAAAGGGCGAGTATTTTGTTTTCGAAACCTCCGTCAACCTCTCCGGACCATACGACAGCGCCGATGAAGCCTCCTATTTTTTTCAGAGCGAGTTCATGGAGCTGTGGGACGTCGAGGACCCGAAAGAAGAGGGGCTCTTGTCCGGCTGGGAACACTACGAAGGCATGCGCCCGCGCGTCTTCCGCCACCCCGAAATCGGCATCATGGAGAAGCAGTTCGAATTCGTGATTCCATTGGTCCCGAGGGCTTCGTTAAAGGAAGAATACATCAAGATCTATCAGCAGATGATCCAAAACGGCGACCGCCCCCGCGTGCTGATGCTCGGCATGTATCAGCGAGGAATCCCTGAGTCCGTCAAAAAAGGCACGCTCAAAAATCTGCACTCTTTCATGGCCGGCTTCCTGCTTGACGGCCACCACAAAGTCGCGGCATACCGGCGCGCGGGCGTGCCCGCGAAATTCCTGGTCATCTTGGCGCCCAAGGCCAGCAAATACCACCTCCTCAAGGACGAGGGCCCCCCGGTGCAAATGCAGTCCCGTTTTGAGGAACGTCTCTCAGCGCTTCGCCCGGCCTAGGCCGGAATTCTTATCGACGCGATTAGTGGAATCTGACAGCGTCTAGGCCTTTAGGCCTGGAAAGGAATAGGCCCATCGCCACTGGCGGGCTGGGCCTTTTAGGGTATACTCATTCTATGAGGACACAAAGCAGCCGTGCGATCCTCCTCTCCGTGTGCGCGTTCGCGCTCGCGGGTTCCTTGCCGATTTCTGCCGCGGAAACCAAGCCGAACGTGCCGGCGAGCGCTCCCCCGCTCTCCACCGCGCAGGGCAAAAAAATGGCCGCGGAACTGGGCGAATTTGAAAAGACTCTGATCAAGAGCTTGAAAGGCGAGGATCCCTTGACGTTCAAGGAACTCGACTCGCGCTACAAAGATCTCAAGAGAAGAATTGACGCGGCCGCGCTCGTCCCGGGCGACAGGAAAATACTCGACATCCGCCTCGCCCGTTTGGAGAGAGTCCTTGAACGCTGCCTGCGTCGAACCGGCAACAATTCTCAATTTGATCTCGAGCTCTCGAAAGCAGTGGCGATCCTTGCCGCAACTAAAGATCCGCTGTCTCGTATTGGCTCGCTCCTGGGAGAGCTCGACCAGGCGTTCACCGACCCAGCCTCCGCCGATCTTATTTTCGACAATCTTAAACTCATCTACCGCACCACGCAGGGCAAAGACCCCGTGAACTTCAAAGTGATCCAACAGAAGCTCGCCGCAACGTGGTCCTTCACGCCGAAGGGCGCACCCGGCACGAACGCGGCCACGGCCAGCGACCTCGCGCGCGCCATGCCCGCGCCCGCGGCCTCCGTCGCCAAGCCCTCCGGTCGCGCCGCTGCCATCGCGACCGCGCTCTCCTTTCGCGTCACTCAGGTCAACACCGACGGTACCATCGAGTACGGGCGTTTCTCTCTCCCGAAAGGAACTTCCATCGTAAAAAAGTCGGCCCACATCAACCAATTGCTTGAGAAGGGCCCGAAAAACATCGGCTGGGAGGTGGATCTCCGGTCTCTTCTCAACTCAAGCGACGACCAAAAGCGATTGCGGATCGCCCGCGAACTCGCGCATGAGGTGATGCTGATCTTAGGCCTCGATGACGACTCAGGACGCAGAAGCAATGCCCTCGGCTCTTTCCTCGCCGCCGAGGCAAACGATGCGGACGACCTCATCGATCCAAATCAAGGTTCGCCGATTCGATTTTTCATCAATGCGAAAAGAAATTACATGTTGATTTTCACGCGCCGCGACGGGACCAAGCGCATCCTGAGCGGAACATTCAATCCCGCGACCCGCTTGCAGGATAAGGCCGACCGCGGCATCGCCTTCGGCGTGTCTGGAGAAATAATAGTCGACTCGGTCGGCACCGTGCGGCAGACCGACCCGACGATCAAAACCGAGTACTTGGCCGACGGCTCGCGCCTCGTCTGGTCGGCGTCGTCTTCCGTGTATACGCCGAAGACAAACGTTCCTGTTTTCGGGCCAAGAGAAATGTGGTACACCAACGAGCGCGGAAAGACCGAGTTTTCAGTTCGTCACGATATCCCTCCTGACACCTCCCGCGCCAAGTGGAACGCGGATGGAAAGACATGGCTTTCAAGCCAGGACACCATCGACCGCGAAACAGGGAAACCATCGGTATTGGGAGAAGGGGCGCAAACTATCGCGAACTTCCCCCTCGCTAAACAAGTCTTCGGCCTCTTCGGCGATTTCGCGTCCACGGTCTATACCGGCGTCATCTCCGGCGGTCAAATCGCCGTCACTCGCTTCGGTGGCTACAAACGGAACGATCTTGAGGCTACGGCGGGCTTTAGCCGCAACCCTCTGATGAAATTCTTGCTGGTCGGCGCCGAGCCTGATCACGAGAAGGACCCGAAAGCTTGGCGCACATGGAAAGACAAGTTGAATGCTGAGCACCTCGCCCGCATCGGCGGCGGGAACAATCAAATGATCCTCGCCGCTCAGGCCCGGGAGCGGCGCGAAAAAGCGCTCACGACACAAGGCATCACCGAACGCCGCGCGCCGCAGGCCCGACGCGATGCGCTGGAAGCCACTCTCAGCGATGATGAGCGCTACGACGCATTCAGCGATTTTGGTGCTGGGACCTATGACCGCGCTCTCGCAAAAAATGGCTACTCGATATTCGGCGGCGCCATGGCCGGCGCACAGATAGTTGGAGAAAGCATCGTCAACCCTCTCATCGTCACCGGCCCTGTCATCGGAAAAATATCGAGCTATGCGGGCACGACCGGCAATGCCGTTCTGCTGGTCAGTCGGCACGTTCTTCTTGATACCGCCATCGCCTCTTTCGCGGTCTCCGCGCTTGACAGCACCGGCAAGGTATTCGACTTCTGGGGCACACCCGACTTCGCGATCAAGACCGGAGAGTCTTTGGCGGATATCGCGTTCGCCAAACTGATGTTCGACGGCGCCCGCAAGATGCCCAAGCAGATAGGCCCAAAAAGTCTTGCTCCAGCTACGCCGGTCGATGCTCCCACGCTTAACAAGACAGTCTCGCCTCAATCCCCCGTTTCCGTCGTTGAAGCGGCACCCAAAACAACTCCTTCGACCCTCAGGCAACGCGCATTGAAGCTCTGGAATGAGTTCAGAAACAAAGGCGGTGACGCATTCAGCGACAAGTCGGGGGAAAAATCCGTAGCCGATCAAACGACTGGCTCGAAAAAGCCGTCAACTGACGCGCCCAAACCAAAGTGGCACGGGATTAAACCCCCTCCGCAAATCGTCGGCCCCAGCGACGACAACCCAAGTGATAATGACCCCGCTCCTCCCATGATTGCAGATCCACAAATGGGTGAGGATCGCCCTGCGGATCATCCCGAGCCTCTTGCAGACAATGCTGCCGACACGGCGCCTAACGACGCCCGGAAAAAAATTCCCGATCCGGAAAACCCCGGCAAAAACGCTTCGCCTTCTGATAACGAGAATGGCGCCAACAACAACGTCGCCAGCAACGGCAACAACAATAACACCGGCACAGCCCCCAAAGAGGGCAATGAGGAATCTTCAGGAAAAGTCCCTAAAGCTCCCAAGTTCGGCGGCTTCGGCGAGGGAGGAGGTGGCGGCGGCGGCGGCGGCGGCGGCGCCGGCGGAGGCGGCACGGGGGGCGCCAGTGGCCTAGCCGCGAGCTTGCCTGCAAGTCTGCCTGATAATTTAACCTCCGGCAATAGCGCGCAAGCCGGCCCGGTCGCAGACACGGCTCAGCCGGCCGCCCCGCCTAGAGGCAGCCCCGCTTCCCTCGGCAACCCCAGCGCAAAGACCGCTCTAAACGATACGGCTTCCATTCAAGGTGGGCACTCTCCCGATGATCCCACCCCGGCATCGCGGAGCTTCGACCGCGCGCAAGAACAATCAGGGTCGGCAAAAACTTCATCGCCCCCTCCTATGAAGGGGTTGAGCGGAGGCGAATCACCTTGGTTGCCGAGACTTACCGTGCGCTCCGCTTTGGTTTCCCCCCCCGCCGCCGAAGATGAGAAACCGTTCATCACAAAGACATCAGCCCTGAGCATCAGACCGGCTAAAGTTGACGCGCCAAGCGTTAAGCCTGAAGCAGAGGATTTCGGCTACACCCCCTTGGCGTCACCCCAGTACCAGTACGAACTGCCAACGGACCGCCCTGTCGGCGACAAGGATAGGCGCAGCTCCTCATCGCTAGGCCTGAGTTGTCTTGTTTCCATGGCAATAGTCGGTCTTTGCCACTACACCGATCTTCCCTACCTCATCGGCTTCACGCGTCGCCGTCGCGATGGAACTTACGGCGCATAAATAGGTACTATCCTCGTATCGTTTATATCGGAAGGGACACTTCCTCGCCTTATGGCTCGGTCGATCCCTTTCCTTGGGATTTCGGTGAACAATGATTTCTCGCTGCCCAAGCTGTGGAACCGCCGCTCCCGACGAGGCCTTGACGTGTCCGGCCTGCGATTGGGATTTCGTCGCTAATAAAAAAACAGCGAAGAATCAAGCGCCGCCTCTCGATGCTCTGGCCCCCGCCAAAAGCATCCCCGTTCCAACGCCGGCAGTCGGTCCCGAGAAAACGAGCCTCTCTCAGGTCAAAGCCGAAGGGCCGGCGCCAGCGAATTCATTTGCTTTACCCATCGCGCGCAATTCAGGGCCCAGGCTAAGCGAAAGCCTGTTGACGTCAGCTCCTTCTGAATTGGCGATCCCAAAAGCGAAAGGAATCGTTTCCTCCGGAACAAAAATCCCGCCGCGCAAAATTGACACGCCGCAGCCTGCGCTCAAACGCGAAGTTCCTCGCCCCCAAGGACGCCGGTTGGCCATCTATCTCGCAATACTTGTCGGATTGGCGCTCGGACTCCTCAGCTTCGGCGCGATCATATTGACGCTGCGCTCCGAGCCGAAGGAAGGTGCCCCTCCGACCGGCGCCTCTCCCTTTGGCAAACGATCAGCTGAGGATGTCACAACGCGTCTCAACTCCGCGCCCGCGGCCGCGCCAGTGGCCGCGCCCTTGCCCGTCGCGCGCGAAACCGAGACATCTCCAGCCGCAACACCCGCGCCATCTTCCATCCCTGAATGGGTGTTCGAAGGCTTCGTCTACGACATCTTGTCGACGCAGGGCGTCTTCGGCGCACGCCTGGCCTTCATTGACTCGCAGAACAATGAGGTCGCATCCCTTACAACTACTGAGGATGGTCACTACCTTGCAACGATGAAGCCCGGCCCTGCGGAAGGCTACACCGTGCGCATCACTCACAACGATTACGCGGAAAAATACATCGCCGAACCATCCTCGACAAGCTCATTGCGCAAGGCCGGCCTGGAAGCGCGGAAAGCCCTGCTGGCCGCAGGCGCACACAGCCTCCCATGGATCGGCGCCGTCGCCAAATCCGTGCGGCACGATCTAGCGCTCGTGCCGAAAACTGCCCCCGATTAACAGTCAGCGCGCGCAGGCGTCTTCAACAGCCGCTATCTCTTTGGGAACAACGGTCAAGTTCTCGGCGGCGCCCGCGCGGATGACGATGTCATCCTCGATGCGGATGCCGCCGAAATCAAGGAATGACTCCGCCTTCGCAAAGTCCACTGAATTTTTGTGCTTCCTGCGCAAGAGAGGATCATGGAGCAGAGCGGCGATGAAATAAATGCCCGGCTCCATCGTGATGACAAATCCGGGCTCGAGCTTCGCGACAAAGCGAACCGGGACTTTTGTCGGATTGGACAAAATACGGCGCTTGCCTCCGGTGACATCGTGTACGTCGAGGCCGAGCATGTGCGTGAGGCCGTGCGGATAGAACAGGCGCACCGCGCCGTTTTCAAGAAGGCCGTCCGTTTCTCCCTTGAGCAGGCCGAGGGACTTGAGCCCTTCTGCGATCACGCGCATCGAATGGACATGAAGATCCGCCGAATTGACGCCGGGAAGCGCTTTGCCGATGCACGCCTTCTGTGCTTCAAGCACAATCGCGTACACGTCGCGCTGACGGCGCGTGAATTTTCCGCTGATCGGGAACGTCCGCGTGATGTCAGCGGCATACCCCCCCAGTTCCGCGCCCGCGTCAATAAGAAGCAGGTCTCCGGACTTGAGCGGAGCAGTATTTTTTTGATAGTGCAATACCGCGCTGTTGACGCCGGCAGCGACAATCGACGGATAGGCGAGATGATTGAGGCCGGCTTTCACGCAGGCGGAATCGAAAACAGCCTGAAGCTCGTATTCGCGCATTGCCGGACGCGCCATCTTCATCACGGCGGCATGAGCCTCCCCGCTGATCGCATTCGCACGGCGCATTAAGTCAAGCTCGCCTTTTGTTTTCACGGCGCGCATCTCATCAAGCGCATCGCGCAGCTTGGCAGGAGAGACGAGACGACGACCGCGCATGGCTTTCTTAAGCTCATCCGCATACATAACCCGATCCACGCCGAAAAGTTTCTTGGCCTCGATCGGGCCGGGGACATCACCCTCCCATACACGATGGTGGGCATCGATGCGGGGCACAAGCAGTATCTCGCGCGCGCCATCAAGCACAAGATGGCAGCCGGGCTCCTCGACACCCGTCATATAAAGAAAGTCGGAATTCTGGCGGAACGCATAGGCGACATCGGAATTGCGGATCACGGGCTTGCCGCCCTCAAGATGGACAACGCCTTGGCCTCGAAGACGCCGTGCGAGCTCGCGGCGCAGAAAATGATAATGGCTCATATAGAATTATACATCGCGCGGAGGCATTTGCGCCGCAAGCGCCGGAATGCTAGAATCTTCTGGAAAGTTGCCGCCTCTCAACCTGGTACGGCGTCATGGGCGGCTTTCATCGG
Organism: uncultured Elusimicrobia bacterium; assembly: GCA_964529095.1. Lineage (GTDB taxonomy): Bacteria > Elusimicrobiota > Elusimicrobia > UBA1565 > UBA9628 > GWA2-66-18. Next base: position 11,623 of record CAZGVK010000175.1, read on the forward strand.
GGCGTGCGCCCGTTCGGCGTGCGCCCCGCCGATTTAGAGAAAAGGAAAAATATGTCAGCCCCCCGCCGCGAAGACGTCCGCAATATCGCCATCATCGCCCACGTCGACCACGGCAAAACGACGCTCGTGGATGCGCTCCTCAAAGCCAGCGGGGAATTCCTCGTCAAGGCCGACGCCGCGCAGGAACAAGTGCTCGATTCAAACGACCTCGAGCGCGAGCGCGGCATCACCATTTTGGCCAAGAATACCTCGATACAATATGAAGACAAGACGATCAACATCGTCGACACCCCCGGTCACGCCGACTTCGGCTCTGAGGTGGAACGCATTCTTAAGATGGTCGACGGTGCTCTCCTGATTGTCGACGCCGTCGAAGGGCCGATGCCTCAGACACGCTTCGTGCTGCGCAAAGCTCTGGCACTCGGCCTGCACCCGATCGTCGTCATCAATAAGATGGATCGCCCGCACATCCGGCC
>CAZGVK010000176.1:0-3459 GCA_964529095.1 uncultured Elusimicrobia bacterium
CTGCCCCTCGTATTTCTGACGGTGACCCTCTAAGCGATGGCCGAGGATTTCGTGAAAATAGACGCCCGTGGCGCGGTTGCGGATGATGGCCGGGCCCGTGTAAGGAGAAACGAGCGGCGCTTTGATGAGCGCCTCTAGTTCCGAAACTGATATCCGCATATCGGCGAGCATCTTCTCATCCGACGGCATATCCTCAAGACGCATTCCATCGTAGCCCTTGTAGCGCTCAATCTCCATCCCATCCGGCGTCCGGCTTGAAATCCGGTAGCCGAGGCGGACATAGCTGTTGCCGGTCACGATTTGCGTCCCTTCGGTGTTTACTATGTAGCGGTTCTTCGCCTCAACCGATAGCCAAACGCCGGACTCGAACACAAACGAATAGGGTTTCAGCGCTTTGGAGAGGCGGCGCAGACGATCGCGCCAAACCGCCGCGTCCATTGAGGGGAAAGACACTTTTGCGTAATGGACGGTGGGCGGGAAGGCGGAGAAGTCGTCGGAAGAGTCCTCCTCCGTCGCGGTCACCGCCTTATTGGCCGTCACCTTCGTCAATTGGTCGACGGCCTCCTTAAAAGCCGCGTCGGTTCGCTTCCAAAGACTTTTGCGCAGGGCGGCCTCATTGTCTTCCACCGCCAGGTGAGAGTCATTGTTTTGTTGTTGGTAGCGCCATGCGTCGGGTCCCTTCATTTGATGGTTGTTGTCCACCTGACTGCTTCCGACGCGGACGTCGACGCTGAGTGTGCGCACGCGATAGTCGTCGTCATCAATTAAGGCGCCGAGGACGGCCGAGAGGGAGAAATTGCGTGAGTCGAAAACCTCGTAGCCAAGAAAGTAAAGCGGGGTTTTTTCCGCGTGCTTGAGACCAAGGAAGCTCCGGTCAAGCTCCGTCTTCATCGCGGTCAGTAGAACGTCCGTTGCCGCGAAGGAGTGCGCAACACAGCACAGAACTATCATCAGCGCCCGCGGCAACCACAGAAGACGGCGGAGCCTGGAGGCAGACACGTTTCGTATCTTACTAAAATAGGTGAAGCGTATTTTCCGAAACCAACGGGATATACAGGTGCATGGATAGCGGCGACCGCAGATCGCCTAGGCGCGGGACGTCGGCTTGGGTTTATCGCTGAGAAGTTCGGGCATGCTCCAGATCAGATCTTGACGGCTATAGGCTGAGAGCGCCACGTCGCTCACATCCATGTGGATGGCGTCCACCGGGCACGCCTCCACGCAGTAGCCGCAGAACACGCACATCCCGAGGTCGATGTCGAAGGTCTTCGCGCGCTTTTCGATCTGCGGGTCGGAGGCGTCCTCGGCCGTAATGCGGATGCACTTCGCCGGGCAGATCGTCTCGCACAAAAGACACGCTGTGCAGCGCGGGGTGCCGTCCTCGCGCTGCAGCAGACGGTGCCGGGTGCGCGCGCGCTGGCCGAGCACGGCAGGGTCCTCGGGATATTGGATGGTTACAGCGCCCGGAAGAAATCCCTTGATGCCGAGGGCTTTCATTAGATGCCGGAACAGGTTCACGAATAGATGCCGGAAGGTGACCCCTAGGCCGCGCCATATCTCGACGAGGTAAATCTGGGTCGCTAAGGTGCGCGCGGGGCGTTCAACGGCGCGGACCTTTATCGCCATAAATACACCACCCATGCGGTCGCCAGAAAGTTCAGCAAAGCCAAAGGCAGAATATTCTTCCAAGCGAGATCGAGGAGTTGGTCGAAACGAAAGCGCGGCAAGGTCCAGCGCAACTGCATGAGAAGAAAGAGCAGGAGCAGCGTCTTGCCGAGAAAACTTGCGAGCATCAGCGCCCCGCCGGCGATGCCCATCGCCGACAGATCAAGGCCGGGAATCGCCCAGCCTCCAAGGAACAAGGCCGCACAGACGCCGCAGATCACGATAGACTCCACAAAGTCGGTCATTAGAAACATTCCGAACTTCATGCCTGAGTACTCGACGTGGTAGCCCACGATCTCGCTTTCCGCCTCAGGCAGGTCAAATGGCGCGCGTTTGGTGACGGCGGCGCCGGCCGTGAGAAAAAGAATGAAAGCCAAGGGCTGGACGACTATTCCCCACGCGCCATGCGTCATCTGCCACAGCACAGCTTCTCGAAAGTTAAGCGTGCCGTAGATAAAAAGAAGCCCGCTCAGGGAGGAAGCAAGGCAGACTTCATAGGCGATCATCTGCGCTGCCCCACGCAAAGCGCCGAGCAGGCCGTAGTTGGAGCCTGCGGCGTAGCCCGCCATCACAATCCCATGCACCCCGAAGGCAAGTGCTGCCAGCACGAGCGGCACGCCCATCGAGAGCTCTATCGGCTGAAGGTCCCAGGCGCGGCCGGCAAACGCAATAGTTCCTCCATAGGGCAAAGCCGCAAGGCAAAAGAGAGCGCATCCCAATGAGATCATGGGCGCCAATCCATGAAAGGGCTTCAGGGCTCCTTTTGGCACGAAGTCTTCCTTGGTGAGCATCTTGATCGCGTCGGCCAGCGGGTGAAAAAGTCCGAAAATAGTGATGCCGAAAATAGAAGCGCGGTTGGCGCCGATGCGGTCCTGTATCACCGCGCTTTGCTTGCGCTCGACCCAGCCGAGGAAGCCCGCGATGGTGAGGCCCGCCCCCACGACGGCAAAAAGAACTTTCGCCATGACAAAGAGGGCCTCATGACGCAGAATTGGAAAGCTCACGCGGACAGAGCCTTTTTCAGGATCCCGAATATCTCCCAATCAGGCTTCGAGTCGCCGATAGGATCGAGAGCCTTCTTGTACTCCTGGATCTTGCCTTCAAAATTCGTAAAGCGCCCTTCTTCTTCGATATACGCGGTCGCTGGAAGCCGGTAATGGTAAGCATCGCCCAGCAGCCCTTTATTAGGGCCCTGTAGAATAGTCGTCTGCGCGCAAGACAGCAACGATCGCGACTTCTCTCCGAATATTTTCTCCAGGTCGCGCTCGATAACATAAAGTATTTTGACTTGGCCCGCCGCGAGCTTTTCAGCGAGTTCATCGAATGACCCGCTCCGAAGACCGTGGGCTTCTGCTCCCTTTAAATTGGGGACCTTGTCTTTTTTCCGTAGAAGCTCGTCTTCCACGCCGACTTGGTCGGGTGCGGGGGTGAAATAGTGATTTTTAACCTGCAATGCGTCCACGAACAAGGCCTTGTACGCGGCCCAGTCTTCATTTGAGAGCATGCCCGAGGAGACGACCGCGAGGCCCTCGCCGGCGTTTTTGAGCATGCTCGCAAGCTCCGCCGCCATGCCATCCCAAGACAACTCGGTTTTTTTAGGCGCCAGCCGCAAAACCTTGCCCAGGCGATCGGTATCCAGATTTGAGAACCCATAACGCCCGTCATCACACATCCAGTAGCCGTTGACCTCCAAGTTCAGGCGCGGCTTAAGGCGCGCAACGCGCTTGCCCTCGTTGTGCCAGGGCCGCGCGGTATTGGCGTGCACGGAGATGTTGCAGCCGCGCGCGCAGCCGG
>CAZGVK010000177.1:0-2592 GCA_964529095.1 uncultured Elusimicrobia bacterium
TCTACACGGTGAGTAATACACTCTTTCCCTACACGACGCTCTTCCGATCTATTCGTCTCCAAGTATCAAACGTAACGAAAGACGCGTCGCGGCCATTCATGTTATGAACCTTCCGCCGCCGCCTGTAGTCCGTCAGTCTGCAAATCCCTTGGACGGTTTGCCCGTTATGATCGTGCGCTCGAGCCTGTTCGTGTCAAAGCCGAGCGCACGCGCCCGGACGAGGATGCCTTGATAGACCTCCTCCAAGAGAGCGGGCTCGCGGCTGATGATCCAGAGCTGGTCGCGCTTGGGCGCGCCCACGACGGCCCATTGGTATTCCGGATCGAGGTCCGTGATCCAGTAGTCCACGCCGAAGAACACGAGGAACTTGACCCGAAACTTGGCGTTCGATGTTGGGTCGACGCGCCTTGCCGTTCCGAAATAAGGCTTGTACTTGGCTCCTTTCCAGCAGGTGTTGGCGAGGCTGAAGGCCTCTGCCGCGCTGAGGCGATAATGCACGATCGTGTCCGTGCAGCCCTTCTGCGCGTAGTTGGGCATGTGAGCGATCTCGTGCCAGGTCCCCATGTAGCGGGCAAGGTCCACGGAAGCGACTACCGGAAGGTCGGGCGCGCCGGCGCCGGCGGTAGCAACGAGCCAGGCGGCGAGGAGCAGGACTCTCACGCGCCCTTGAGGTGGCGCTCAAGGAAGTCTGTGGCGCGCTTGACAGCGGCCGGGCGCATGAAAAATAAGGTCATGTGGCTGCTCCAGGGGACGAGGTCGAGCTCGACTTGGACGCGCGCCGCGCGCAGGGCCGCTTGCAGAATCCGCGCCTGCTCGGGCTCGACGAGCATGTCTCCGCGCGCGTGATAAAGGTAGGTCGGCGGCGCGGAGGCGCTGACATAAGTGTTCAGCGATGCGCGCGCGAAGAGTTCGGGGTCTTCCTTCAGCGTCTTGCCGAGAAAGGCTACGACCATTCGGCCTTCGGGATAGCGCCTCAGGTCAGTGGGGGTTCCACCCAGCACCACGGCCTTAAGGCCGGCGGACGAGTTCGATTCATAGGCGAGCAAGCCCGCCAGATGCGCTCCGGCGGAGTAGCCCCACGCCGCGACGCGCTCAGGATCGGCCTTGAGATCGACGACATGCTCTTTGAGCCAGCGCAGGGCCGCGCGCAGGTCTTCGAGGGCGGCGGGGTAGGGGTGGGCCGGCGCCAGCCGATACGACGCGTTGAGTACGACGAAGCCGCGTCGGACGAGGCGCTCGGCGATCGAGTCCATGTCCTCGCGCTTTCCCCGCGTCCAGCCGCCGCCATGGACGAGAAGGATCGCGGGATGCGGGCCGGGTCCTTTCGGTATCCAAGCGTCTGCTCTCAACTGGACGGCGCTCGCTTGCGCGTAGACGAGGCCGCGTCGAACTTCCCAGGATTGGGCGAGGGTGCCGATGGCACAGGCGGCGAGAAGCGGCGCGGCGAGAAGCAATAAGGTTTTGATCACGGTCATCAGTGTCCGCAGCCTGCATATTCTTACGCCACAAGCGGTCGCCGCGTGTAGGCGTAGGCCCAGGATCAAGACGCCGACGGCCAGACCGCTCTGCCCTTCCACGAGAACATCCGCGGCGGGGAATACTACCACTGACAAGTGCGAGGGATGGTTTGTCAGTTCGCAGGTCTGTTTGCAGGGGCCAAATGCGATCAGTGCCCTCCGAGTTGGCAAGGAGCCTAAATTCTGTTTCATTCAGCTTGTGCCAGTCGGCATTGCTTCCGTAGCGCATATGGGCGCATGTGGGACATCTGTAGACATCTAGATTCGGGAGCTCTTGGGAAACGCCAAGCTTCTTTAATCTTCCGCCGCAGAAGGGGCACGGCTTATCGAATTTCATCTAGATGAACTCCTGATGCTTCTGAAACGAGAGAGAATGCATTATTGCATTTGAATCATCATCTGCGTTATCGGGTTGAAAGCTTTAGACAAAGTGTTTCCCTGAGACTAGAGCTAGACGGATGGTTCAGTGCACCAGGACTCGCCGCTTAGCACCGGGAACCGACCCCAACCGGTCCATCGGGCTGAACTTGCGGTACATCGTCACCACGTCTTGATCGGCAAGGCTGACGTAGATCTTCACCATGTCCAGGCTTGAGTGCCCTAAGATTCTCTGGAGGCTGAAAGCGTCCCCACCGTTCTTGACGTAGTTGATCGCAAACGTGTGCCGGAGCGTATGCGGAGACACGCGAACCCCCTTGATGCCGATCTTCCTGCCTAGAAACCGCATGGTCTGCTGAACCCAAATTCGGCAAAGCTTTCCGCCGAATCGATTCACAAAGAACAGCCCTTGGTCTGGAACCTCTCCACGCCGAGCCATGTAGTTCACGAGAGCTTGCTTTGAGGTCGTGCCGAAGGGCACCTGTCTTTCCTTGCCTCCTTTGCCCATGACCCGAAGCACTCCGGCCTGGAAGTCAATCTGGTCGTTGCCTAGGCCGATGACCTCCGAGATACGTAGTCCCGTGTCCAGAATCAACACCATGACCGTCCACACGGTATGGTTGGGGAACAGCTTTTGATCAAGGCCGGCCAAGAGCGGCCGGATGAGCTTCTTCTCCATGCGCGGCTTCTCGATAAG
>CAZGVK010000178.1:0-19216 GCA_964529095.1 uncultured Elusimicrobia bacterium
AGTTGGCCGGCAAGACAAAACTTGAATCGAAGCATGATGTTCAATTCAAGGAGGCTCATGCAAGCGGATGCCATGCATGGCCGGTGAGACGTTCGGGCCGACTTTAGGGTTGACGCAATCAGCGTTGATGGACGTCTTCCCGGCTGATTTTCATCTTCAGGGGCTCAGGATAAGCCCCGATTCCCGATCTTCGTCAAGCCGTCGGAAATCCAAACCTTCGTCGACAAACAGCCCTCGCCGACCCCACGGCTGCCCCGCTTTTCCAAAAGCAGAACACCCAAGTGTCCAACATGATGGGCCCGAAGTAACGCCTCGCCCATTGCGACGGAGTGTTGCTCAATGTGGCGCAGGTTGAGCCCATCCTGACAAAGACGCGAAGCACACCAGAGCTGCTGCTGAAGCTTGTCGAAGAACTATTTCAGATCTCAAATGGCCTCGATCCGTGACAGATCGCGGCGATTTCGATGCGATCTTTTTTGATGCGGTAGACAATCCGATAGTTTTCGTAGATCTTCTCCCTGACATTAGGATCGCCGTATTCCGGCACGACCCGGCCTGATTGGGGGAAGGCGGGGATTCCTCTGATGAGAGCTACTATTCGTTTGGCAAAGAGGACAGCGTAACGCTCCGAATTATTCGCGATATAGCCGCAGATCGCCTCGAAATTATCTGCTGCGCGCGGGGACCACCTTATTTCGCGAGCCATCGAGACATTCTTTTTTCCACGCTCGCGTGAGGTATTCCGTTCCCTTGGTCCAGTTCCGTTAGACCCGCGTCGACTTGCATCTTAAAATAGAGTTCCGCCATGACATCGTCCATCGTCGCGTCTTTGGGAAGCCCCTTGACGATATGAATCACTTGTTCTTGGAGTTTGGTCATGGTTGGTGTTTCTCAGAATGAAGTTTAGCAGGCGAGCGTGGCGAATTCAAGGGGCCGCACGCGCGTTTTTGCCACCGTCACAGAGTCTTCCGGTGTCCAAAAAGTGTCCATCGCCCGGCCCTAAATCGCCGCTGTTGAACCACACGCTCTGCAAAAGCGGGCAGGCGGGCGCTAGAACGAGGATGTTCGAGCTTTGCGATCCGCGTGATGGCGGAACAGGGCGCGCCGAGAATAGTCGCATCGGCGCAGCAGTCGTACACCGAGGGGCCGTGTGTGCTATCCCAGCGAGCCCTAAACGCTGGATTTGACTCTCCCGGCCTGAAATGGAACCATGTCTTTGTGGCACAGGAAAAACTTCTCGTTGTTGAGGATGATCGGAACTTAGTGAAGCTCATCCTGTACAACCTCGAGAAGGAGGGCTATCGTGTGGTGACGGCTACCGATGGCGAAGCGGGCCTGAGTGCCCTGCGCAAGGATCGCCCTGACCTGGTGGTGCTCGACGCGATGATGCCGAAGCTTGACGGCTTTGAGCTCCTTAAAATCATCCGGCGCGAGACCCGCGTTCCCGTCCTCATGCTGACGGCGCGCAAGGAGGAGATGGACCGCGTCCTCGGGCTCGAGCTCGGCGCCGACGACTATGTGACAAAGCCCTTCGGCGTGCGCGAGCTCATTGCGCGCGTGAAGGCGCTGCTGCGCCGCGCGGCGCCCGTCGCCGACGGCGTCCCCGGCGGCCTCCTGCGCGCCGGCGGGATCGCGCTCGACCCGGAGCGCTATGAGGTCACTGTCCGCGGCAGGGCGGTCATCTTGACTACGAAAGAGTTCGAGTTCCTTAAGCTCCTTCTATCCGCGAACGGCCGCGCGCTGACGCGCGAGCAGCTCCTCGAGAAGGTATGGGGCTACGATCGCTCGATGGAGATCGCTACACGCACGATCGACCAGCACGTCGCGCGCCTGCGCGATAAGCTCGGCCCCGCGAGCGCCGTTGTGGTGACGGTCAAGAACGTCGGCTACCGAATCAAGGCAGACGCATGAGTCGTCCGGCGGGACGTTTCGCTCTCCGCCTGACGCTGGCTCTGGGCGCGCTGCTCGCCGTCGCGATCGGGGTGATGGGGCTCCTCTTCACAAAGGACCTGAAGCGCGAGTTGGTCGAAGACCTCGCTCGTCGCCTCCTTATCCAAGCCCGCCTCGGCGCACGCGAAACGGTTCTTGATGCTCAAGCGCTTAACGCCGTGTGTGATTGCCGGGCGACCGTGATCGCGCCCGACGGTACCGTGATCGGCGATTCCAGCCTCGGCGCGGAGGATCTCCCAGGCATTGAGAACTACCACGCCCGCCCCGAGGTCGCGGAAGCTCTTAAGGGCCGCGAGGCGAGCGCCGTGCGACGCTCGGTGACGCTCAACGACGAGCGCCTGTACGCCGCCGCGCCGGTCGTCAGTTCGAACGGCACGGTCCGGGGCGTCATTTGCCTGTCGCTCCCTTTGACCGAGGTCGCGCGTCGCGCCGCTCGCGCACGGCGGTTCGTGCTTTGGACGGCTTTGGCGACCTTCGCCGCGACTCTATTCCTCGCATGGCTGCTGGCAAGCGCCGCCGGCCGCCCGCTTGAGGAGATGGCGACAGTAGCCCGGCGGCTTGCCGCAGGCGAGTACGGAGCGCGTGTGCGCGGCCCGCTCGGCGGCGACGAGCGCGACATTCTCGGCGAGACGCTGAACTTATTGGCCGCCCGCGTCGAGGAAACGGTTGGAGAGCTGTCGCTTGACAAGAGCCGCCTTGCGGCAGTGCTTGACCAGATGGCCGAGGGCGTCGTCGCCGTGGACGCGGACGGCCTCGTCCTGCTCGTCAATCCGGCTTTGTCGCGATTGCTCGGCATCGACGCGGCGCAGGCACGCGGACGCGGCCACCTTGAGAGCCTGCGCCATCATGGCCTTACCGAACTCATTGGCGAAGTTCTACACGACGGCCAACCCGCGGCGCGGGAACTGCGGCTGTTCTCATCAGGGGAACTTGTATTCGACGCATACGCAGCCCCGCTTCAGCAGGATGGTTTTTCATCCGGCGCGCTCGTCGTGCTCCACGATATCACGCGTTTGCGCCGCCTTGAACAGGCGCGCCGCGATTTCGTCGCCAACGTCAGCCACGAGCTGCGCACCCCGCTCGCTTCGATCAAGGGTTACGCCGAAACTCTTCGCGAGGGCGCGCTCGATGACAAGACGCATCGCCTCGGGTTTGTAAAAATAATTGAGGAGCAGGCCGTCCATCTCTCAAAACTCGTGGACGATCTGCTCGATCTTTCCTCGATCGAATCGGGTCATCGCCCGCCGAAGCTTGCCGCGACGGACCTCCTGGCGCTGACGGAAGATGTGTTCAGACATTTCGCCCCCGCTGCCGCTGCGCGAGGCGTGATTTTGACAGCGCCCTCCTCCGGCCCGTTGACCGCGCTCACGGACGCTGGGCAGGCACGTCAGATCATCGCGAATCTCATCGATAACGCGATCCAATACACTGAATCCGGAGGTCGTGTTGAGGTCGCGCTCGAGACGAGAGGCGCCGAGGTAGTCGTGTCCGTACGCGACACCGGCGTCGGCATACCTGAGAGCGATCTGACGCGTGTCTTCGAGCGCTTCTACCGCGTTGAAAAGGCGCGCACGCGCGAGGCCGGCGGCACGGGCCTCGGGCTTGCGATCGTCAAGCACCTCGTCGAGGCGCAGGGCGGCCGCGTTTGGATCGAGAGCCGCCAGCCCGGGGGGTCCATCTTCTTCTTCTCGCTCCGCGCCGCTTAGAGTGAAGCATCGGCATCCAAAAACATATAGTTATTTTTGCGCCAACTCTTAACTTCATCACACCCACGGCGACGACGAATCTCGACAAGGCGATCAATCGCCTTCAAGTGGATCTGTCGATCAAGTTCTAAATCGCGTCATGCGCTTCTAACGGAGCCGTCACATGATCGTCACATTGGATATCTAGCATGACCTCAAAGGAGAAAACTCGATGAATCGCACGCTGAACCTTATCGCCGCCGCCCTTCTGCTCGCGGCTCCCGCCGCGGCTCAGATGAAGACCTTGAACGGAGCGGGCGCCACCTTCCCGTACCCGATCTATTCCAAGTGGTTCGATGAGTACCACAAGCTGAAGCCCGACCTGCAGATCAACTACCAATCCATCGGCTCCGGCGGCGGCATCCGCCAGATCGCCGAGCGCACGGTGGACTTCGGCGCCACGGATGGGCCGATGACCAATCAGCAGCAGTTCAAGGTGGACGGCAAGATCCTGCACATTCCGACCGTGCTCGGCGCCGTGGTGCCCGCGTACAATCTCAAGGACGTGGCGGACCTGAAGCTTTCCGGGACCGTGCTTGCCGACATCTTCCTCGGGAAGATCACGCGCTGGACGGACCCGGCAATCACCAAGCTCAACGAGGGCGTGAAGCTCCCGGACGCTCCCATCACCGTGGTTCACCGCTCGGACGGGTCCGGCACGACCTACTGCTTCGTCGACTACCTCTCGAAAGTCAGCCCGGAGTGGAAGAAGAAGGTCGGCCTTGCCACCGCCGTCAACTGGCCCGTCGGCCTCGGCGGCAAAGGCAACGAAGGCGTCGCCGGTCTTGTCAAGCAGAGCCCGAACGCTCTCGGCTACGTCGAGTTGATCTACGCGAAGCAGAACGACATCTCCTACGCGTCGGTTAAGAATAAGGCGGGCAAGTTCGTCAAGGCGGCCATTGCTTCCGTGACCGCCGCTGCGGCGGGCACCAAGATGCCGAAGGACTACCGCGTGTCCATAACGGACGCAGAGGGCGAGACGGCGTACCCGATCTCGACTTTCACCTGGCTGCTGATCTACGAGAAGAACACGTCCGACAAGGGCGTGATCCTAAAGGAGTTTCTGCGCTGGATGCTCAAGGACGGCCAGGGCATGGCGAGCGCGCTCGGCTACGCGCCGCTTCCGGATTCCCTCAAGGCTCTGGTCGGAAAGACCATTGAGGGCATTCAATAAAATGGTCACCGCGGTCTTTGAGCGCGCCCGAAGGGTCCCCGCTTCCAACGAGAGAACCGGGGACCTCCTTTTCCGTTTGACGAGCGCGGGGTTCGCGGGAATCATTTTGCTTGCGGCGGGCGCCCTCGCCTGGCAGCTCGCGCGCGAGTCATCCTCCACCTGGAAGTCCTTCGGCCCGGCCTTTCTGTGGACGTCCACATGGGACCCCGTCGCCGAGGTGTTCGGCGCCCTTCCTTTCTTGTACGGCACCGCCGTCTCCTCTTTTCTCGCGTTGCTCATCTCCGTCCCCCTTGGAGTGGGGGCGGCGATATTTTTGACCGAGCTGGCGCCTAAGCGATTGGCCGAAGTTCTCATGTTCGCCATCGAGCTCCTGGCCGCCGTGCCGAGCGTGATCCTGGGGCTCATGGGCATTTTCATTCTCGTTGCCTTCATGCGCGCGCTGGGTTCGCCCTACGGCGTCGGCATGCTCACGGCGGGGCTGATCCTCGCTTTTATGATCTTGCCCTACATCACGACTATCACGCGCGAAGTGCTGCTGACCGTGCCGCGCCCGCTTAAAGAGGGGATGTATGCTCTCGGCGCCACGCGCTGGGAGGTCGTGCGCGGAGTGAGCCTCCCGTTCGCGCGCTCGGGCATCATCGGCGCGGTGTTCCTTTCTCTCGGACGCGCTCTCGGCGAGACGATGGCGGTCACGATGGTGATCGGCAACACGCCGAAAATATCAGCCTCGCTGTTCGACCCCGGCTACAGCATGGCCGCCGTCATCGCCAATGAACTCGCCGAGGCTGTCAGCGACGCGCATCTCTCCGCGCTCGTCGCGATCGGACTGACCTTGATGGCCGTCACGATCGCAGTCAACGGCGTGGCGCGCCTGCTGCTGCATCGGCTCGGGCACCGCCGATGAACGAAGCAGTTTACGCTCGCCGCAAGAAAGTCAACGCGTTGATGTTCGCGCTGACCGCGGTGTGCGCTGCGGTCGCGTCCTGCGCCTTGCTGGCCATCCTCGGCTACATCGCCTGGAAGGGCGCGTCGTCGCTCAGCTTGGCCTTCCTCATGAACCTTCCGAAGCCCGTCGGCGAGCACGGCGGCGGCATCGCCAACTCGATCGTGGGTTCGGCGAAGGTCGTCGGCCTCGCGGGCCTCATCGGCGTGCCCGTCGGGGTTTTGGGAGGGGTGCACCTTGCCGAATACGGCCGCGGCAAGTATGCCTTTGTCGTGCGCTATGCCGCCGACGTGATGAACGGGGTCCCATCGATCGTCGTCGGCCTGTTCGCCTACGCCATGATCGTTCACCCGATGAAGAAGTTTTCCGCGCTGTCGGGCTCGGTGGCGCTTGCCTTCATCATGGTTCCCATTGTCCTGCGCAACACCGAGGAGTTTTTGCGCCTGGTGCCCGGCACGATCCGTGAAGCCGCGCTTGCCCTCGGCGTGCCGCGCTGGAAGGTCACCTTGTCAGTGATTTTGCCGACGGCCGGGCGAGGGATCCTCACCGGCGTTTTGTTGGCGCTTGCGCGGGTCGCCGGCGAGACGGCGCCGCTCATATTCACCGCCTTCGGCAACCGCTTCTATGACAATGGCTGGCGCAACCCGATAGCGACCTTGCCGCACACGATCTACACCTACGCGATTTCCCCCTACGAGGACTGGCACAATCAGGCCTGGGCGGCCGCGTTAATCCTGATGGCCTTCGTCCTGGCCGTCAACATCACCGCGAGACTATGGCTGAGACCGAGATCCGCATGAGACCGATGCCTCTGCCGAAAGAGTCCGCTGACGCCGCAAAAGACGTTCCCATCATCGTGTCCGTACGCGGCCTCCGGGCGGGTTATGGTGCCGACCCCGTCCTCAACGGCGTGAATCTGGAAATACGAGAGAAAACGGTGACCGCGATCATCGGCCCTTCCGGTTGCGGCAAGTCCACCTTGATCCGTTGCCTTAATCGCCTGCACGAAGCCATCCCCGGCGCGACCTGCGACGGAGAGATACTGCTCGGCGGCCGCAACGCGCTCGAGATGGACCCAGTGCTTCTCCGCCGCGAGATCGGCATGGTGTTCCAGCGCCCGAATCCTTTCCCAACGATGACCATCGCGCAAAATGTGGCGGCGGGCCTCGCGCTCAACGGTGTGCGCGACCGAGCCGTGCTGGCGGAAACCGTCGAGAAGAGCCTGCGTCGCGCCGCGCTGTGGGAGGAGGTCAAGGACAAGCTCGACGCCCCCGGCGTCGGCCTCTCCGGCGGTCAGCAACAGCGCCTGTGCATCGCGCGCGCTCTCGCCGTCGAGCCGCGGGTCTTGCTCCTTGACGAACCCTGCTCGGCGCTCGACCCGATCGCGACGGGGCGCATCGAGGAACTCCTCCTTCATATCAAGGATCAACTCACCGTCGTCATCGTCACGCATAATATGCAGCAGGCGGCCCGCGTGTCGGAGTACACCGTATTCATGCTGATGGGTGAGATGGTTGAGTACGGGCTGACGCGACAGATGTTCACTAAGCCCGTCGACAAGCGCACCGAGGACTACATCACCGGGAGGTTCGGATGAAGAGACATTTCGACGCGGATCTTGACGACCTGCGCGGCAGCTTGCTGCGCATGGGCGGCCTGTGCGAGGAGATGGTCCAATCCGCAGTCAAGGTCGTCATCGAGCGCGACGAAAGCCGTCTTGTCGCGGTGCAGGCGTGGGAGCGCCAGGTCAACGCCCTGCATATCGAGATCGACGATGTGTGCCTGCGCCTCCTCGCGCTGCACCAGCCTGCGGCCGGCGACCTGCGCCTCATCGCGGCCGCCATCAAGATCAATTCCGATCTCGAGCGCGTCGGCGATCAGGCGGTGAATATCGCCGAGACCGGCGTTTACTTGTGCAAGGAGCCGAAGATTAAGCTCGGAGACATTCCGCGCATGGTGCAGGTCGCAGTGGGCATGCTCAAAGACTCCCTGGACGCGTTCGCGCGCGGCGACGTCGGCCTTGCGCGCGGGGTAATCAAAAGCGACGACGAGGAGGACAGGCTCAAGAGCCAAACCTTCAATGAGCTCGTCTACCTGATGCAGAGCGACGCTTCCGCGATACAGCGGGGAATGGGCATCATCCTGATCGCGCGCAATTTAGAGCGCATCGCGGACCACGCGACGAACATCGCCGAAGATGTGATCTTCATGGTGCTCGGCAAGGACATCCGACACTCTGCCGATCCCGCCAGCGGATCGGAAGGCGCGGCGTTCTTGGGATCTGAAAAGTAGGTGAGCGCTTAGGCTTTCTTAGCGCGACGCATCGATCGCCGGCAAAAAAAGAGCGGCGTTCTTGGGATTCGAGAGGTATTTGAGCGTGCGCCGTGCGTGGGCCTTCTGCGACTTCGAGGCGGCCTGCGATAGAAGAACGGCGTGCGCCATCGCGGAGTTGGACCCCGCGAATATGCGCCGGTCGACGGACGGAAGCGCGTCGGCGCGGCGTCCGGCGTCATCTTTTGAAAAATAGGAAGAGCCTTCTTCGATGGAACCGTTGGAAAGATAAACATCCCCGCTCACCGAGGACGCATAACCGCCTCCGGGAAGCGACATGAAACGCTCCGTGAAGTTTAAGACCGACTGCGCGCGTCTGTTGTCGCCGGCCAACACCGCCGCGGTCTGATCGGAAAGTATTTTTGCGTATTCGCTGGGACTATGATAGACGCCTCCCCAAACGGGGTCGTCGGGCCCCGTTGCAAGCGCCGGACGTCGGCGAACGGCCTCCCGGCGCCGTTCCGCATCGGCCGCAAAGCCCTCAGCCTTGGCCGGGTCTGAGTTCAACGTCTGCGCAATCAGCTCAGCCCACGGCAGGAAAAGCTTCGGCGTCAGCCGATAGGCAATCGCAAGCGCGCGCCCGTCAGAATGAATTAAGACCGTCGTGGGCCAGGCGCCCGCTCCATACCTAAGCGCCAAATCGGGGCGCTCCTCGGCATCGGCGCGCGTGGCCACCACATGCTCCGCAATCCATTTCGCGGCCGCGGCATCCGCATAGGTCGTCTCTTCCATCAGCCTTGCCTCACGCGACCAGCATGGCGCCAGATGCAGGAGCACGAGCTTATGCTGCCTCTTGGCGCGCGCCAGAGCCGCCGCGCCAAAGTCGCTGAAATACGTTTTTACTTTAGCCGGCGTCCGATACGCGGGCTTCCGCCTCTTATCCCAACCTCCCGTCATCCACGACGGGAACACGCCGGGGCTCATCGCGATAAGACCCGCCGCCAAGGCGCAGACGGACATAATGGCGCCAAGAATGATCATCACCAAAGCGTGAACGCGTTTGGATTTTAAGCGGCTTTCTTCTTCATTCATCAATTGAGCAAACGTCGCAATTCCTCTGGATCTGCCGTCGGCAATCCGCACGCGCGGTCAACGCACAGGTAAGCCCGCGCGCAAGGCGCATCGATTATATCACGCGCAAGCGAAACAAGTTTTGAGAACGCCGCCTTATCAGCCCGCCGATAAGCGAGGGTCACAAGCCCCGGCCGCAATGTTTCGCGCGCCACGCCGACCAACGCGGCGCCCCCTGAAAGATCCACGTCGGCAATAATCAAATGAATCCGTTTCCCCATATCATAGTCCCAGGCGGTCAATAGAAAAGGCATCGCCAAAGGCCGCGCGGATAATCCCGGTCCAAACCGTTCCAATGTCTGCGCCGCGAAGCGGCAAAAATCAACGCGGCCCGTCATATCATAAAGCCGCAAGCACACATCCGTCATCACCGAACTCGGCGCCGGTTCCACTCCATCATGATTTTCAATCGATCGAGCAAAAAGTTCAATGCCATTTTCCGAATCCGTTTGATGCAATCCCCCGCCTTCCGCCGCGAAGCGGCAAATGGTTTCCAGCGCCAATTCCGCCGCCCACTCAAGGTATTTTAAATTAAAGGAGGCTTCATACAGCGCCAGCAACCCGTAAGCCATATTCGCATAGTCCTCGGCCATCGCCGGTATCGCCCGCGATCCGGCGCGCCAGCGTCTCCAGAGCGTATTCCCGTCGGAAGATGCCAGCTCGCGGCGGATGAAGTCCGCGGCGCCCTCGGCAAGTTCTAGGCATATCCCGTCGCCGGTCGCGCAGAAGGCGCGGGCCAGGCCCGCGATCGCGAGCCCGTTCCAAGAAGTCAATATTTTATCGTCAAGCGCAGGCCTTGGCCGCTGCGCTCGTTGCGCAAACAGCTTCGCCCGCATCCCCAGCGCCTCCGTCTCCGGCATCGCCCCCGGATCCTTGTCGTACAGCACGCATTTCCCGGCGAATTCCCCGTGCGGGTCGGAGAAGGCATTGCTCCCTTCGACAACCCCGTACCGCGCGCAGAATGCTTCCGCGTCATTGCCCAGTATCGATTCTATTTCCGTTTTTCTCCAGAGATAGAACGCGCCTTCCATCTTATGCCCAGACGGTTCGTCATGAGGCAAGCTGTCCGCGTCCTCAGCCGAGAAAAATCCGCCGCCGGGCGCCTTTAGGTCGCGTCGAAGATACTCCACCGTCCGTTCCAGCGCTCTTTTCAGCTCTTCGTCATGCGAAAGGGCCCACGCATCAGCGAGAATCTCAAGCAACTGGGCGTTATCATAAAGCATTTTCTCAAAGTGCGGAATGCGCCAGGCGCCATCGGTGGAGTAGCGGGCATAGCCTCCGCCGAGCTGATCGAATAGCCCCCCCCGCGTCATCGCCCGCAAAGTTTCCAGGACCATAGTTCTTGCGTCTAAATTTCCGGTCCGCGCATGGCGGCGCAAGAGAAACCGGAGATTGGCCGGCATCGGAAATTTCGGCGCTTCGCCAAAGCCGGAGTTCTCCGCGTCAAAGGACGCGCGCAAACTGCGTTCCGCCGCCCCCAACGCGGCCGCTTCCGGATATCCCCGCGACGCTCCCTCCGCTGAAACATGCTCGGTCACCGTGCGCGCCAGGATCCGCGCATTGTTTTCGATATCCTGCCGCCGGTCCTTCCAAAGTTGAGCCAGGCGCTCCAGCAGGTCAGTCCAAGACGGACGGCCATAACGGGAGTCCGGCGGGAAATAGGTTCCGCCGTAAAATGGTTTCAGATCGAACGTCAAAAACGCGTGGAGCGGCCAGCCGCCCTGCCCGGTCATCGCCTGTACCGCGGCCATGTAGATTTTGTCGACGTCGGGGCGCTCCTCACGGTCGAGCTTGATGCAGACGAAACTTCGGTTCATCACCTCGGCGACAGCAGGCTTGGAGAAACTCTCGTGCTCCATGACGTGGCACCAGTGACAAGTCGAGTAGCCGATCGAGAGAAGGATCGGCTTGTTCTCGGCCTTGGCCTTGGCAAACGCCAAGGGCCCCCAAGGATGCCAATCCACGGGATTGTCCTTATGCTGAAGAAGATACGGGCTTAACTCGCCTGCAAGATGATTGCTCATCATTTTCCCCCTAAGGTTTGACGCAATAGCTCGGTCGTCGATCACACCCTATCGGTATGCTCGCTTTTCGCGCCTTGCCAGACGGGCGCCTCGCCGCCATAAATTCACTCATTTATTTCCTTACGCTTTCTAATGGTAAAGCACCGTGTAAAGACCGCCTTCACGGTAGCGGCCGCGCAACAGAAATTCGGCGCGCAACGCGCGGTCGCGCCTCGGTGCCCAGTTGAGACCCAGGCGCAGACGATGGTTCGGCCTCTTGTCGCCGAAGGGCTGGGCGGAGAGTCCGGCCTCGAGCACGCCGCGCCACCGGCTGCTCAAATCAACCGTAGCTCCCGCACGCAGGCTGCCGCCGACACGCCAGCCTTCCCGCAGAGCCGAGCCGGCGGCGCTCTCTAAGACTAACAATGAATAGCCAAGCGCTCGCGGAGAAAACTCTAAGGCAAGACCGGCCCCCAAATGGCCCTCATAAACGAGAGATTCCACAGCGGGCTTGCCTAGTTCAAAGGCCGTGTCAAGGCCGGTCCCTGCTATCCAGGACGGCTTGCGTATCCAAGGATCCCACCCGGAGACCGACAGAATCTCGATGATGCGCAGGTCGCGTATATAGGCGTGCCGCGCATGCTGGTCATAACGCAGTCGCCACGAGAGTCCCTCGATCTGGGCGCCGGGGACATAACCTCCGGGACGATCAAGAAGATCCTGATAGCCGGGCCGCCAGGAGAATTCCGCAAACGCCCTGCCGTCGCGCGCGCCGGCGCCGAGTTGGAATCGTCGCCGAAGGTGGCCCAGCTCGGGCGGTGCCGCCCAAGATGGGGATGCCGGCTCGACGGAGGCAACAGCAAGCCGCGCTCGACGCGTCAGTATCTCGCGCTCGAGAGAGCGCACGGACACGGGAGCATCGGGCGTGTAGCCTTCCTTGTAGAGAATGTAGTCTTGCGCCACGTCTAGAATCAGCGCCCGCCGCTCCGGTGGAAGACCGGCCATGAGTTGATCGCCTTTTTCGGGGCGCCCCGACCTGAAGGCGTCAGACGCGCGCCGTTCATCCCACGCGAGCAGATTGCGGCGCAGGCGCATGGTCGTGGCGTGAGAGGGACGATAGGAAACCGCAGCGACCAGGCCCGGGGAAGACCGCAATGCGTGAATGGTGTCGACGGGACTGACGACGGCGGATCGCCCGAGCTTCAGCCTACGCCCGGGCATGACCGCTTCCAGGGCAGGCAGAAGCTGGTAGGAGCAGTTTTTCGAGAAAAAGTAATAAGGAAAGTTCGCAGGGCCCATCTCCCATATATGCGCTGCCAGACGCTCGACCTCATTTGCGCTCAACGCCAAGCGATACTCCCAGAGATCGCGGCTTTCGATGTTGTTATACTTATGGACCATCATGTAATACGGATTGATGTTGTATTTCCCCGGGTATAATCCCAACAGACCTTTGACCGCAAATAATAGACCCCCGTCATCGCCGGTTTCAGCCGCGAAGTTCAACGTGTTGTCGAGGAGTCGCGAACCCGCACCGGTTGCCCGTCGCTCCAGACGCAGAAAGGTGTGCCCGAACATGGATGCAGGATTATTCAAGTAGGCCGACGCGAAAATAAAGGAGACTGCCGTCGGGTCCAGCAAACGCCGCCAGTCCTCATATTTCGAGCAATCGGCGGGCGGCAAAGACGCAGGGTCAAGACCCAAACGCTCGATCAACCAGGTCGAGCGAGCCGGGAAACGACAGCGCGCAAGCTCCGTCCCGGACCCCTGCTTCTGCTCATAGAGACCCGCGATCATGGCAATCAATTCTGCTTCCGGATCTCGAGTCCCATCTGAACTGAGAAAAAATCCGGCGCTCAGCGCGTCGCTGACGACACCCCCGCCCCAGCGGCGCGGCTTCCAGTGGCCGAGTCTCAGCCAGTCAGGAGACTCGGCCAGACGCAGCGCCGAAGCTTTGGCTATGGCGTCGCGTGCAGGCGTGTCGGCATGAATGGGAATCCCTCCTAAGAAAAAGGCGCAAAATAAAGCGGGACGGGCAAACCGCAGTCTGCCCGTCCCGACCGTCACTTTGGGAAGCGTGGATTAAAGAACGCAGGCCTTGGAAAGCGCTGCATCGCCCGCGATCGCCTGATCCAGGTTCCGGATTAACTCGACAGCGCCGATCCGCGCAGAAGGAAAAATATTCTCGTAGCGCGCCTGGCTTAAAGCAAGGAACTCCGCCGAATGAGAGCCGCAGCCGAATAAGCCGGCAAGCACAGAGGCGTACTGGCCCTTGCCGTCCGCCAACTCGCGCGCGATGGCTCGCAGGTTGGTGGCGACGAATACCTCGCGCTCCTTCGATGCCTTGATCAGCCCGCCGGACGTGCAACCGAGCGTGCCTGAGGTGATGCCGAACGTCTGGTTGCCGAAAGTGCCATTCGTGGTCGCCGCCACGATTTGATGGACGGGCTTTTGCTCTCTAAAGAGCATGCTCCCGAGACCGCAACCGGCGTCATTCTGATCACCAGCATGCGCGGCAGCCGACAGGACCAAGACAGCGGCAAGTGCTCGCAACGTGTATTTCATTAGACCTCCTTTAATACTAATACGCCATGTTAGAGTATCGCCTCGACATCCAAAATTCACAAAGTTGTCATTGCGTCAGCTTTCATTTTGTCAAGATCGGTTTCTCAGGCGGTTTTACCTGGGCCTCCAGCTCGATATTCACCGTGATATCATCGCCAAGGATGAGCCCGCCGCTGTCAAGAGTTTTATTCCAGACTATCCCAAAGTCCTTGCGGTTGATTTCGCCTTTTGCGGAGAACCCCGCCTTTTGGTTGCCCCAGGGATCCGTGATCGTGCCCCCGATCTCAAGATTAAGGACGACGGGTTTGGTCACGCCGTGCATCGTTAATTCGCCGTAAAGCTTTATCAGCTCGCTCTTGTCGATGGTGATCTTCGTGGACTTGAAAGTCATCGCCGGGTACTTCGCGACATCAAAAAAGTCCGCGGACCTTAGATGGTTGTCACGCTTCTCATTGTCGGTGTTGATCGAAGCAGGATCAATGGCCGCGTCCACCTTCCAGATTTTGGGCTTGCCCGGAGTGAAGTCGATCGTGCCGGAAAATTTCGTGAAGCGTCCCGGAACTTTCCCGACGAGATGTTTGACGCGGAAACCAACCTCAGAATGCTCCGAGTCGATATCGTAAATTTCAGCCTGGACGGCGACCGCAACGAACACGGAAACGAGAATCAAGAACTGGCGCATGAAAAGCCTCCTTTTGAATGCGGGCATCTTTTTTACCAACCTTCATCTTCGTGGTCCAAGCCCTTCTTGTCAAAGCCTTCGTTGCGAGGCTTCTTCTTATTGTCGTAGCGATTCTTGCGATCTGCAAAGGCGGGTTTATCCGCGCCGAAATTAGGATTGCGTGCGCCGAATCCGCCGCTGGAAGGTTTCCGGTTGCCGTCGAAACTCGGACGAGAAGCAGGGCCGCCCATCGAACGCGGCTCAAGCGGGCGCGCCTCGCTGACCATGATGCGGCGCGTGCCCATCGTGAAATTGCTGAACTTGCCGATTGCCGCTTTTGCCTCCTCGTCGGTCCTCATTTCGACGAAGCCGAATCCTTTTGAACGGTTGGTGGCCTTGTCGATGATCACTTTAGCGCTCACGACGATCCCGCAAGCGCCGAACAATTCCTTTAATTGCGCCTCATTGGTCTCGTACGGCAGGCCGCCCACGAACAGCTTCTTGCCCATTTCTCGCTCTCTCCTTGCGCAAGGCCAACATCCCCAGTTGACCGAATTGTATCACATCATTCATCAAGCTTTGCTCCCGTCTCAAAATAAGAAGTGCGCTCGCGCACGGGCGTCTTTAATTCCGGCGATCTTCTAAGAAGCGGCGAATTTTTCGCCCGTCATGACAAAGGGCGTTTTGATCTCCTCCGGAAGAAGTTCTTGCCTGCGGAACACCGGATGCTCGCGGTTGGGCTGGCTGTCGAGCGAGGTCTGATGTCCCGCCAGCGTGGCCGTCGGAACCATCTTGATCGTCTCCCACGGGCAGTCCTTCGCGCACAGTTGACAGCCGATGCAGATGTCGTAGTTGACCCATACGCCGTTATTGGATGGATCGTCGCCAAATTTCTCGATGCACTGCGGCACCGGACAGACCGCGATGCAGACCTCGCAGCCGGTGCAAGCGGCGAGATCGACGAGGGCCTTGATCTTGGCCTTGGCGGCACCTTTAACAAGCGCGGCTCGGCGCGCATCATTCTGGAGAGCGGGCATTAGAGAGCTTCCAAGATGGTTTCCGCGTGGCCGGCGACGGACACCTTGCGCACCGCCTCAACGATCCTGCCGGTCGGACCGATCACGAAAGTTGAACGCACAACGCCCATGAACTTTCGTCCGTAGAGCGACTTCTCCTTCCAGACCCCATAGGCGCGGCAGATCTCCTTGTTTTCATCAACGAGAAGAGGAAAGGGAAGGCCATGCTTAGCCTTGAAGCCCGCGTGAGACTTTGCCGCATCCGGGCTTACCCCGATGATTCGCGCGCCTTTTTTGACAAACGCGTCATAGCGGTCTCGGAAGTCGCAAGCTTCGATCGTGCACCCCGAGGTGTTGTCTTTCGGATAGAAGTAGAGAATGACGGTTTTGCCCTTGAGCGCCTTGAGAGTCCAGGTGCGCCCGGTCTCATCAGAGGCGGAAAAATTAGGGGCCTTATCACCGACGGCGACGGCCTTCGTCGTCTTTATAATTGATACCATGGTAACGAGAATCGAGAATTAGAGAGACGGAAGCTTCGGCCCAAGGAGCCTGTCGATCTTGTTTTTGAAAGTCTCTAAATCCATCGGCTTTTTAATGTAGTCCATAGCGCCCTGCTCCATGGCATCCATGAATGTCTCGTCATCCTTAATCGCGGTCATGATGAGAACGGGAACGGCCGCAAGACGCGGCTGTGATCGAATCCAACGGCAAAGATCGAGGCCGTTGCCGTCCGGCAACATCACATCGAGAACGACCAGCAGAGGAACGTTTTCGGCGAGCCACTGCCGGGCTGTCGCCGTGTTCTCGACGCTATGCGCCTGATAGCCCAACTCGCCTAAGAACATCGTCACCAAACTGCGCAATAACTCCAAATCATCGACAACCAGAACCGGCGTCGCTATAGCGGTCATGACTGCTCCTTCAAGCCCTTTGTAAAATGATGGTTAATGACGCTGATCTCGCTTCTCGCCAAATTCAAAAGCTCTATGATCTTGGCGGAGTCAGGGGAACCCTCGGATGACGGCCGCGCCAGCAACTCCCGGCACTGCTCGAGGAACGATCCGGCCTCCAGCACGGACTGCCGGTCGCGGTAGGTCAGCCGCCGCAAAGTCTGCAGCATCGTGTAGCAATCCTTCGTGTAGTTTTGCAGCAGCTCCGTAGGCGGAAGGATAAACTCGTATTCCAGATTCCCGCGGGTGACCTCATTGAGCGCCGTTTTAATCCGCATCAAGGGCGCCGACACCGCGCGCGCGATCCATAATCCAATAGCGGCATTGACGGCGACAAGCGGGAGAATAATCAGCGCCAACCACTTGATGAACGCCAACAGATGATCGGGCTGACGCTTGATCTCGCTGGTGAGCGCTGCCGCCTTGTTGAGGCCCCAGCCGACGATGAAGCTTTGCGATCCCACGAGCAGAATCAGAATCACTACCGCGAATATAAGTATATCCCGATCCACCGGAGACCGTTGCGTGCCGCAAGCATTCTCACTCATATTGATAATGGCTTGATACTAGCATATAATGTTTTTGGTGCAACTAGGCGCGTCGGAAATAATACGAATCCTGATGCTGGAGGCCAATCCGGACGACGCCGCGCTGGTCCAACGAGCGCTCGCGCGGACGATCCCCCTCGCCTCCGTTCGTTGCGTGGGCACGCGCGCTGATTTCATTAAAGAACTTTCCGCCATCCACCCTCACCTCGTCCTGTCGGAATACGAAGTCCCCGCTTTTGATTGGCTCGCCGCCTTGGCGCTCGTTCAGGCCGCCGCGCCGGGAACGCCTTTCATTTTAGTCTCCGGGATGATCGGCGAAGCAATGGCGCTAGAGGCGCTCAAAATCGGCGCCACCGACTATGTTCTGAAGGACCGCCTCGAGCGCCTGGAAATCGTGCTGAGGCGCGCGCTGCAGGAACGGCGTGAACGGGAGGATCGCCTCGCGGCCGAAGCGGCTCTGCGCGAAAGCCAGGCGAGGCTCCTCCAGTCCCAGAAAATGGAGGCGCTCGGCCGCCTTTCCGGAGGCGTGGCCCACGACTTCAATAATATTCTCACGGCCATCACCGGCTACGGCGAATTGGCGCTTTTAAACCCAAAACTTGAAAACGGTCTGCGCGATGACATCCAGGAGATCCTCAACGCGGCCGCCCGAGCGGGAGGCCTGACCCGTCAACTTCTCGCTTTCAGCCGCCGTCAGATCTTCACCCCGAAAATACTAAACCTCAACCAATCCCTCGCCGAGCTTGACCGGATGCTTCAGCGCATCATCGGCGAGAATATAAAGCTTGCCATCGTACCGGCGTCCGACCTCCGGCATGTGCGCGTCGATGCCGATCAAATTGGCCAAGTCATCCTCAACCTCGTCGTTAACGCGCGCGACGCGATGCCGCAGGGCGGCGTCATCACCTTGCGAACCGAGAACATCGTGCTCGAAAAAACGGATCTCCGCACCCACTCGGACAGTCGGCCCGGGAACTATGTCTTGCTCACCGTTGAAGACTCCGGCGAAGGCATGGACGCCGAGACGATCCCAAATATTTTTGAACCTTTTTTCACCACGAAGAACAAGGACAAGGGCACCGGCCTGGGCCTGGCGACGGTATACGGCATCGTCAAGCAATCCAACGGCTTCATCGCAGTCGATAGCCAGCCGGGCGCCGGCGCTCTTTTCCGCATCTATTTACCCGCCGTCGACGGCGAACCCGCCGCCATCCGGCAATTCTCAGCGCCCGCGTCATTGCAAGGCACCGAAACGATCCTCGTGGTGGACGATGATGCGACCGTCAGGCTCATCACGCGCCGCATTTTAGAGAGCCAGGGCTACAGCGTCGTTGATGTCGGCAACGGTGAAGAAGCTCTTAGGCACTGCAACGACCTCGACAAGCCCCTCCATCTGGTGCTGACCGATGTTGTCATGCCCCGGATGAGCGGCACCGAACTCGCCCATCACCTCAAGGCGACACGGCCCGAATGTCCGGTCCTGTTCGTCTCGGGTTACGCCGAAGACGGGATCACCGAGTTCTCCGCCACAAACGACCAGTTCATCTCCAAACCGTTTGCCGCCAAAGACCTGATCAAGAAAGTGCGCCAGATCCTAAACAACGCCCGCCTGGTTTTCGAGGGATAGAAACCCCGCTTTCCGATTGACAATGCAGTGCCCGGATACTATTGGTGGACGTATTCCAGCGCAAAGGATACATTGGGCTTGGTCGCGGAATCGCCTTCGATATGGCAACTGACTTGAGCCTGATAGGCGACATTCCCCGTCCCCGTGGCGGTCGCCGTCGTTCCGGCGGTCGCCGCCGGGCCAAGAGTGACTTCAACACCGTTGCCGGAAGCATCATTACAGCGGATCGTGTCGCCTGATCCGCCAATCCCCGGAAGTTGAACAGTCGCGGTAACGCGGCGCAACGAGATTGCCGCATCGGGAACGAACGCGAAGAAGGTAACGCCGCTCGTTAAGTTTGCGGTGAGGGCGCCGCCGACGTGCGAGACAGGGACCGATGAGAATGCCACGGTCCCCTTTACCTTCAGGCTGCCCGTCAGATCGACATTGCCGATCACGTCAAGAGCGTCGTTCGGACTAGTGGTCCCGATGCCGACATTGCCTCCTGAGGTAATCCGCATTGCATCAGCAAAATTAACGGAGAACTGTAAATCATTGACACCTGAAGGTCTATAGAAACCAGCTTTGAGAGAGCCCGTGCCATCCCCATCCATATCAAGACCACTACCATTGACAATGACTTTTGCATCAAA
>CAZGVK010000179.1:0-3162 GCA_964529095.1 uncultured Elusimicrobia bacterium
CGATTAGAGATGGCATCGTATGTCACGCTCATCGTCTGACCGTTCGCATTGGTGACCGCGGTTTGATTACCGTTTATGTCGTACTGTGCTATCGTGGTCCTGCCCAAAGAATCCGTTTCACTAATCAAATTCAGGTTGCTGTCGTATGAATATGACGTAATACCGCCGTCGGCATCTACCATTCGATTCACCCTGCTGCTTCCTTGCACACTAAACCAGTCGTACTTCGTCGTGTGTCCCAGGTGTCGAGCTCCCCGCTATTTGACCCAAGCTCAGCTTAGCTTTCCCGCGTTATCTGGCGCAACTTGATCGAGGTCGGGGTCACCGTGCGCGAGAAACCCCCAGCCGCGTTCCGCCCGCCTGGGGCGGAACGTGGCGGACCCATCGCTGTCGACCACGCCTCCTCGCCGACATCCTTGGTATAATATTATCTCGTCAATGAGCATGACCACAAAGGCGCCGCTCTTCTTGCTGGACTCGCAAACCCGTCAGGAAGTCGTCTCCATCCCCCTTGCGCCTTCTGAGCTTCGTCCCAATCGCCAAACGATCGTTCTCTTCGACCGGTACTGTGACAACCGCGATTGCGATGCCGCGCACCTGGCAGCCTATCGTGTGGACGGCGAGGTCGTGGCAGTGGAATATGCCGCCGATGGCAAGGTGCGAATCACAGCCCACCGCCGGGAAGGGCACTTGCCGGACTTTTATTGCTCACTCATGATTCGCCTATCCGACGGCGTCGTGTCCTTCTACGAGGGTGAATTGCTCGTCGATGGTTCTCAGGAACTACGCGATCAGGTCCAGGCCGGCTTGGTCCCAGAACACCTGGATATGCTGCGCCGACGCAAGCGGCATCTGCCCGATCGCTTCGACGAGGACAAAGACTGGAAGCAGCGGGACTGGTCCTGGGTTGATCGTGGGATGTGCGTCGGTTGGGTCGAGCTGTTCCCGAAATCGAAAGCCTTGGCATTTGAGCACGCGGGTGCCTCCCTCTTCGTCGATGACCAGTATTGCGTCACGACCTCTTGTGCCTGCTCCGAGGTCATGCTTTCCTTTTTCCGCATTGAACGGCGGGGTCCAGACGAATCGGAAGGGGTACTGCTGGGCGTCGTGCGCTATGACCTGCGAACGCGCGGCCGCAAATTGGAATCCGCGGCGCCGGGCTCCTCAGCCCAAGCGGTGCTGCAGATGACTGAAACGCTGTTCAAAGTCCTGCCGGCGAGCCACGATGAACTGGACCGCCGCTTCCGCTTCATGCGCGGCTTTGCCGACTGGCTGGCGGAACGCAGACTTGCGCAGGGCGTCAAGCCCGGCGCGGCGGCACCCGGACGCAACGAGCCGTGTCCTTGCGGCAGCGGGCGCAAATATAAGAAGTGCTGCTTGACCTAATTCGCGATCACTGATCTTCGGCATAGAGGGCATCGAGAATCCGGCCCATGTCGCTTGCTGTTTTTGCAGGCGTAGCATTCTCCACGTTGAGGCCACGCGCCTGGCGCGCTCCCTCGCGCTGTCCCTATTGCCCCATCGATGCGCCGCCGCATTGGACGTGCTGGGGACGCTATTGGCGCTACGCCGGCGACCCCGACGATCCCTCCAAACGTGTCGCCATCCCCAGGCGCTGGTGCAAGTTCGTCAAACGCACTTTCTCTTTGCCGCCAGACTCCCTTCTGCCTTACTGCGGCATCCGGACCGGCACCATCCTCAAGCTCTTGCACGCCTTGTTCGTCCAGAAGGTTGCCCTCAACGCGCTGGCGCGCCAAGTCCAGACAGCTCGCGGGACGCTGCGTGGTCTGAAGGCGCGCTTCCTGCGTACGCTGTCCAAACTGCGCCTGCCGGTTCGCGAGGGCACGCTCGGCCCCGCCGCCTTCCTGGCGATCCTCGCCCGGATGCCGGCGACCGACGCCGCCGATCTCTTCCGGGACTGGAAAGAGCGCGAGCCCAAGCACTCGATCGTCGGCATCTATCTTCGTTGCTAAACGCGCGCGGTCCTGATCCAGCGGCGCAGCGACACGCGGGGAGCGCGCGTCCCGGCATGGGCGCCAGGCACGTTCGACCTCCTTCTGGACCGCCGCGACGCCGGTTGATTCTTCCCGCCGACCTTCGCCGCCTATTTCCCGCGCTCAAAGTACCCGTTTCGATCCCACGTTCGCCCTGCTTTTGACCGCCAACACAACTTGGCCGGCGACAGGATGGCGTAACGCCGCTATCCTGTCAGCAAGGAAGGTGAACCTATGGCCCAATCTGAACTTGCCCTCTGGCGCTTCTCGATCATCGCGCCACTTTTGCACCGCGCACCCAACGTCTCCGTCACGGCAATGGCTACACAGCTCGCCACCGAGATCAAACACGACCCCGACGGCGCTCCCCTGCTCCTGTGCGCGGAAACTCTCCTGCGCTGGCTGCGGCGCTATCGGCAAAATGGCCTGGAAGCTCTCGAGAACAAGACGCGCCGCGATCGCGGCCAACCCCGCGCTCTCGACCCCGCCACCGTCGCCCGCCTGCTCGAGCTTTCCAGCGAGCACCCCGACTGGACCATCAAGGCTGTCCACCGCCAGCTTCAACGCGAACTGTCGCGCGCGTTGCCCATCAAGCCCGCCTATCGCCTGCTCAAGGGACGCAAACGCCAACTCAACAAGGAAGCCTTCCGGCGCAGGCCCACCGGCGTGCCTCAAGTCCTCTGGCTCGCCGACACGATGCACGGCCCCGACGTCTACGGCCCCGGCCGTACGAAACGCAAGTGCTTTCTCATCGCCATCCTAGACGACGCCTCCCGCGTCGTCATGGCCGGCGCCTTCACCCTGCGCGACAACATCCTCGCGCTCATGCCCGTGCTGCGCGAGGCTCTCCTCGCTCGCGGCCTGCCCCATCGCCTCCTCGTCGACAACGGCGCCAACTACGGCTCCCGCGTCCTGCGTACGGCCTGCGCTCAACTCGGCGTTCACCTCGTCCACGCCACTCCGTATCGGCCCACTTCCAAGGCCCGGCTCGAGCGTTTCTTCCTCACTGTCCGCCTCCAAATGATCCCAAGGCTTCCCAAGTTCCCGACCTTGGAGCAGGTCAAGACCGAATGGGCGCGCTTCCTCGCCGAGTACCACGACACGCCGCACTCCTCCCTCACCGAACTCATGGGCAAGCCCACGACCCCGCTTGATTTCTACCTGCGCT
>CAZGVK010000180.1:0-3385 GCA_964529095.1 uncultured Elusimicrobia bacterium
GGTGTAGGCCGCCTTGCCCAGTAAGTCCTTGGCAATACCCTTGGCAAGGTGGAACGTGGCGGCTTTGGTCCGGCCTCTGCGTTCCAAGATGCCTGTAGCTGGCAGGGCCAACTGATCGAGGATGCGGCGTGCGGCATCCCGCGATAGCTGCAACAAATCCGCCGCCGCGAGCACATCAACGAAAGCGTTCTCCTTGAGGTAGGCCAAAACCATCAGCGAGTCGAGAGTGATCTGGCGCCCATCCTGATTCCATTTAGCTACCAGCCTCGCCGTTCGATCGTCATAGCTGCTGTTGAGTTTCAGCGCCTGATGGAATTTATTGCCGTTTAGAATTATTGCGAATAACGGCGTTCGTAAGCCAGGTAAAATGGAGGCTTATGAACGATAAAGAGAAGCCGGGACAGGATGCCGAGGTGTTCGTTAAGGCCGTTAAGCGTAAGACGCGCAAGTATTTCAGCGCTGAGGAGAAGATCCGTATCGTGCTGGAAGGCATGAAGCGCGATGTCTCAGTTGCCGAGCTGTGCCGGCGCGAGGGCATCCCATCGGCGGCCTATTACAGCTGGACGAAGGACTTCATGGAAGGCGGCAAGGCTCAGCTTCAGCGAGACGCACGGCGCCACGCTGATAAATCGGGTGTTGAGAAGCTCAAGAAAGAGAACGCCGCCCTGCGTGATCTCGTGGCCGACAAAGAGATCACCATCCGTATCTTTAAAAAAACGTTCGGCGAGGAGAACACGTGAAGTTCTCGGCCGCGGAGAAGGCAAAACTCGTGTTGGAGCTGGCGTCGGAGCCGAACAAGGTCGAGCGCCTACGTGAGCTTGGCATTCCCACTTCAACCTACTACGCCTGGAAACTGCGCGTGGCGCAGCGTGGTGCTGCGGCGTTCATCGCCGAGAGCAGTGCCCCAAAGCACGTCTGGAATCGCCTGAGCCAAGCCGAGCGCGACTTAATCGAGAGCGAGGCTTGCAAGCACACGGAGCTGAGTTGCCGGCTGCTGGCCATGATGCTGTGGGACGAGCACGGCGTGGCTGTGGGTGAAACGACGGTCTACCGGGTGCTCAAGCCCAAGGGACTGGTGCGGCAGAGGCCGCAGGATCAGCGGCCGGCGGCGAAAGTCTGGAAGAAGCCGACGAAGGCGGTCGACGAGATCTGGCAGATGGACGCGACGAACTTCTTCGTGCCTGAGTTCGGGTACTACAAGGCGATCCCGGTCATCGACGACCATTCGAGAAAGCTGTTGGCGTGCCCGTTGCTGCCCGATGAGAGCGGGCAATCGGCGTCGGACGCGATCGAGATCGCCCTGGAGACGGCGCAGGGCGAGGGGCATGTCATCGAAACGCGCCCGACGCTGCTGACAGACAACGGGGCGGGGTTCTCAGGCGAGGTGCTGGATAAGTACTTGAAGGCTCGCGGCGTGAAGCACATCTTCGGAGCGCCTTATCATCCTCAGACGCAGGGCAAGGTTGAACGCTTCAATCGGACGCTCAAAGAGCGCGTCAACCTGTGGCTTCACGGCACGCCTGACGACCTGCGGGCCGCGCTCGGCAAGGAATGCGAGGCCTACAACGATCGGCCGCATGAGGCGTTGAAGAATGTCTGTCCGAACGACGTGTACGCGGGCAGGAAGGACGAGGTGCTGGAACGGCGGGCCAAGATCAAGCTAGAGACGATGGCCCGGCGTTATGCGTACAATATGGCACGGACGCCGGAACCGCAAACTAATTTAGGCCAATAAAATTCCCGAAATCGCTGAAGACATACACTATTGCGGCCTTGCTGCCCAAGGAGGGCAAGCTCGCGGCCGCACTCGATGAGACATTCTTGGCCGGTTGCGCGGCCAAGGCAAATGATGTGGACGACTCGAATGGGTATTTTGGAGACTTCGCCCAGAGCCTTGTTTGCGACTGGGTGCGGGCACGCCGGGCGATGGCCGCGGACGCAGCGGAAACGGTCCAGACCTTGCTGCGTTGGAAGGCCAAGGACAAGCACAGCTTCTTCTATGGAATCGAGCGTCAACTGGCCGAAACCTTCAACCGTGTCGAGCGGGCCGCCTTCACGAACGCCGTGCGCGAGCAGTTTGATGAGGAGTGCAAGAAAGCGGGCGGGCCCGGGCGGCCTCGTTCTTATTATGACGCCCCCTATCCGCTCCGGGAAGCGACGGACATGCTCAAGTCGCTTTACGAGGCGGCGCGGGACGCAATTGCCTACGAGAACCTCTGCAACACTATGGGAGTCTCTCCGAAAGACTGCGAGCGCATCTCTCGAATTTTGCAGAGCCGCGGCAAGCTCGAGCAGGCCTTGGGATGGGTCGAAAGAGGTTTACGGATAGAGCTCCAAGAGAAATGGCCCAACCAGGAAGCCCGAGAGCTGGGCGGTATCAAGCGCGAGTTGCTCAAGGGACTCGGCCGCCATGAGGAGGCGTTACAACAGGCCTGGGACGAGTTCCGCGTCCATCCCGGTAAGTATTCCTACGCGGATCTTATGGCCTATGTGCCTGCGGCCGACCGCGCCGTCTGGCATGGGAAGGCGCTGGAAGCGGCCGAGACAGCCGCGCTGGGTTCCTGCGTCGATCTGTACCTAATGGTTCGAGACTGGCAGCGCCTTGCAGCGCGGGTTCGCCGTTCGAAGGATGAGGAATTACAAGGGCTCTACTACTCGCGAGCCATAGACGCCGCCAAGAAGCTCGCCAAAGAGCATCCCGCCGAGGCCGCGGCTCTCTATCGTGGCCAGGCTCTTCAAATCCTGGACCGCAAGAAGAGTCAGCTCTACGGATCGGCTGTAAAGTATTTCTCCGAGGCGCGCCGTTGCTACGAGGCCGCGGGCCAAGGCGAAGAATGGAGGCGCCTGATCGAGCGCGTTCTGCAAGAGCATGCGCGCAAGCAATCATTCCTCGCCAAATTCAAACCCTTCGCGAGCGGCGAAAAACCGGCTCGGGAGCCGTCCTTCTTGACGCGGGCCAAGAGGCGCTGGAACGGCGGCGGCAATGGAACCTGAAAGAGGCTATATCGCCGAGGCCAAGGCGGCCAGGAGCCGACTGCGAATGGCCTGGGGAGGCCTCTCGGTCCGCACGATCAATCTGGTACGCAGGTTGCTGCAGGTAGAGTCCCTGGAAGAGCTGAGGATGGTTTCCCCTTCCGCCGAAGACTTGCTCAGCCGCAAAGGCGTAGGCTGGACTACCGCTAAAGAACTGGCCAAGGTCCTGCCGCTTCGTCTCGAAGCGTTGCCGTCCCGAGCGATCACGCCGACTCCACTGTTAACTCCCGGGGTTGGGCGGGCTTGACGTGACATTGGTTTGGATGAGCCGATGCCCGACGATATAGTGCACCCATAGCTCGAAAGTCACGAGGAAGAGCGCCGTCGCCGCGAGGACCGCCGCCAATCGGAC
>CAZGVK010000181.1:0-22590 GCA_964529095.1 uncultured Elusimicrobia bacterium
TCCGGGCTCGACCATCGTCGTCCAGGGGGGGCGCAAAGTTATCGATGGCACCGCCGGCTACATCGACACCACGCGCGACCCCCCGCTGGTGATCCTCAACCGGGGCTATATCGAGTCCGACCCGGACTACCGGCGCGTGGAGATGGCGGGGACCTTGGCCCATGAGATGTTCGGCCACGGCTTTGAGACGCAGCGTGCGAAGCAGGCGGGACAGTCGCCGGCCGTGAACGACTACTATCGCGGCGACGAGATCAACGCTAGGCTTATCAACTGGCTGGTCGAGACCGAGCTGAGCGGCAAGGTCGCTAATGACGATCCCGACTCCTATTTCGCCGACCCGGAAAAGTATTATCGCGAGCTGTGGACCAGCACTCCCTACTACGTCCTCATCCTCAGTCCGGACGAAATGAAAGATCCGCTCCCCGTGCTGGAGGCGCGGCGGGGGGCGATTTCGTCGAACCGGACGAAGATGATCGCGGCTAGAAAGCAGATGGCCGGCTGGAGCAAGGTGGTCGACCACTTTGTGGATGTCCACAAGATCGCGCGCGCCCGCTTCAAGCCGACCGAGGATTCTCTATTCGCTTATGACCAATGGGCCGGCGACCATCTGCGCGAGTTGGATGTGATCGAGAAGAGCCTCGAGGAGCAGATTTCGGACTGGTCGTCGGCCGCGGGTGCCGCGGAGCTGGAGCAGGTCAAGGCCGGGGGCGGTTCCGATTACCTGCGCCAGGCCGAGGCGAACCTGAACGCCCGTCGCGACGAGCTGACGCGCCTGCGCGCCGCGGTCGCCGCCGGCACCGCCCCCTCTGCACCGTATCCATTGCCCAGCCTCATCGTCAAGACTCCCGGCGATCCGAATTCGCCGCTCGACATCGACGATTTGGCGCTGATGTACACGAAAGATGCGAAGGAGCATCCGGAGCACTGGAACAAATGAGACTTATATTGATCGCCGCGTTCTTGTCGTTCTCGCCCGCCGTCGGCGCGGCGGAGGTGACCGTGAAAACGAAGACTCCCGCCGCCGCCGTCGCCGCGCTCGTGCGCTTCAGCGCGCCGAAGGGCTGGACCGCGTCTGACTACGCGAACTCGCAGGGCGCGGACCCCGTCGTGCGCTTCGAGAATCTGTCCGACGCGATCGCGATCAAGGCGTACGGGGCGCCGGGCTCCGCGTTCGCCACGCCCGCGGCTTTTCTCTCCGGCCCCGCCGCGACCTCGCAGGGTGCCGCTCCCGCGGCGGTAGGGACCGTCACGGTCGCGGGACGCAAGCTCAAGCTCTACCGTCGGCGTTTCCCGGTCAACATCCACGACCCGCACGGCCCGCCGGTGCCGCTGATGCTGGGCAGCGAGTTGTTCGCGATCATGCCGGTCAAGGGCAAGCGCTTCGTCGTGCTGTCCTGCCTGCGCGAGAGCCCGGCCCCGGACCTAAAGGGCGGCGGCGAGAAGGTCTGGTCCGCGTTCCTGCAGACGGTGAGGGTGCGTTAGGCCGCCAGCCGCGAGCGGCCGGACGCAGACGCCGGTGTGAGGCGCGCACGCCACTTCGAGCCCGCGCGCTGAGCGCAGTGTCGGTCCTCTTGGGTGTAGAGTCTCGTCCTGTCTCTTGGACCTAAATCCCCTGCGTTATCCCTACGCTGTTTTGGGGACCAATTTATCGGAAATTTCCCAATGCCCGCCCTTGTTCGGGCCGATACGACGGATGACCCCGTTCTTCCGCATTCGCCGAAGATGGTATTTAATCCCATCCGAGGTAATCCCGGCAAATGTCGCCAGCTCCTCGCGCGTCACCTCAGGATTTTGCCTGATTGCATCCGCGATCTTCTGGGTAGTCAACCTTTCCAGGTCTTTTTCCGCGATCTTTTCTACGACCACCTTTGGCCTCTTGAGCGAGAACTCCGGCGACCGGTGAAAGGTGGCGCGGAAAAAGCCGTCGGCCTCGAACTCCGGCTCCCGAAGCCCCGCCGCCCGCATCGCGTCCTTCATGTTCTGGATGCCTTGACCGACGCGCTCGACTTTGTCCAAGCGAAAAAAGAGGTCGGAGATCAGCTCGTTTCTTCGAATCGAGATGCCCTTGCCCAGCGCCTTTTGCGTGAGCCCCTTGACCAAGCCTCCCGGATTGGTGATCTCGACGCGGTCGTCATAAACCTCCACGCTAACTTGCGTGCCGGTGATGCTGTAGTCGCGGTGCATGAGGGCGTTGACGATTGGTACACAATTGATAGTTTGGTTCATTGGCGTTTGGGGAAGAGAGACAGGCGCACCGATAACAGAAGGGCCTGTCTGAAGGTTAAATGCCTGGGCCAGTTCATGCGTCAAATAGGAGTCCTTGGGACGAGACGCGACCGACCAGAGCACGGCGGCGCTCGCCCCGAGCAGACCCAGAACACTGACGACAGGAAAAAGGCTTCTCACGCGTCCATGATGATAGCCCGCCGTGGAATTCCGGACAGGGGCCTGTAAGACCCATATGAGCTTAGGTATTTCGTGCTATAATTAACGGTATGAAAATATCACTTCTGCTCAACCTCATCTTAGTCGCGCCTGCATTCGCTGCGTCAACGCCTCAATCAGTGCGCATCGCTGGAGGGGTAAAGGCGGAAAAAATATTACGCCACTTCATCACGCACGATGTGCGCCTCAAGGCCCGATTTAAGGAAGCGGCTCGTTACGAAAAGTCGGCTATCGCGGAAGCTGAAAAATCCGGTTTACGCGATGCGGTGTCAGACACCTCGTCTAGAGACAATCCCCGCTCCGATTTCGAGAAGCGCAAGGACCTCCTTGAGAATTTCCCCGGCATGAAGGCCGCTGTCGTTTCAGCTTGCCGCACCATCGCCACCTGCCCCATCCCCGATCTTGCTCTCGATGTGGCTGACGCCAAGCGCCTGCCCGATTCGGTGCGCCGCTTAGTGCGCCCTTGGATGGCGCTTCAGCAGGCGCGCGGATCTGAGGTTGAACTGACGTCAATTGACGGCCCGGGAAATGCGGCTCTCAGCATCAAACTCAAGGATATCAACGTCCAGCCCTTGATCCTCAATATTTCCCCGCGTCTTCCTGGCGGTTTTAAGGTCTGGTTCGAGCGCCCGCTCGTTCTGGCCTCTCTGTACAGTCACGAGCGCGAAACCGTCCTGCGCTCAATCCGCTAATAGGGCGTATTTGTCTCCTGCCGCTAACGGCTCATTGCCCTTTGTAAATAGCGGCCCTGGCTGGATTATTCCGTGAAAGCGCTCTTGTCGCTTCTTATTGTTGTTTTTGTTTCCGGTTGCGACCGCGACGAAGCGGTCATGCGCATGCGCGTCTCGAAAGAAGATGCGCCTATTGAAGGGCCAGCCAGGACCCCCGCTCATGAAAATTCGTTGCATTGGATTCTTCCGAATGGCTGGAAAGAGCTCCCTGGCTCGGGCATGCGCCTGGCGACCATGCTTCCGCCGGGCGCAACAAATGCTGATGTGACGGTGACAGCCCT
The DNA here is from genome assembly GCA_964529095.1 of uncultured Elusimicrobia bacterium. Lineage (GTDB taxonomy): Bacteria > Elusimicrobiota > Elusimicrobia > UBA1565 > UBA9628 > GWA2-66-18. The sequence continues at coordinate 3,458 of CAZGVK010000181.1, forward strand.
TCCCGGCGATGTCGGCGGTGAGCTCGCAAACGTCAACCGCTGGCGCGGCCAGATCGGACTGCCTGCATTCGACATGGAAGACCTCGCGAAGTCACGCACGAAAATATCCTCGCGGGCGGGACGCGTGACGCTGCATGACTTCATCGGTAGCGGCGAGAAGAAGATGGGCCTTGTCGCGGGCACGATCTCTGTCAATGGGCGAATATGGTTTTTTAAGCTCAAAGGTGAAGCCGAGGCGGTCGCGGCCGCGCGCCCGGATTTTAAAAGACTTCTCCGAAGCCTGTATGTCTCACATTGACCGATTAAACCCGTTCTTAAGCTCGCTCAAGCTGACCGTGGTCTGCTTCGTCCTGCTGATGATCCTCGTCGTGGCTTGCACCTTAGCCTAGGTCCAACTCGGCACTTATCTTGCCGTTGAAAAGTTCATCCGATCTCCGCTGGTCTGGTGGACGCCCGGCGGAACCGCGCTCACTATCCCCGTATTCCCCGGTGGGGGCCTCGTCGGCTGTGTGCTGCTTCTCAATCTCATTATGGCCCAGTTTCTGCGCCTAGAACGTTCCTGGCGCAAGGCAGGTCTATGGGGATCGTGCATCTGGGCTTAGCGCTTCTGTTCCTTGGCGAGTTTGTCACCGCATTCTTTCAGGTGGAAAGCCGCATCCCGATCGAGGAGGGGCACACACGCAACTGGTCGGAAGACTATCGGCAGATGGAGTTAGCCGTCATCGACGGGACGGATGCGCTCAGCGATGACATGCGCGTGATCCCTGAATCTTTATTGAAAAACAAGAGAGAGATCGCTCATGACTCTTTGCCTTTCAAACTTCTGCTTCATGGCTACTATGAGAATGCCGAGCTTGGGCTGCGCAAACCAGAGGATCCGCCCGCTATAGCAACATCCGGAATCGGCACGGAACTGAAACTTCGACGCCGTGATCCTGTCACCACCGACGACGCTGAAAACTCCGCAGTTGTTCTCATTGAGCCGGTGGCTACCACTGGAAAAAGCCACGGAATATTTCTTCTTTCCAATGCCCTCGGCGCACCCCAAGGCTTTATTCATGAGGGCAAGACGTGGCGTCTTGTTTTGCGCAACCGTCGCTATTATCTTCCGTTCTCTTTGACACTCATAGATTTCAGCCACGACGTTTACCCTGGGACCGACATCCCTAAAAATTTTTCCAGCCTCGTCCGACTGAAAGATCCAATCAATACCGAAGATCACAACGTGCTGATTTCCATGAACGCCCCATTGCGTCACGGAGGACGGACATTCTATCAGGCGAGCTTCGGCAAGGACAACACTCTTTCTGTTCTTCAGGTCGTGAAAAATCCAGGCTGGACATTGCCTTACCTATCCTGCCTGCTGGTGGCTGTCGGTCTGCTCTGGCATTTCGCCTGGAGCTTGCGGCTGTCTCTTAAGAGGCCGGCATGAAGGCGCGCCGTGCCGCTGAAGCCGTTTTTGCTCTTGGTCTTTTAATCGGTGTCGCTCCAGTCCTAATTCCTGCACCTCAAACGAAGTTCGACATAGAGGGTTTTTCACGCCTTCCTGTGCTCGAAGGCGGTCGTGTGAAGCCGCTCGACAGCTTCGCGCGCAACTCGATGCTGCTCATCCGCGGCAAATCTTCCGTCCTCGTGAAGAATAAGCGTATTAATGTCGTGCAGTGGCTCCTTGATGCCGCATACAAGCCCGAACTCGCCGACACCTATCCCGTATTCCTCATCGACGATCCGGAAGTGTTGAGCTTGATTGGTATCGAGCAAGTCAATACGCGCTATTTTGAGTACCGGAAGATTGAGCCGAAGCGTGCTGAAATAGCAGCCCAAGCCCGAGTGGTTGACACCGTCCCCGCCGTGCGCCGCACGCGCTTTCAGACCGCCGTGCTCAATTTCGACCGCCGCCTCACCTTATATGAGCGCATCAAGAATACCTTTATGATCTCGGGCCAGGGGGATCCGGCCATCGAACTCGCCGTGTTCTCTGATGCCATGCCGCAAGCGCTCGCCGCGATCCACTCAGGCCAATCAACCGTTCAGGAGCGTGCGGCGATCAAAATCTTCGCCGAACTGCTCAAACGCTACCGCTTCCTTTCCAACACGGCTGTTTTCAAGCCGCTGCCTCCAAAGGCAGGAGAGCCGCCAAGTGCTTGGGCCTCGATTGGAGAGGCATTGCTGCGCCCGACGGGCGGCCAAGAACCGCATCCGGGCCTTGCGGCTTTCGCGTTAATGGGCCGGGCGTACAAGAATGATGACACGGCCTCGTTTAAGGCCGCGCTCGACGAGCACCGAGCCTGGCTCTTGCTTGAGCAACCCATTGAGGTAAAGCGTGCTCGCCTGGAAGCGATTTTCAATCAAACAGCTCCATTAATATCCGGCATGGCCCTGTACCTTGCCGCGTTGCTTGTAATTTTTATTTCCTGGGCCCTCGGCCGAGATGATGTCGCGGCCTGCGCTCGCGCATTGGCCTGGTCCGCGTTTACGATCCACACAACGGGATTGATCGTGCGTACCTTGCTCCAAGGACGCCCGCCCGTCACCAACCTCTATTCATCGGCGGTGTTCGTGGGATGGGCCGCTGCCTTGCTGGGCCTTCTCACCGAACGTATCCATCGGCGCGGCTTCGCCGCTGCGGGCGCCACACTGATCGGCTTTATCACTTTGCTCATCGCCCATCACCTGTCTGGCACCGGCGATACGATGGAGATGATGCGCGCGGTCCTTGACTCGAACTTCTGGCTCGCGACACACGTCGTCTGTGTGACGATCGGCTATAGTGCAACCTTCCTTGCGGGATCAATGGGCATCGCCTGGGTTATCCGCCGTCATCTTGTCATCGATCCCGATCCGGAGACAAGCCGCGCGCTTGTCTCTCTGACCTATGGCGTGATCGCATTCAGCCTGCTGTTCAGCTTCGTGGGCACCATGCTCGGCGGCATCTGGGCCGACCAAAGCTGGGGCCGCTTCTGGGGCTGGGATCCAAAGGAAAACGGCGCTTTATTGATCGTCCTATGGAACGCAATGATCCTGCACGCTCGTTGGGGCGGCTTGGCCCGTGAGCGCGGGATCATGTTGCTGGTCGTGTTTGGCAACGTGATCACAAGCCTGTCCTGGTTCGGCGTCAACATGCTCGGCATTGGTCTGCACTCTTACGGCTTCATTGATAAGGCATTCTGGTGGCTCTCGGCCTTCATCGCAAGCCAACTCCTGATAATAACGTGGGGCTGCCTGCCGCGCCGCTTCTGGAAGGACAGCCCTGGCGCAACTCACCCGGGTCTTTAGGCCCAGACACCAATGGGTTGTATGCCTCAGGCGAGCTTGGGCCGGGGCGACTATAATTATCGCAACGCTTCATCCAATATCACGCGGGAAGGCTGGCCCCGAACAGGGCTGGCCTTCCTAGTTTCCAAAGGGGGAATGTGTCCCTTGGCGCATGAGAACCGCGAGGTCCCCGGCTCATTTGTCCCCTCCGTGAAAAAATAAGCCTTGGGGATAGACTATGGTTCGCGTATGCAACTCCAACAAAGTGTGCATGGACGGCAGTTGCCAACGCGCTGGAACATCATGCGCAAGCTCATCGCGAGCCCTAACTGTGGAACATCCTCCCAATGCTGCGGCACGCTCACCTGCGACGGCGGCTTCTGCCGATAGGTTGGGAAGCAATCGCTAAGAGGAAATTTTTTTCGGAAACAACCCTCACCATTGTAACTTCGTTTAAATTCGGAGAGGGTGGGATTCGAACCCACGGAGGCTGTTACACCTCGCCAGTTTTCAAGACTGGTGCCTTAAACCGCTCGGCCACCTCTCCCTAATCGCATTCTATATATTTCGCGACGCCTTTGATCTTCCCGCAGGCGTTCGTACGGCGTCTTGGATATCTCGTATTTCTTGCGCCTCTTGCCCTTCATGGATTTTCCGTCACCAAGCGCTCCGCCTGCGCGCGAGAGCGACCGCTCAGGCGCTGAGGACAGGCCCTGCCGGACCATTTGCCTTCCGGCGCAGTTCGAAATACTGAAAGCGCTTGAGTACCGCCTCGATCCCGCCGTAGAGTTCTTGGTGGCGCGCTCCACTGAACGAGATCCTCGTGTCGTTCCTGTTTATTGTCATGGACCCAAGTTAGCGCGCCTACCCGCCGCCTCGACGAGCCTTGTTCAGGATCATTCTTCATCGGTTAGCGGCATAAAAGGCGGCCTCTAAATGCTATGCTGTGCGCAAGTAGATTTATGGCTATTTTTCTCCGACTCCTACCCCCGATAATGCTGCTCGGCGCCGCCTTGCTTCTTGGGGAGCGCGTGGCCAATCAGCCGGATGAGGTGCCCTTGATTTGCTTCTTTTCCGTTTCGGACGACCACGCCGACCGCAGGATTCCGTGCCCCGGCCTCGTCCCCGGCCGTCCTGTCATCTCGCTTCTTCCGGTCCGCCTGCCTTCGTCCGCCGCCGCTTGCCTGAAGGCCGACGCGCCCTCGCCCGAGGCTCAATCCTTGTCGCCTCCAAGCACCGCCTAGCCGACCCGCCGACGCACACTGACGCTCGCCCACTGGGGCCTCTCGCCCCAGACTTAAAGCCGCATCATCCATTGAGTAAGGAGACCATAACCATGAAGCATTTCATCGCCGTCGCCATCCTATGCCTCACCGCCCCGCTGTTCGCGCAGACCCCCGCCGAGACCGAGACCGCCGCCCCCACAGCTGCCGCCCCCACAGCTGCCGCCCCGGTTGCCGCCCCGGCAGCTTCGAATAAAATGGATAAGAAGGTCGCCAAGAAAGCAAAGAAGACCGCGAAGAAAGCCGCGAAGGTGACTGCTGCTGCCCCGACCAAGTAACCTGCATCCTAAAAATAAGCCCCGCGCCCATCAGGCGCGGGGCTTTGTTTAGGTGCCCAGCATAAACATGATAAGGACATTGCTCTTAAGTTAATTTTTTGTCGGGCATGTTGAATCGACAGGCATCTTCGGCTCCGATCGCTTCGCCATGCAGACGGAACTTGTCCTCACCGTCATTCCGGAATTCGAGATCGACCTCGACCAATTCCACAACGATTCGACGACGCTGACACTGACCGGCGAGTATCGAGACGCCGACGGTCAGGAGGTCTGTGGTCGGTCGACGATTGTCGCCACCCCCAGACACAATAAGGACCGTCGTCCGGATCTCAAGCGGATACTTTTTGTCCTGACGGTCTCGGTCGACGGGGCGGTCCCCGTCGACTACCGGGCAATGGACGGCAACACCGAAGATTCGACCACGCATATCGCAAGCTGGGAGACACTGCGCAAGAAGGAGGGAATGCATGATTAGGAAATATTTTTTCATCCTCATCGTTCTTGTTGGCGTCTGCGGTCTTGTCGAGGCCCAGGATTCCAGGTTTGAAGAAAAACGACTTGGCCCGGGTGACCATTCTTTGACACTCAAAGTCGGCGACCGTGAACGGCGCTATGTCGTTCATGCACCGAAGGGTTATGACGGCAAAAAACTGGTCCCCGTGGTGATTGTGTTCCACGGCGGGGGAGGCACGGCCAGGGCGGCCATGAAGGAAACAGGGTGGGCAGACAAGGCCGATCAGGCCGGGATTCTTGCGGTCTTTCCCGAAGGCTCGGCTCCCGATCCTTCGCAGCCGGGCAACTTTCGTACCAACCCGCAAACATGGAACGATGGTTCGGGCCGCTTCTACGCGGGTGAAAAGAACATCGATGACGTTGGCTTCGCTCGCGCGCTGCTCGATGACCTGATCGTCCGCTGCAACGTGGACCAACGCCGCATCTACGCCACTGGGTTTTCCAACGGAGCATCGATGGTTTACCGTCTGGGCGCGGAACTCTCTAACCGTATCGCCGCGATCGCTCCGGTCTCCTCCACCGGCCTGCGAGTGAAAACCGCAAAGCTGGATCGGCCGGTCTCGATGGTTGGGATTCATGGAACCGCAGATCCGCGCAGTCCGTTCGATGGAGACGCGACCAATTTGTTCGGCGGGAAAAGAGACAAGAGGCGGCCCCCGCGCGAATCAATTCTTCAGTGGGCGAAGCTTTGCGGCTGTTCGGAGGAGCTCAAGACCGTTCGTGATCAAGACGGCATCAAGGTGATCGCCTATGTCCCATGCAAGGACGGCGCTGAGGTCATCTTCCACATCGTCGAAGGAATGGGACACACCTGGCCGGGCGGCAGGAGCTTGCTTCCGAAATGGCTGGTCGGAAAGACCACGGACAAACTCAAAGCCAACGATGTGATTTGGGAATTCTTTGAGAAGCATTCCATCCCGGAGCGCAAGTGAAGCGTGGCCATTGCCCATGGATGATCAGTTCAGCCGAAGCCGGGTCGATTGTAAATGCGCAAAATGGGGCGCAGCGATAAAGAGGGATCGAGCAGTGCAGTTAAAGGGGCCGCGCAAAATTAACTTCCCAGTTTAGACGATACTCCGATCATATTTAATCTGAGCGCATGAGCTGAAATGGGTGCCTACCGGGGCTGTTTCTAAGCGCAAACTGACCAATTTTGGATCCTCAGAGGGCTTGCAATTTCACGCCTATTATGTAATAGTTCATTTAAGTATTGAGGAGCTATTACATAATGAGACCCGCTGAATTCCAAGCTAAAACGATCGCGCAGCTGTTGGAGAAGGTGAAGATCGCGACTCTGGCCGAACTGAAGAAAGCGCTGGGGACGAGCGTGACCGTCACCGTATTTAGAAAACTCAGAACTCTTGCCTATCGAACGAGCTATTCGCATCGTGGCAGCTACTACACGTTGGACCGCATCGCCCGATTTAACGAGCGCGGCCTATGGTCAGTGGGCGCCGTCCAGTTCTCAAAGCACGGGACTCTGCTGGCGACCGCCGAGGCATTCGTGCGCGACAGTCAAAGCGGCTGCTTCGTGCTCGAATTGGAGGAGGAACTCGGGGTGTCGGTCCAGGAAGCATTGCTCACTCTCAGCCGACGTGGGCGCGTAATGCGGGAACAAACTTCGGGGAGGTATCTGTATTGCTCGCCGGATCTGTCGACGCGCCGCAAGCAACTGCTCTCCCGGCGACTGCTCGCGCAACAAGTGGAATTGGGTGGGCGAGCCGGAGGCGGCGCCATTCCCGATAAGCTCAAGGCCGCCATGATTGTGTTTTACAGTCTCCTCAACGAGAAACAGCGGCGACTGTATGCCGGCTTCGAGTCATTGAAATGGGGACACGGCGGTGATCGACAAATGGCTGAGCTGTTGGGAATGGATGTGGGGACGGTGTCCCGAGGCCGACAGGATTTGCTTCGGGAAGATTTGGAAATAGAGAGGGTTCGACAAGTCGGAGCGGGACATATTCCGCTCGAAAAAAAACGCCGGAGATCATCTCCGAAATTTGCAGGTTGATGAAATCGGCCACTGCGGGCGATCCGATCAGCGGACTGAAATGGACCCGCAAGACTACCATCAAGCTCAGCACTGAACTACGCAAGCTCGGCATCAAGGCCGGCCCCAGAACCGTGGCGCGCATTCTCGACGATCTCGACTACCGGCTTCGCGTGAACCACAAAAAGCTCTCCCGCGGCACGAAGCAAACCAGAAGACAACGTAATCAGCAGTTCCTCTATGTCGAATGACGCGCTCGTTGCCGCGGTTTTTCCCGGAATATTTTAACGGGAATTCCGAGGCGTTCCCTGGAGAGAGTCGCCGCAGCCAGGAGGTTCACGGTGGCGCCCCGAGACCGCGCCGGTACGTGGCCGCCGTTGGATTAGAGGGGTTTGAGCTGCTCCTGGATTCGCTTCAATTCAGTCGCTTGGACCCCGGCTTCTTTCGCGAACTTAGGCCATTGAGCAACCGCCTCGCGGACTTCTTTAAGGATGGTTGGCGCCTCGCCGATTCCAAAACGATTTGCCAGCGCGAGGCAGTCATCCCTTCGAATATCTCCAAATTCCCCGTTGACCGACATCAGGTGCTGGTTGGTCCACTCCCCCTTGGGATTGTGAGCAAAGGTTATGTCGTAAGCAGGGGATAGCGACCACGAGCCGCCTTTGCGAAGGAGGAAGGAAAAGTTCTTGGTGTGGTCATCGCAGTTGCGCCCCATGACATTGAGGGCCATCCGGCGAAACGCCTCTACTTCCATCAAGTGGCCCAGCTTCAATTGGCGGATCGTCATAAAGAGCTGCTCGTAGCTGTTGGCGTATTTCCTCTTGAAATCAAGATGATCCATCGCGCAAAGGCTCTGGAGGTGATGCTTGGCGCCGTCGTCTTCGCGGTCGAACCGTCTCGTCATGAAGTGGGCGCGGCCATTTTCTTCGAGCAGCCTCGATTCGGGGATGTCGATGCCGGCTTGTCGTGCTATCAGGTAATAGGCATACTCGATGCGCCCATAATCCTGAGAAGTTCCCAACTCCAGGTCCTTGCCCATCCCATCGAACTTGAGCAGCCAATGCTCGAAGCCGGGCAGCAATTCAAACTGGCCGGAGAGGATCTCGCGGGTCGACTTGTTCCACCCGATCACGGCCTTCGCGCGCGCGCCGTTCGCGGAAGTTCCGACCTCGATGATGCTCCTCAAGGCGGCCTCGTCCGATGAATCGCCGTGCAGGGTGCCGCTGAGCGCCTGCCTGGCCACCGAGACCAACTCACCCATTTTTAGAGCGGTTGGTTTCGTGGTCTTCGGGCCGCGGGACGGCTTAAATTCGAGCGCTCCCATGGCTCGCTTTCCCATATACGCGAGTCTATCGAGCGAGGTGATGCTCGATTTTGGTAGACCTTTCTCGGCGAAGTGCTTATCGATAAGCGCATTTCCGAATTCATCCGGCAGCGCGTCGGCAAGCATCGCGGGCAATCGCCTGTATGTTTCTTCCGGAAGGTCTGTGAAGACAGAAGGTCTTTGCGAATCGTCCGCGGGCAGGTGAAGTGGCGAAAGCTGTATCCCGCTCTTTCCGAAGTCCTTGTCATAGGCGAAGACGTAATAGCCCAGGCCCGGGTCGAGGGCCACGGCGCCCGCGAATTTATTCCAGACGTAGACCTCGATTCGCTGGACGGGATGATAGAGCGCGGCTGCCGTTTTCTTACGCCTGTTCGCCATGGCCCCTTTTCTTGCTCCGCGCCCGCTGTCGCGCCGCATGCGACGGCGTCATATGCAGAGGATTGATTGTGATCTTCGGCGCAAGGCTCTGCAGCCATTCCTGCTTGTCGAGGGCGCGCACGACGCGAATGAGCGTCGTGAGGTTGGCCCCTTGCCCTGACTCAAGGTGACGCAGCGCGCTCATGCTTACCCCGGCTTGAGCCGCGAGGGCGTGCTGGGTGATGTTTTTTTGCAGTCGAAGGCTCCGGATGTTTTCGCCGACCTCGAGGGCGAGCTCTTCCGGGCTTAAGATTTCATTCATAAAGTATCTCTATAGGACATTTAGCATCATAAAATAAGACTAAGTTTTCTATATAGATTAATTATAAATTACAACATTTACAATGTAAATAGTTTTAATAAGAACTCAAAGGTCCGACGATTGATAGAACAGGATAGATACGGCATATTATCCATACCAAATTATTTTTGAATTCGATGAGAGGAAAAGCCAGTCCAATAAAAAGAAACACGGCATCGATTTTGCGGAAGCACAGGACTTGTGGGACGATCCGGAACTTTTGGAAATCCCCTCAAGAGCGAGGATGAGCCCCGCACCCTGCTTCTATTCGCAGATGCGGCAAACTCCCATGCCATCGACGTTTGTCGGCTGATCGCGCTTGGCGTTGACGATGCAGAGAAAACCGAACGGCTCCGCCGCGTCCTCCGGACAGCGGAACTGGTGCGGATCGGAAGGCGAAACATAGACCACGTCGCCGATGGAGACCGTCCAGATCAAGCAACCGGCTTGGGCCTCGCCCTTTCCGCGCATCGGGATGACGACATGCTCGTGCTCGTGCTTTTCGAGCGTTGAGTAGCCGCCGGGCTTAATCTCAAAATAGCGGACATGGAACTGGGTGGTTTCCCCGCGCTTGCCGATCAACTCGCGGCGCGTGATGCCCTGCCAGGTTGCGGTATCGGCTTTGTACTGCTCAACCGCCACGTCCGCCCATTCAAAGCCGGCCGACTTGCGGATAATCTTGCTGTGATTGCCCTCGATGGAGGGGGGCGGGGGGGCTGAAAATTCAAGTCGGCTAGCCATTGTCGCCTAATGCGTCGTTTTGCCGCGAGACACTAGCCGCAGGCGAACCTGCGCGCGCCGCATTGCCGCCTCCATCTGCGCCAGCTGCATCGGATCGAGGCCGGACCTGACCAATGCCTTCGCCTTCTCCAGCGCTTGACGCGCGCGCTCAGCGTCGATCTGGCCGGCATCCTCGGCCGCCTCGGCAAACAAGGAAATGACATCATTCTTGATTTCCGCAAAGCCGCCGGAAACCACGAAACGGCTCACTTCCTCGTTGACCGTTACGCGCAATTCTCCCGCCATGAGTTGAACAAGAAAAGACCGATGGCCCGGCAGAACGCCCATCTCGCCATTATGCGCCGGGAGGACGACGAAGTCCGCCGGGGCGGACCACGTCACTTTTTCCGGGGTCACCAGTTCGAGCGTCAGGCGTTTTGTGGACATGTATTACTTCAGCGCTTCGGCGTTGGCGACGGCCTCTTCAATGCCGCCGCACATGTAGAACGCCTGCTCAGGCAGGGCGTCATACTTGCCTTCGATCAGGCCCTTGAAGCTCGCGATGGTGTCCGTGAGTTTTACGTATTTCCCGACGCGGCCGGTGAACTGCTGCGCCACGAAAAATGGCTGGGACAGGAACTTTTGAATTTTACGGGCGCGGGACACGGCCAGCTTGTCATCCTCGGAGAGTTCATCGATGCCGAGAATGGCGATAATATCCTGGAGATCGCGATAGCGCTGCAGTATTTTCTGCACGCCGCGCGCGACATCGTAATGTTCCGCACCGACGATGTTGGGGTCAAGAATACGCGAGGTGGATTCAAGCGGATCAACCGACGGGAAAATGCCGAGTTCCGCGATCTGGCGCGAGAGAACGGTCGTCGCGTCCAGATGGGTGAAGGTATTGGCAACACCGGGATCAGTCAGGTCGTCGGCAGGCACATAGACGGCCTGAATCGAGGTGATCGAGCCCTTGTTGGTGGAGGTGATTCGCTCCTGGAGGGCGCCGATCTCGGTCGTGAGCGTTGGCTGGTAGCCAACGGCCGAGGGCATCCGGCCAAGCAACGCTGAGACTTCAGCGCCGGCAAGCACATAGCGAAATACATTGTCGATGAAAAGAAGGACATCTTGACCTTCCTGGTCCCTGAAATATTCGGCCTGGGTCAGCGCGGTGAGGCCGACGCGGGCGCGGGCCCCGGGCGGCTCGTTCATCTGGCCGAACACCAGCACGGTTTTCGATAGAACGGGCGCTCCGTCAGAAAGCTTCGCCTCCTCCATCTCGCGATACAAATCATTTCCTTCACGCGAGCGTTCGCCGACGCCGCCGAACACGGAGACGCCGCCATGCTCCTTGGCGACATTGTTGATGAGTTCGAGAATCGTCACGGTTTTTCCCACGCCGGCGCCGCCGAACAGCCCGACCTTGCCTCCCTTCATGTACGGCGCAAGCAGGTCGACGACCTTGATCCCGGTCTCAAATATCTGCGGTTTGGTGACGAGTTCGGTCAGCTTCGGCGCCTCGCGATGGATCGGAAGCCACGTGGCGGACTTGATCGGAGGCAGGTTATCCTTAGCCTCGCCGAGAACGTTCATCAATCGGCCAAGACATGCCTTTCCTACGGGCACGGTGATCGCAGCGCCCGTGTCTTCCACGGGCGTGCCTCGGGTCAGACCCTCGGTTGCAGCCATTGCGATCGTGCGCACGATATTATCTCCAAGGTGGCTTGCCACCTCGACGGTCAACGTCGCTCCAGATCCATTCTCGCCCGGCATCTTAATCTTGAGCGCGTTGTAGTTCGCCGGAAGCTTTCCCGAAGGAAACTCAACGTCGACGACGGGACCGATGACTTGGACTATTTTTCCGATATTCATTTATTCTCCCCATCGATTTTGGCGGTCATAGCGTCTCTCTTCAAGCGGCCAAGGCCTCAGCCCCGCCAACGAGCTCCGCGATTTCCTTGGTGATCAGGGACTGGCGGGTGCGATTGGCGTGCAGGTTTAAAGATTCGCGTAATTCTTTTGCATTTTTGGAGGCGGCGTCCATTGCGTTCATGCGCGCGGCCAACTCGGCGGCCTGCGATTCAAGCAGGATGCGGTAGAGTTGGGCCTTGAGATGGCGAGGCAGAAGCGCTGAGAGCAGCTCCTGGCGGCAGGGCTCAAAGCCATAGTCGGGCAGCCCCGCGGTCTGGGGTGCTGCTTGCGGCACTGGAATCGGGAGGAGGTCAGCGAGCAGGAGACGTTGGGTCGCGACGGATTTAAACTCGTTGTAAAGGACGGTCACTTTCGCCGCCTTCTTATTGAGATAGGCATTGAGAACTGCCTGGCCGACAAGCTCAGCGTGGGCGAAAGTGATTTTCGGAAATAAGCCGACGATCTCAGAGACGAGCTCGATCTCCTGGCCGCGGATGCGCCCAACGAGATCGCGGCCCTTGCGGCCGACGGCAACACAGCAGACCTTCTGTTCGCGGCGCTGGCGAAACCAGTCAAGGGCCGCGCGGATGATGTTTGAGTTGAAGGCGCCGCACAGGCCCTTGTCGCCGGTGACAAGAACGAGCAGTTCAGCGCCCACGGAACGTTTGTCAAAAAACGGGTGAATGCGAACCTCCCTCTTGGCAGCAATATCCGAGTGAGCCTCGAGCAGCGCCAGATCTCGAACCAGGCGTTCCATTTTAGATGCGAACGGGCGCGCGGCTAAAATCGCGAGCTGTGCCTTGCGCATGCGCGCGGCCGCCACCATTTTCATGGCCTTGGTGATTTGCTCGGTTGATTTCACCGATTTAATTTTGCGGCGAATTTCTCTCAGGGACGCCATTGTTTTTATACTCCGAAATAGTCCGATACGGCGCGATCGAGAGTCCACTGCGCACGGAAGCCGAATTCTTTTTGCGCTTTCGCGGGATCGCCGAGCGTCTCATTCTGATAGAACGAGTAGGGATTCTTGATATATTCAGGCTGTAGGCTCGTGCCGAGAACGGCGTTCAGCGCCGACACGATGCCGTTAAAATCCGTCTTGCGGCCGGTGCAGGCGTTATAGACGCCGGGGCCTGCCTTCTCAAAGGCGCTGATATTCGCGTCGACGACGTCCTTCACATAGATAAAGTCGCGGTATTGCCCGCCCATTTCAAAAATACGCGGACGTTGTCCCAACTTCATCTGCAGGGCCAATTGCCAGATCATGCTCGCGGACTTGTTCTTATGCGCCTCGCGCGGGCCAAACACATTGAAGTAGCGCAGGCCCACGGCCTTCACGCCTTTGGCCTGATCGGCGACGGTCTCCATGACGCACTTGGAGAAGCCGTACACATTCATCGGGCGTACTGCGGAGTTTTCGCTCTGCGGGATCGTGGCGTCGCCATAGGTTCCGGCGGAGGAGGCATAGACAACCTTCTTGACCTTGGCCTTGCCGGCCCAGACAAGGAGATCGCGGAATGACTCCACGTTGACCTTCATCATAAGCACTTGGTCCATCACCGTCGTATCGCTGATCGCGGCCTGGTGAAAGACGGCATCAATCTTGCCGACGCGTGCATTCCAATAGGACGTGTCGCCGAAATTGGCGGTGATGACATCCCCGGGAAAACCGCGCAGATTCTCAAAGGCGCCGGCGGAGAAGTCATCGAGCGCTACGACCTGCCAGCCGCGCGCGATCAGTTCCCAGCATATGTTGGATCCGACAAATCCAGCGCCGCCGGTGACAAGCGCGCGATAACGCGCGCGGGAACTCACCGCCGCCTCCGCGAGACGATTGCCTGTAAATCCAGGAGCGGCGCGAGAACGCAGTCATTGAGCGCCTTGAATTCCTTGGCGTTAGGCTTCTTGATCCCGGGCAAAGCCGGCCCGGCATAGTGGTTGACAAGAGTAGCGCACACCTCGTGATCCCAGGCGGTGAGGCCGCCTGCGGCCTTGAGATCAGCCGTCAATTTGGCCGTGTAGCGCTTCATCGCCTTTGCGTCGCGCGCGATGAGGTCCGCAAACGCTCGCGGCGCGTTCTTGTCGCCGACATAGGTGAATACCCCGCCAAGATCCGGCTTGCCGACTACCGTCAGCGCCTCGATGAGCGAGCCGCTGAGAAGTCCTCCCTCTTCCTGGGCGCACGCAATAGCCGCTACGAAGAACGGCGAGGCGAGCAGATAGACGGCGAGAAGAGAGCGGCGCATCACTTAAACGCGGCCTTGAATTCCCTGAGCAGGAACTCGATCTTGACCTTCAAGGCGTCATCGATGACCTTCTTGTCGGCAAGCTCCAGCATCGTCGCGGCATGGCGAGCCTCGGCGTAGGCATAGAGTTCGGCCTCATAGCGACGCACGTCCTTAACCGGAACTTCATCGACGAGCCCGTTGGTGCCCGCATAGATCGCAAGGACCTGCCGCTCGACGCTCAGCGGAACATACTGGCCCTGCTTGAGGAGCTCAACGAGTCGTTCGCCGCGCGCAAGCTGTTTTTGCGAGGACGCGTCCAGCTCGGAGCCGAACTGCGCGAAAGCGGCCAGCGCGTTGTATTGCGCCATATCCAGGCGCAGGCGACCGGCAACGGACTTCATCGCCTTGGTCTGCGCCGCGCCGCCGACGCGCGATACCGAGAGACCGACGTTGACGGCAGGGCGGATGCCGGAGTAGAAGAGATTCGATTCGAGATAGATTTGCCCGTCGGTGATCGAAATCACATTTGTCGGGATGAAGGCTGAAACGTCGTTGGCCTGGGTCTCGATGATCGGCAAGGCCGTGAGCGAGCCGCCGCCGTTTTCCTTTGACAGCTTGCAGGCGCGTTCCAGGAGGCGGCTGTGCAGATAGAACACATCGCCGGGGTAGGCTTCACGGCCCGGAGGGCGGCGCAACAGCAGGGAAAGCTGGCGGTAAGCCGCCGCGTGCTTAGATAAGTCATCGTAGATCACGAGGACCGCCTTCCCCTGCCATAAGAACTCCTCGCCGATAGAGCAGCCGGTGTAGGGGGCGATATAAAGCATGGGCGCGGGCTCAGAGGCGCCGGCCGCGACCACGATCGTGTAGTCCATGGCGCCCGCATCCTGGAGTTGCTGTACGACGGAGGCGACGGTCGACTGCTTTTGGCCGACAGCCACATAGATGCAAATCGGGCGGTTTTTCTGGTTCTTCTGGTTGATGATCGTATCGATGGCGATTGCGGTCTTTCCGGTTTGGCGGTCGCCGATGATCAGTTCGCGTTGGCCGCGGCCGATCGGAATCATGGCATCGATGGCTTTGACGCCGGTCTGCAGGGGCTCGACGACGGGAGCGCGCTCCATGACGCCGGGCGCCACGATATCGATCGCGCGCGACTTCGTCGTCTTAATAGCCCCCTTGCCGTCAATCGCGCGACCGAGCGCGTCTACGACGCGGCCGATCATGGCCTCGCCGACTGGAACCTGGGCGATCTTGCCGGTGCGGCGGACAGGGTCGCCCTCCTTGACAAGCGTATCGGATCCAAAAAGAACGCAACCGACATTTTCCTTTTCAAGGTTAAGGACCATGCCCATCACGCCGTTGGGGAACTCAAGGAGTTCGCCCGACATGGCGTTCTCGATGCCGTAGACGCGGGCGATGCCGTCGCCGACTTGCAAGACCGAACCCTCTTCCTTGAGTTCCGTCGAATTAGAGAAGCCTTCGATCTGCTGCTTAATGACGGCGGTGATTTCTTCCGGTCTGATGGCCATGTTAGTTAAAACTCTCCCGGAGCCGGCGCAATTGTCCGCGCAGGCTCGAATCAAGGACCCAGTCCCCGATCTTGACGGTGATGCCGCCGATCAGTTCCGGATCTTCTTTTACGTCAAGTTCAATCTCTTTGCCGCTCAATATCTTCAGTCGTGCGGCCAACTGTTGTTGCGACTCATGCGAGAGCAAGGCCGCGGTTCGCACGTGCGCTTTCACGGCGCCCCGCTTCTCCACAGCCAATTTCGCGTAAACGGCGGCCACCATAACCATTAGATCGAAGCGCTTCTTATCCACGAGAAGATTGAAGAACTTAAGCGTCGTCGCGCCGACCTTGCCGCCAAGCGCGTCGGCAAGAATATTTTTCTTGACCACCGGCGGCACGCGCGGGTGGCGCAATGCGGCCATCGCGTCAAGCAAAAGCTTGTGCGCAGAGCCGAGATCCTCCGAAACTTTCTGCTCTTCGCCTCCGGCCGTCGCGGCCATGAAAAGAGCCGCCGCATAGCGGCCGGCCAGGACGCGATCTGAGGCCTGCATTTTAGTTGTTCACCGTCTTTTTCCCGGAATCGAGATCTTTAAAAAACTCTTCGAGCACCGTTTTTTGAACGCCCGCATCGACAGACTTCCGCAGGAGCTTTTCCGCGGCAAGAAGAGACAAAGAGGCGACTTCCTTGCGAAGGACGCCAACGAGCTTATCCTTCTCGACGGCAAGCTCTGAGGAAGTCTTGAGCTTGATCGCCTGAGCGTCGGCTTCGGCCTCGGCCTTGAGTTTGGCGCGCAGGGCCTCTGCATCTTTCGCGGCTGCGGCAAGAAGCTCCTTGCTTTTGATCTGAACGTCAGCCAACTGGCCCATCAGTTCCCGCTGAATGCGCTCAGCTTCAGAACGGGCTTTTTCGGCGCCCTCGCGGTCAGCCTTGATGCGTCCTTCCCGCTCCTCAATGGCATTCAGCAGCGGCCCCCAGGCGGACTTTTTGAGGATCAACAGCAGACAGAAGAAAGTGACGATGGTCCAGAACATTAATCCAGGATCCGGAACAATCAGCTTATCCATTTTCTTAATACTCCCGCGTTCTATTAAATCGCGTCTCTCGGGCGGTGGACAGCGCCGCCCGAGAGACTGTCAAGTCAGTGCGCGGCGGCGGCTGCGGGGACATTCTCTGAACCCGAGACCGGCACACCCTTGTTGATCGCCAGCGCAGCCAGCAGCGCTATGATCAATGCCAATAGACCCAGGCCTTCGATCATCGCGGCCGGAATGATCATCATGATCTGCAGTTTCCCCAGAGCTTCAGGCTGACGGGCTGCGCCTTCGAGCGCTGCGCTGGCAAGCCGCGCGATGCCGTACGCGCCGCCGATAAGCACCAAGCCCACGCCGATAAAAACTCCGAGATACGACATGCCGATTGATTCCATTTATCTTAACCCCTTTTTCTTCTTTCGGCACGTCAAAAGACGGCCGGGTGCAACCTCCGCTAGTGCGGGTGAACGGATGCGCCGACGAACAGAACCGTCAGAAATGTAAAGATGTAGGCCTGCAAGAACGAGACGAGCACATCCATCAGCATGATAAACAGCGCCAGGCCCACCGCCGCCGGCGACACTCCGAAGCCTGCGGCCTTGCTCATCTCCGCGAAGATGAAAATTAAAAACAGGAAGGCAAGCGATACGACATGGCCCGCGAGCATATTTGCAAATAGCCGTATGCACAAGGAAATGCACTTGGCGACCATGCCAAAAACCTCAATAACGAACAGCAACGGCCACAACCACCAGGGCACGCCGCCGGGCACGATGTGCAGCACATAAGAGACGAAGCCTTGCTCCCGCACCCCGGCAAACTGTATCAGCGCGAACGTGCAGATCGCCAGAGACGCGGTGACCGCGATGTTCGCCGTGGCGCCGGAGGCACCCGGCACCAGGCCGAGGAGATTGCAGGTCAATAGGAAAAAAAACAAGGTCAGAAAGTAGGGAAGGTAGGCGGCGGTGTGGCGCCCGAATATCGGCGACACCATCTCGTCGCGCACGAACAGCACCACAGACTCCATCGCGCCGCGCAAGAGGGGAGATGGCGAGCGCGCGGCAAGACTGAGCGTAACGACGATCATCAAGGCGGCGGCCCACATCGTGAGAATGAGCGGAGACAGCCCTATATCCAGCGGGCCAACCATCAAGTGGAATATCTTGTGGTCGATTAGATGATGCGAGAGAACGTGTTCAAATCCCATTTATTTCAGTCTTAAAGGTTGGCGCAATAATAACTTCGTGAATTTTGGAAGTCGAGGCGATACCCGAACAAGGCGCGAGAGAAGCATCGGCATACAGAAACACATAGTTATTTTTGCTCCAACCTTAAGTATCTCATTTCCAGCGTCAGCAACAACGCCAGAACCATGAACCCATATGACAAGAGCAGGCTTTCAAGTGCCGGGACCGTTCGTTGAAGGCCCCAGACCGCCAACGCCGCCAAGGCCGCACCACGCAAAGCCATCCCGCCGCCGAACGCCCACCAAAACGATTCCATTGAGCGCTCGCGCGCCCAAATAAGCCACATAACGCTTGCCGTTGCGACCGCCCATGCCACGGCGATGCCAATCCTGATGCCGACGACAAGCGCCGATGCCCTCCAGATGAAACCGGCCGCTACGGAAAAAAAAAGAGCGAGAATAGCGCCTTCAACTGCGGCTTTAATTCCCTTCCGCATGACTGCTGTATGTCCGGATGATTCGATAAAGAGCAACGCATATCCCCAAGAGGGTCAAGACGAGAACTCCCCAAGGCGACGAGCGGAAGCGTGCGTCAAGCCAATAGCCCAGCCAGAACGAGAGTCCGGTGAAGGCAACCAGCTCCCAGCCGATGTTCAGCGCTACCGCGATGCCGCCGGGTTCGTCCTTTCCGGTTGTTTTTTTCTCGTCCACCATTTAAGCGACGAGGGATTCTATGAATTCTCTCCCGGACTGTCAATTTTTAGTCTTACCCGCTTACCCGCTGAAGTTCAGTTTTACAATATTTCCAAATCGCCGTATTTAGTTAATAGTCCTTCCTGCCGATGACAGCGAACCAATCCGGCGCGGCTTTAGGCTTTTCTGCCGGATGACCGTTCTTGAAGACGCCGACCTTTCGAAACGGGCAGCTCAGATCGCTGGGGTGCGACCCCGTAATGTCGGTCCTCTGACCCAGCCTCGGTAGCATATTGCTACCATTTGTCAATGGGTCTGAAGTTGACAGGGTAGCGAAGAGGTCCATTATCGGGCAGGTGCGTTTCCTGCGTGTTGTCGTGGCACACAGAATCGGCGTTTTTTTCCACACCCTAGATCGGAACTGTCTTTATTCCTGGCAAGCCGTGCCCCCGCCCGCAAGGATGGGGAAAATGGTTATCCTTCCAGTATGAC
>CAZGVK010000182.1:0-2817 GCA_964529095.1 uncultured Elusimicrobia bacterium
AGGCTCCGCTGGAGACCGGCCGAGGCAACTAAACCTCGATAAGGCCTTTACGCCCCTGCCGGTAGACGATGGCGACGAACTGTATCCCAACGGCATCTTTGAGTTCAACGTGACGAAGATGCTGGCTTTCATCGAGGCAAATCCCGATGGATTCCCCGTGGAAAATGCGGAGGTCGAGCCTCTTCGAGGCTACTCGCCGGAGATGCTGGACGAGGAAACCATTCAACGCGCGGATTTGTCAAAACCCATCATTCTCGCCGAGATCAGTCCTGGGCGCTTCAACGTGATCGATGGCAACCATCGTGTGGAAAAGGCCGGCCGGGAAGGGCTAAAGACAATCCCCGCCCTTCGCATCGGCGCCGAGCAGCATCTCGCCTTATTGACCTCGGTTAGAGCATACGAAGCGTACGTCAACTATTGGAATTCGAAGATCGCGGAAATCCACAGGCCTATTTGAACGGGGGCTCCGGCGAAGTGCCCCCATGTGTCAAGATGCTGGATGATGCAGCGATCCGTGGGTAGGCCCCGATTCGTCACGCGGGGGAATTTGTTCCGCTACCCGAACGCGGAGGTGCCGCCTGAACGGATTCCATCGATTTCAGCTAGGCAATTCCGCGGAATACACCTTCGGGGTCTCGGAGCCAGTTGCGAAGTTTGTCCAATCCGAGCAGAATTTTATCTGAAGAACGGAACGGGGCTCTCCAAATGGAGGACCCCGCGTTTTTTTGGGCGCAGCCCAACCTCGGCCAAATTCGCTAGAATCTTCAAATGGTGAGGGCAGTTGCCCGGACATAGTTGATGAATACACTTCCAGAGCGCTTTCGAAGCAGCCCGGAAGGCCAATTCCTCGAGCGCAAATCCTGCTTCAACAAGCGCACCAAAACGCCCAAACCCCTCCCGCTGAAGAAGGTCTCCGCCGAGATCGCCGAGACCCTGGTCGCTTTTGCCAACGCGGACGGCGGGGAACTCTTTGTTGGTCTCGACGACGACGGGACGCCTTCCGGCCTGCCTTTCAACGACAAGCAGTTGGCCAAAATCCTCGAGATACCCTCGTCCCGGATCGACCCACCGCTCTCGGCCAAACCGGAAATATTTCTTTGCGGCGGTCAGAAAGTTCTCCTTTTCGAGACCGGCCCGTCCCTTGTCACCCATCGCACGACCGCCGGCAGGTATCTCTACCGCGACCATGACCAGAACAGGCCCATGGACGCCAACTGGATCGCCCATGCCAAGGCCCTCAAGAAAGCAAAGCCTGACCGAACACGCTTTCGTCCCCGGTGCCGGCATGGCGGATTTGCGCGAGGACCTCGTCCAGCGGGTCGCCGAGAAATTTCGGCCTCGCATCTCC
This sequence comes from uncultured Elusimicrobia bacterium, assembly GCA_964529095.1. GTDB lineage: Bacteria > Elusimicrobiota > Elusimicrobia > UBA1565 > UBA9628 > GWA2-66-18. Next base: position 1,349 of record CAZGVK010000182.1, read on the forward strand.
GCCAAGCAGGCCCTGATCGAACTTCGTCTGGCGGAGCCGCAGAACGGCGACGCGCGTTTGAGCTTCGCGGCCCTGTTGCTGTTCGCCAAGGACCCGGAACGCTGGCATGAGAAAGCCTACGTCGAATACATCCGGTTCCGCGGCACACAGCGCGAGCACGGTGCCAAGCTCAATATCGTCCAACGGGAGAGGATATCGGCCCCTCTCGCTGAGCTCTCGGAGAAGGTCGTCGAGACGATCAAGCCGCACATCGGCCAACGCCAGGTGCTCCACGACCTTTTCTTCTCCGAGAATGCGGAATACCCGCAGTACGCCTGGCAAGAGGCCGTGGTCAACGCCATCGCGCACCGGGACTACGGTTTGCGCGGCACCCCGCTGGAAGTCCACCACTACGATGATCGCCTGGAGGTAGTCTCCCCCGGGAGCCTGGCCCCGCCGATCACCCTGGACATCCTGCGCAAGGGAGCCGGCGGCCACGCCTCGCGCAACCCTCTGATCGTTCGCTCCATGGTCATCGTCGGGCTGATGCGGGAGGTGGGCGAGGGCGTGCCCAGGATGTTCCAGGCCATGGAAGGCAGCGGCCTACATAAGCCTGAGTTCGCGGAGAAGCCGCAGGGCTTCATCACGGTTTCCTTGCGGAACTCCATGGTCTGGGACGAAGAGACGCGCGCCTGGCTGGCCAAATTCAAGGATAAGAAACTGAGCCAGAACCAAATGCGCCTTCTTGCCATGGCTCGGAAACAAGAGGGCCGTTTCACGAGTGCTCAATACCAAAAACTCGCGGCTCTCGATATCTACACCGCCTCCCAAGACATCAAGGAATTGATACGCGGAGGCTTGATCCGTCTTGAGAAGAAGGGAGGACGGGTGTATCGGTTGGCCCAGGAAGAGCTGGGAACGCCTACCGAAGATTTTCAAAGCTTGGCCGAGGCGTTGTCGGGGAAAGGGCGTCTCGTTAACGGCGATCTTCGCCGCATCTGGGGGCTCGATAGGCAATCCGCCCTGCGGCGAGTCAAGAGCCTGCTGGAAGCGGGCTGGCTTGTGGCCAAGGGAAACCGGCGAGGACGGTATTACGTGGCTGGGCCGAAGGCCGGGTAATGCGACAGTCTCAAATACTTTTGTCGCATATGAGGGTGTCGCATAACTGCCTGGTGGAAGCGTTTGTAATTAGAATTTAGTCGACAATCACAATGCAAATACTGATTTTTGGCTCGGTGCGTCTGGTGTTAAGATTTGCTTGAAAACTGCCTTTTTCAGGCATCCCAAGCCCAGAACTTGCGCCAACTCGCGCCACGACTTGCGCCAATGGACTGAGGCTGTGACGCTGAACATCAAAGCCTGCGCCATGCCTTCATGAACAGCGATCTAGACTGAAGTTCCACGGCCCGCCCATCAATTCGTAGTCCGAATTCTTCTGTAAAATATTCACCAATCCCTCCGTAGCCACCCATTTTATCGGTTATATTTGT
>CAZGVK010000183.1:0-2926 GCA_964529095.1 uncultured Elusimicrobia bacterium
AAAAAGTTTGAGCATCGCAAAAATGATCAGAAATATGCCCATGAAGTAATGCATCCAATCCATCATCGCACCGTTACCATGGAACGTTAGCGCGCAGGCAACGGCGACGGATATAATGACGAGTACGATCAGCGGACGGTAATCGGCAAGCGTGCCTCCACGCTCTTCCGCGGATGTTTTAGAAGCAGGCATGCTCATCATAAGTTCTCCTTTTCGGTCTTACTCACGGTTGAGCTGGCATAACGGTCATTTCTGGCATAGGTGGCTACGGGTGTCCAAAAACAATCCCGCAGCTATCCAACTTGGCCCATGAGAGTCATTCAATTTTCCTGCTCATGATTTTATAATGGAAAGATTCGCCAAGGCCCGACGCGCCGATGTCGCGATCGCCTGACGGGCAAGCGTTGCCGCTACAGGGCCCATCCCGGTCGGCGGCAAGCGGATTTCCTCCAGTCGCTTGCCGGAGAAGGTCTTCAAGAAGTCGTCCGTCGGCAAGTAGTCGCCGGCTTCGCCAAACGAGAGTATCATCACCGATCTGACCCTGCCTTCCGAAACGACGACCATCACCGTTTCGTAATCTTTTTCCACGCGGTGGCGATCAAAAAAAGCATATCGGATGGAACCACTGGCTTCGGCGACGTAATAGGCCACCATTCGCTCCGTCTGTGTCGTTGCGGCCGTGCGCGCCACAGCATTTGCTTGGTCTTCGGTAAGGAACGCGGTCCTGCGTTCAACCGTCGCGCCGGGAAATGCCCGTGCGAGGGCCTGCTCCTTGCTCAGAATCACGCCGGGGGCGGACTTATGCGGTCCCTCGTGGGCGCGTAATGGCAGAATACCGATGATCACCGCCATGAGGCAGATCGCGGATAATTTCATCGCTTGCCCTTCCTCTCCCAGGGTGCCTGCTCCGAACCAGAAACAACAAAGGGGAAGTCCTCTTTGAGAATCCTCCCGTCCGGCAGCGTTATACGGAACTCGGCGAGCCACTGACCACCCATGCCAAAGGTCACGTGCATGCCGTAGGCGCCCGGAGCGATCTCCTGGTGAAGGGTCGTCAAGTCGAGCACATGGATGTGTCCGGGCTTGCGCGGCATCGACGCGGTACCATTGATGCGGGCGTTGGCAATCGCCTTCAAAGGCGAGGCGGAGAGATCGACGATCGAGATTTCAAGCTCGGCTTCCTGCGTTTCATTCGGCGCTTGAGGCTTGACACTGAAGTTGATCTCGAGATTCCCGCGGTGCACGCTCCATTGGCTTTGCGGATCGCGCCATCTGTCTTGCGCGGCGGCGGACTCGGTATACGGCTGCATATAACCGCAGCCTTGAGCCAAGGCCGCCGCCGCGATGACCAGGAGCGCGAACTGCTTCACGACTCGCATCCATAGAGCATTCCGAAGCCTATTTCGGGCCAGGCTGCGAGGCCGCCGGTTTCGCCGCGGGCTCGATGTCGTTTAGCGAATAGTCCGCTCCCATGCCCATTTTATCCGACGCCGCCTTGAGGGCCGCCTGCAGCTTGGCTACGTTGATGCTCTTGCCCTTCTTGACAGAAAAGGACAACACCGACTTATCTTTGTCGACGACGACATCCCGAACACCAGGGAACGACGCTACGGTTTTCTTCACCTCGGGGGCGCAAGCGCCGCAGACGAGCGCCTTGACGGTCGCCGTATACCGACCCGCCTTGAGAGTCACCGCAGCCTCGTGACCTTCGTGGGCTGCAGCAGGCACGGCAACGACGAGCGCCACGATCAGCATCTTCAGTATGTTCTTCATGTTTTCTCCTGTCCGACGATCTTGCTTATCAACGCATCTTGCAGCTTCCGAAACTCCAGTCGAGCGCTATTAGCGCTCATCAAGCAACTTGTCTTTCTTATCAAACAGATTTTTGAGCTTTTTCTCGAGCTTAGCGCGCTTCTTCGCCGGCAGCGCAGGGTCCTCGAGCTTTTTCTCGAGCTTGTCGATCTTTTCCTGAAGAGCCTCGATGCGCGAACGCCGACGGCTCTCGGCCTCGCGTTGCTCCGTTGCTGGGTTGCCGCTCTGCGACGGCTCCGAGTGGCCACCACCGCCGTGCGCCCATACAGATACGGAACTACCGGCCAGAGTGAACAACACAACTAATATCGTTCTCCCCATGAAAGAACCTTCTTTCCCCCGGACCGCGAAAGTCGTGACGATGCGATTCCTTGTGTTCATGCTTTGACCTCCAGTATTTCCATATGACGATAGACCTTGACCGTCCAGTAGCTGCCGGTGCGCAGGTTGTGGACGCGCATACCCTGCTCGGCAGGCGCGACCCGCTCAAGTTTCCGCCAGATCAGGCGCGCCTTGAAGTTCCGGTTCATGGATACGATGAGCACGCCGCCCGGACGGAGCCGTGAAAGAGCGTGAGCAAAGATCTTCTCGATTTCGGACAGCGGGTAATAATAGAGCACCTCGTTGAGAACGAGCGCGTCGAACCCGGCACCTTTAAATTTCTCGAACGCCTCGTGTGTGAAACTGACGCCAGGCTCCGCCCCATAGGCTGCCTCCGCCTTCTTAATAGCCTCGGCGGATAGGTCGAGACCGACGTATTCGGCTAGGCGCCCGCGCAGGAGCGGGTAGAGAGTGGCCAGTCCGCAGCCCGCGTCCAGAACACGCCCCCCTTCGCGTGGAAGCCGGTCGGCCAAAAATCCCGCGATCGCGTAATGACGCGGCCGCTGATCCGTCGAGTCCAGAAAGTCCCAGTGACCGGAGGCGTAGGATCTGTCCCAGAGCGCGCGACGGTTGCCCGCCAGCAGGTTGCGTAGCTCCCCGAACTCGTGACGCAGGGCGCTCCAGGGATCGTCCCTCTGAAGGAAAGCCAGGTCATTCCAATCGGCAAAGGCCGCGGCCGCCCAGCCCAAGACGGCCCCAGCCAAAAAATCGATGAACGCGTGCCGCTGCGTCG
>CAZGVK010000184.1:0-6166 GCA_964529095.1 uncultured Elusimicrobia bacterium
TGATTATGTCAGAAAAAAAGGTACCTTTTTCTGATATAAAGCCGGGCAACCATGCGGCCTGGCTTGTGTTTACAAAGTTGTAAACGCCCCGGTCCCTTCGAGGGCCATTGACAGATAGTGTTCTATCTGCTATCTATTTGGTGTACACCAAACTAGTTATTTAAAGAGAATTAATCAACTAGACTTCCTGGAAAAGCACCTGAAGAGCCGCTTGGCCCAGCTTGTGGGCCAGGCCGCGCTGTCATGGCGTCTTAACGACCGCGCGGCCGGGCCGGACTTCGAGCTTCGGATTGGGCAGAACGTATTTTCAGGGGAGGCGCTTCTAAGCCGCTCCAGCGTCCATTTCAATGAGAATGTTCGGCGCTTGAAAGCCGTCTCCCAGGGAAAGCGGGCGATACCGCTTCTAGCGGCGCCGTCTTTGAGCCCCCAGCGGCAGGAGTTTCTGCGCGGCGAGAAGATATGCTTCGTGGACCTTGTGGGCAACGCTTGGATCAAGGCGCCGGGCCTTCTAATCGACCAGCGTTCCCGCGAAAGAAAAGCCCATGGCTTCCGCGAGGTCAACAGCCCCTTTTCGGACAAGTCATCCTTGGTGCTGCGCGTCATGATGGACGATCCGGAGCGCTACTGGGGCAACAATGAGATCGCGGAGAAGGCGGGCGTCAGCGCAGGCTGGGCGAGCCAGATTTGCCACAGGCTTGAGGAGTTGCGCTACGTCGTCCGCGCGGAAAGCCGCAAGCTAAAGCTCTTTCGGCCGCAGGACGTTCTCCAGGACTGGGTCGAGTTCTACCGCCAGCGAAAGCAGGAGCAACACCGGTTTCGCTGCCCGGCCGACTCCGTTGAGGACGTGATGAAGGCACTTAAGGATTCAAAATCGCTCCAGGAGCATAAGGGGTTGCTTTCATTTCAGGCCGGCGCTTCGCTAGTGGCCCCCCATGCCCGTTTTCAGGAGGTTCACGTCTATACGGATGGCCTTCCGGACAGCATCGAGGACTGGAAGCAAGAACTGAAGCTGGAAGAAGCCGCTCCGAGCGAATGCAATTTGGTCCTTGTGAGCCCCTATTACCAAGTAGCCGGGCGCTATGGCTCCCAGGTGATCGAAGGCTTCCCCGTCGCGTCCGATGTCCAGCTCTACCTGGACTTGAGGCTCTATCCGCTCAGGGGCGAGGAGCAGGCGCAACATCTCTTCGAGAAGCGCCTGGCGCCGAAGTGGCACCTGGAGGCGCCCGTTGGCTGAGACCAAGGACAGCCTCTTGATGGCGCTCGACGCGCTGAAGCCTTACCTGTCGGATCTCGTGATCTCCGGCGGCTGGGTGCCCTTCATCTATCACACCTATCTCGGCACGCCAAGGCCCAAGCATCCTCCGCTGATGACGGAAGACCTGGACATCTCCGTCGCGGCCGACCTTCTGCCCGGCTCGCGCCCGTCGTTGAGCACGTTCCTCAAGCACGACCGAAGAAGCGGCATCTCTCTGGGGCATTTCGGACCTAAAGGCCCGGAGGAGACAGTCTACAAGGCGACGAAGGACGGCGTTGAGATCGAGGTGACCTTCATGTCCCCCCGCCGCGGCGGAGACGAGCGGCAGGCTATCGCCGTTCCCGCGGGCGTGATTTCTACGCTGCTGCGCTACATAGACGTTCTGCTTGCCTCCAACATGAAGGTGCGCATCACCGACCAGACCTCGAACGGGCAATCAGTCGACGTCGAGGCCATCGTCGCCACGCCTGAGGCCTACTGCTTCCAGAAGGGCCTGAGCTTCGTCGAACGTGCGACTCGCTACAAGAAGAGCAAGGACCTCTACTACCTGTTCGATCTGCTTGCAAACTATCCCGAGCTGCGCCAGCGCTGCGAGGAGGAAATACCGAAGCTGCAAGCGCGCTTCCATTCCAAGTGGTACACGCGATTCTTGAGCAACTTCGAGCAGCACTTCCAAACCGCCGAGTCGGAGGGCGCCATGCTCGTGGAGGAGCAGCGCCCAGGCGGCGGCTCCGACCCCGCCTATCGCGCCCAAGTGTGCCGAACTTTTCAGGATTTCGTCAAAAATCTTAAGGCGGCGGGGCGTTGAACCACATGCGGCGACCGATTCTGATCGCAACCCTCTTGGCCGCGACCGTGCCCGCAACGGCCCAATACCTGAAGAACTTGGCTGTTAAAGGGCAAGTCGGCGAGCCCGAAACATGGATTACGCTGACTCCTCATCGCGTAAGACCAACCCTTACCATCGAGTTTGCGCTTCACGACTTCCCGCTCAACGGCGCGACCCCGGGAATAGTCTTTGAGACCACGCAGGACCTCGCCGCAGTAAAACTTGGGAAGACCACCATCGAGGAGTTTTGGGGCGGCCTACCCGTTTCTTTCCAGCCCAGCCTGGAAGAATTTAAGATCGATGGGCGCTCCATACGTGACGCCAAGTTTTCCGTCGAATCCTGGATTGAATATATGCCGGCGCTTCAAAAGCTGCTGGACCAAGGCCTAAAGAGTCGAACTGTTTACCCCTACTTCGGAATCGGGTATCCCACGCAAGGGAGCAAGGACGGTGAAATCCAATGCCGTTTGGTCATCAACAACAGCGAAATGATTTACCGGACGATCCGGAGCAATCTGGCGTTCCCGTTTGAGAAGAAAGAAATTCGCCTGGGCCTTACGAAGGCGCCAGGAATATTCAATTTCAGGGTTTTGCCGATAGACGGATTGACGACGCGCGTCGAGACGACAATAAGAGAGTCTGTCTTTCCTAATGCAGTAGTCGCCACGCCAAAGGAGATCCCCGAAAGCAAGCAGGACATCACGATCTACCAGCGCTTGGCGCCAACAAATTTTTGGTTCTTCGATGTGATATTCGAGCGCCGCACTTATGAGAAGGCGCTCATTGTGGCGATATACCTGCTGCCGTTGCTCGTGTTGGGGTCTCCGGATGGTTGAACCCGCAATACCGCAGTGGCCGCTGTTGTGAACGTTGGAGCAACCCTGCTTGCTTTCGGGAAGGACTCTGTTTGCCTTCTTGACGCCACCTTGCCTGCGGCTGTTGGCATCGCGATCTATCTTGACCGCATGGCGCTGAAGGGTAAAGGGACGAAGCAAGCAGGGCTTACTAAGAAACGAAAGAATCAGCCTAGCTGATCGCCCACTGTCTACGAGGAGCTTGAGCATGAAGCGGGATGACTTTAATGTTGATATGACCCTCGTTGCGCTAACTCAGCATCTGTGTCCGAAATGTCGGTTCGTTTCGTCACGCGGAGACCTCACGAACATCGATGTTGCTTGCGAGAAGTGCGGAACGAAGGGAACGCGGCAGATGTATCCAGAGATCTCGGCGATTACCCTAACTGGGATGGCCAAGCGCTACTTCGCAAGAGCCACGGCTGAGCGCCAAGAGCGGCGTAAAGACCTCCAGCTTGCCATCGCGAAGATCGCTGGGAGAGACATCCCAATCGACAAGATCCTGCTGCTCAACGAGGTCCTAAAGAAGGAGTATCAGCTGCGGCTCAGCGGGCAGATCGACATGGCGCAGATATACAAGTTTATTTCCGACGTCCTCGACGTTCGCGATTCCGAGAAAGCCATGTCGCTCTTCGTTGAGTTCATCGGGCATTCTGATACGACGGATGACGACAAGACCGTCGTTGTTCTCACGATCACGCTTCTAGAACGTATGTTGGACGACCTTTTGCTGGAGGTCATGCTTAGGGCAGGGAGAGCATACGACGCCGCTCAGGACGAGATCGACCAGATTCGAAGTTTCGAGCGGAAACGTGACAAGTTCAAAGAAGTGACCGGCTTATCATTCGCCGAGGTCATGAAGGCTAAGTTCGAGGACCTTTACCAGGGCTGGACTAATCTTGCTGATGTCCGACACAAGTTCATCCATGGGAACCCTTATGCGATCGGCGTGAAGGATGCTGAGAAGGCAGATAGGCTGCTTGATTCAGTGTTTGCGGCGTTCGCCTATACCCACAACTTCTGCTACGCGACTCCGCTCGCCGCGCCGCCGAAACCTTGCAGGCTAGGAAAGTTCGCATTTTTCCGGTGGCTTTGCTATACTATCTGTGGCCACAAGGTTAGCCCCTTAACCGAGTGGAGATAGGGGCGAGTCCTCGACGGAGAGCCGCAGAAGTTTTCCTACGCGGCTCATAACCTTGAGGTCGCTGGTTCAAATCCAGCCCCCGCAACCAATTTAAAAGTTTCGAACCTGAGACGAGAAATGTCAGGACTTCAACCCACCGAAAGGTGGGTTTTGTGTTTTATGGGAAGGGCCTCCAGTTTAACGGGATTGAATGGGTTTTAACCCTCTTGGCCCCAAATTGGCCCCAAGGCACCCGAACAAAGCACCAAGCCTTCTGAGACTGCTAGGTTCGCGACCGAGTCATTCGACTTCTGAGGTCCGAATTCAATGCAGTAAGCGCCTTAGAAAATCGGCTCCTGTCCGAACTTATTTTGGAACGCTCGGGACAAAAGGAACGCATGGCGACCGCTGGGGCAGCAAAGGGGCGACAAAGGAGCGGTAGCGCGCCCATTGTGGTAAAATGCGGTGGGCGGAAAGCAAAATGACTTTTGGCATCAAGAAACTTTTCGGGCGGGCCGTCCGCAAAGACGGAGAATACGGAAATCTTCCGGACGAACGACTCATTGAGCTTCTGTTCACCGAGTCCGACCAACTGCCTTTGGCCGCCGCCTGGGAGATAGTTGCCCGGCGCCAGCGGATCATCCCGGCCCTTTCCGCAATCATCGATGAGAGTTGCAACTGGCACAGGCAGGATGCGGGCTGGTGCGCGACGACGCACGCCGTGTTCTTGTGGGCGCCATCGCGGATGAGGCCGCAATCCCGACTCTTATCATCGCCATGGAAGAGGCGGATTACCGGGAGAATGATCTGCTCGGGCATGACATCCCGGCCATTTTCGGTCACCTCGGACCCAAGGCTCTGCCACCGCTAAAAAACGTGGCCCGCGACGAAGAGTCGGATTGGTCTCTGCGCGACGCCGCCCTGATGTCCATGGCGGCCATTGCCCATCGCCATCCCGAACATACCGCGGAGGTCTTTCTCTTCATAGCGAGCGTCGCGGCCGATTCCAAGGAAGACCGTGACGTGCGCGCTTGCGCGGGTTGCATCCTTTTGAATAGCGGCCGTCGGGAGCACGAGGACCTGCTCCTCTCCCTTCTCAGATCCGGAGTGGCGGAAGGTTGGTATAGCGAGGACGAGGTGCGCAAGGACCTCAACAAGCTGAATCCGCGGCCCTACTCGGATGATTGGATGGACTTCTATTCCCCAAAGGAGATCGCCAGCCGGCGCAAGGACACGGAGGCGGAGCGCCTCACCGAGGAGGCCGCACTTCAAGGAAGCCCTTGAGCGGGACTGGGGCGAAGACCCGGATGTGTGCCCGGACGAGGACGCGCCGGAGGACAGCGGGCCCGGATCACAGAGAGTCCCCTGGCTCGTCATGGAGCAGATCTCCGCCCGATTCCACAGAACCGTTCGGGACAAAAATTTCAAGACCGCGGAGGAGGCGAACGCCTACTGGAAGTCGCTCGATGGCAAGATCCCGCCCCCTCCTCCCGCGAACTCCTGGGAAAAAGCGCAGGACTTGATGTACGAGGCGTGGCAGGAGCGCAATGAGCGCAAGCGCATGGAAATGGCCCGCGAGGCCCTTTCGATCTGCGCGGACTGCGGCGACGCCTACTCGTTGCTGGCCGAGGAGACGGCGCGAACGCCCGCGCAGGCCGCTGAACTCTATCAGAAGGCCGTGGCCGCCGGGGAGCGCGCCCTGGGGCCGGACTTCTTTCGCGAAAATGCTGGACACTTCTGGGGCATGGTGCAGACACGGCCGTACATGCGAGCCCGCTGCGATCTTGCCCGTTGTCTCTGGACGAAAGGTGACCGCGAGGCTGCCGTTGGGCATTATTTTGAGCTTTTGCGGCTTAATCCGCGGGACGGACAAGGCATACGCGGCGCGCTTTTGGCGAGCCTCGGCGATCTCGGACGCTTTGACGAAATCGAGGAACTTCTCGCCCGCTCCGAATACAAGGAAGACGCCGGGTTGGAATGGTCGCTTATGAAAGCGCTGACGGCCTACGTCCGAGAGGGCACATCGGCCCGTGCCAACGATCTTTTGAGAGCGGGACTGGGCTGCAACAAGCATGTGTTGGACTATCTGCTGGGAAGGAAGGCTG
>CAZGVK010000185.1:0-28188 GCA_964529095.1 uncultured Elusimicrobia bacterium
TGGCGACAGCGGGCAGCTAAATCAGTTGGAGAACTTAAAATGGCAGACATCGCCGTCTTTGACCGTGTACTCTTTTCCTTCGGAACGAATGAGGCCTTTCTCGCGCAGAGCCGCTTCGGAACCATGCTTGTCGATGTCCGCGTAGCCGTAGATATCAGCCTTGATGAAGCCTTTTTCGAAGTCGGTGTGGATGACACCGGCGGCTCGCGGAGCCTTGTCCCCTATGCGGATGGTCCAGGCGCGAACTTCCTCGACGCCGACCGTGAAATAAGAACACAGGCCAAGAATTTTATAGGCGCCGACGATGACGGTCTCAAGCCCGCTTTGCTGCAACCCCATTTCCTGCATGAACAAAGCGCGGTCCTCGCCTGACAATTGGGAGATCTCGCTTTCGAGCTTGCCGCAGATTACGACGGATTCAGCGCCGCGCACTTTGGTGAAGGCCGCGAACTCGGACAAAACGGCGGGCTCCGGATTTTCATCCGTATTGCCGACATAGAGGACAGGTTTTGCGGTCAGTAAAGAAAAATCTTGGAGGACTTTTGGGTCAAGGCCAAGGGCGCGGACGGGCTTGCCCGCTGAGAGGCCGTTCTTGAGAGCGTCGAGGATGGTCATCGCCTCTTTGGCGGTCTTGTCGCCGGATTTTGCCTTTCCCGAGACCTTGTCGTACTGCTTGGATATGCTCTCGAGGTCGGCCAGCATTAATTCGGTTTCGATGACGTCAATATCGCGCTTGAAGTCCACACCGCCCATCGTATGGATGACGTCCGGGTCCTTGAAGAGACGAACCATATGCAGGACTGCGTCCACTTCCCGGATATTTGCGAGAAATTTATTGCCAAGGCCCTCGCCTGAAGCAGCGCCTTGAACGAGACCGGCAATGTCGACGAAGCGGCACGAGGCAGGGATCGTCTTCTTGGGCTTGGCCAACTCGGTCAGACGGCCCAGGCGCCCATCAGGAACGGCGACAACACCCACATTGGGTTCGATGGTTGTAAATGGATAGTTGGAAGCGGCCGCATTTCCCGACGTCAAGGCGTTGAAGATGGTGGACTTGCCGACATTGGGGAGACCGACGATCCCTATTTCCATTTGGAGGATTATGGTACCAAATCAATCTTAAGGGACCGTTAGACGCCCGTCGGCAATCGTCAGTCCGGAGAGTTCTATTATAAACGGAGTTTCCGGATTCGGATACAGCGGAACCGTGAGTTCCTTGATTTCTCGGAATATCGAGACTGGAACAGGAATGCCTGCCAGGCGCGCAGACAGGATATCGATCTTGATCCGACGCGGCATGTCGAGCAGCAGAATTCCCGCTTCGACGACCACCGGTTGGCCATTATACAAGCCGACAATGCGTACGGTTTTTTCAAGCGTCAACTCGTTGATGGAGAGTCCCTTCACGCGTAGACGAAGAAATGTCTTAAGCTCATCGGCGCTTACCGTGAGCGATTTAATCCGCAGGCGCTCAAGGCGTAGAAGGCGAACATCATCCCAGTCGTCTTTGTCTACCCAATTCGTGATCGGCATGAAGCCGACGCCGACCATGTCCAGATCCAATCCATTAAGGATGAGCCCACGAACTTCGAGCTGTCTGATGCTGAGGCGCAGGGTCTTGAATATCGACTTTCCCGGGTCCCAGGGGCCTAAATTTGCCTTAAGATCCCTGATGTTAACTTGGCCCGCAGTGTAATACTGAGAATTAAGGATCCTTCTCTCATAAGGTTTCTTCAGGCCACGACGCTGGCGGTAGAGGATCGCGTTGTTTGAGTCAGGAAGCGGCCAGCGCGCAATTTCTTCATAGGCCTTGCCGAACCAGCCATTCGGCTCGCGGATTTCAGCCGCCGCCTCAGGAAGACCGGAAATGACGGATTTCGGTCCGACTCGAGGGTCCTTGAGAAGAACAAACTCCGATAACTCGCACAATCGGCGGTTGACGCCGCGCATGCGCACTTGCTCGAGACCAAGGCGGCGCTGCATCCAGTGGAAGGTGGGAGCGTTGAAATAGGTGTCATTGGCAACCAGCGTCACATTGCTCAACGGCGCGTCGTGATTGCGCTCCGCCTCAATTTTACGGAGAATCTCTTCCGTTTTCCAATCCTCCTTTACCGGCGGATGATTCTCAAAAAACTCGAGCGTGCAGTAGGGCAGGCCTATTTTAACCGGGCCGACCCAGCCTCCGAAGAAGTTCAGCATGGTGATGAACTGGAGGACCACAGCGCCCCAAACCACAGGCTTGGGCCAAGTCGAGCAGAGACCGATGCCAATGGCAGAGAGGCCGGGCATTAGAAAACGGAGTTGACGGTTCGGCACGATCGTCCAGAAGATATAGCTCGTCAGAAACCAAGCAAGAAGAATCCAGCCGTGTTCGCAGTGGCGCTTGTACTGCGGGGAGAGCAGGCCGATAGCGCCCAACAACCAGACGACAGGACCGATCGAAACCGCAGCTTGCTTGAAGTAGACCAGCCAGGCGCTCAAAGTCAGAGGTGAAATCGCGAAGTCGGAAGAAGCCTGGACTAGACGTGAAGGAAGCAGCGCCAAGTGGGCCGCATACCAGGGAATGATGAGCGCCGCCGAGAGGGTCGCCGAGAGGATTAGAATGAGGGCGGAGCGCTTGTCGCGAAATGAGGTAAGCACGATCCAGTACGCCGGGAGCATGTAGCTGAAGAATGACCACTTATGGAGCATGCCCAGGGAGTGTAAGATCGCAAAGGCGAGCGCTGGAATTAAGCGCGAGAATTCCGCGCTGGAAAGCAACGCCCAATAGGCGGCGGCGGCGAGCGCAACCATCGACAGGTCCACGAGTTGGGTCGTCAGTAGATTTTGGATCGCCGGCGAGGCGACAAAGAGAATGACGGCGGCGAGCGCTGTTGCATCGGGACGCAAGTGCCAGGCGATGCCGAAAATAGAAATCGAGAGCAATGCCAGATAAAACCAGTTGACCCACAGAGCCGCGCGGTCAGGATTGGCGGAATTATAGGCATGCATAAGAAGAAGGTGGTAGGCGGGCGGGAAAGGCGGCATGCCGGGCTTCGGCGCAAGATGCCATGCGTCGGAGAAGCGGCCCGCTTTGATTGCGTCACGGTAGTCGAGGGCAATTTCCATGTGGATCGACTGATCCCAGGAGGGAGGCCGCGTATCCGTGCGGATATAGGACCTCAGGAGGATGGCTTCGCATGCGAGAAAAAGCACAAGCCCCATCATGCTGAAAACGAGAGCTTTGCGGTTCGGTGATGAGGTCGACGGGGTGTAGAGGTCTAAAACCATGCCGCGCTCATCATAATAAATTCAAGGCAAGCCTTTTGCCGAGAAGAGGGAATGATTCTATGCCGCTTTGTCGTTGGCGCGCGCGGTCGTTAGGACCTGAAGGATGTCAGAGCCGTAGCGGTTGCGCTTAAGTTCGGAGAGGGGGCTCAGCGGATCTCCGGAATGGTTGCAGCAGGCGTGGACTGCGAGCGCGCGCAGATTGCCGGTCGTCATGATGACGACCGGCTCAACGGCGTCATTCCCGGATCGGATTTTGCGCCAGGCGCGCAGCGCCTCGAAGGTGCGCCACTCAAGATCGGAGAGGCGCTTGAGCTTGGGCGCCATGGACGGCGATCGCGAAATCGGCGGCGCGGTTTTGCCTTTCTCAATGGCGGCGAGGAGACCGGCGCCGAAACGCTCTAGAATGTAGGGCGACATGCCGCAGACGGCGGCGAGCGCCGCGCGTGTCTCCGGCATGGCCTGGGCTATGCGCACCATCAGGTCCTCGGGCATCACGCGAAATGGCGCGCGGTCTCGTGACAGGGCTTGGTTTTCACGATAAAGCCAGATCTCCTTGAGGACGGCCATCGGATGTCCGTCGATGATATCGCGCCCGACGAGCTTCCAAAATCCCTCAGGATCGAAGGTCTTAAGAGTGGGCTCCAAGGCGGCAAGGTCGATGAAAGATTCTTTGGCGTCTTCCATGCGCCCTTTCTCAAGGAGAAGCTTCTTCTGGATATCCGCCAGCCGCATCAGAAAATGGGTGTCGCCTTGCGCATAGCGGATCATTTCGTGCGTCAATGGGCGCTTGCCCCAGTCAGCACGCTGAAGCCGCTTTGAAATCACAATACCGAAATGGCGTTCGATGGCGGCAGCGAGACCGAGTTCTTTAGCGCCCAGGATGCGCGCGGCAATCATCGTGTCGTAGAGGTTGGCGAAGGTGAAGCCGTAGTCGCGCTTGAGGCAGAGCACATCGTACTCGCCTGCGTGAAACAACTTCTCGATCCCGGGGTCGGCAAACAGCGGGGCCAAAGCGGAGATATCCTTGAATGCGATCGGGTCAACGATAAAATCCTCGCTTGGCGAGGAAATCTGGATCAGGCAGACCTTCTCTTTGTGAGCATAAAAACCGTTTGATTCGGTGTCAAAGGCCAGGCGCCGGCATTGGGCGAGTTCAACGACCACCTCAGCGAGGTGCTCTTTTGCGGTGATCAAAACGGCATTTTTTATTTGGCCGAGCGGCATGGTTTCGTGTAAATAAAAAACCGGAAGCGCCCCAGCTCGGCGTTCCGGGTAGACGACCTTGAGTTTATAACAGGTCCGGAACGGTCCGTCAAGCGCATGCTGTCTTGCGAAAAAATAATCGCGAGCCCTAAAGCCGAGCGGGAACCAACGCTTTATTCGACAAATAGCCGCGACAATTCCGAGGAGCGTTTTGTCGCGGCTTCAACGCCGTCTATAAGCATGGAGCGCAGACCCTTGCTTTCCAGGACATGTATCGCGGTGATCGCAGTTCCTCCCGGGGTGGTGACCTCATCCTTGAGAACTGCCGGATGCCGCCCGCTCTCAAGGACAAGCTTGGCGGCACCGAAGACGGTCTGCGCGGCCAGTTTCGCCGCGACCGTGCGGGGAATGCCCATCTTGACTCCTCCGTCGATCAGCGCCTCTATGACCATGTAAATATAAACCGGGCCCGAGCCTGAAAGGCCCGTCACGGCATCAAGCGCTGACTCCGGAAGGGTGACGACAAGGCCAACGGCACCGAACACGGATTCGGCGAGTTTTAGTTCGCGTTCACCCGCGCGTGCGCCGGCGGCGATGGCGGTGGCTCCCGCATCGACAAGGCAAGGCGTGTTCGGCATCGCCCGCACGACGGCGCCGTCCATGCTCAGCGCCTGACTAATCAAGGTGGTGGTGATCCCAGCCATAATTGAGATGACAAGTTGGTCCTTTGTGATGCACCCCGCCAAATCCTCCATGACTTTTTTTGCCATTTGCGGCTTGACCGCCAAAATTACAATATCAGCGCCCATGACCGCTTTCTTGTTGTCGGTTGAGGTTTGTACTCCCCATTTCTCATGGAGTTCAGCCAGCGCCTCCAG
Source organism: uncultured Elusimicrobia bacterium (assembly GCA_964529095.1). Lineage (GTDB taxonomy): Bacteria > Elusimicrobiota > Elusimicrobia > UBA1565 > UBA9628 > GWA2-66-18. The sequence continues at coordinate 5,352 of CAZGVK010000185.1, forward strand.
GCTATGCCGCGCGGCGACGATGTTCTTGGCGGAGACGCGCCCGGACTTAACCATGCCTCCGATGAGCGCGCCGGCCATGTGCCCGGCGCCGATCACCGCGATGTTTTTATTCTTAAGCATAGTGATTGATATATAACAGCTGTCGGAGTCGGCGTCAAGGTTGTGACTGCGGTCACTTCGGTCTTCGCCGGAACGTAATACCGTCGCAATGCCTTATTGGAATTGAGACGATACACTCACTTCATGGTGCTCGCGCTCAGTGTCAGGATCATTGTAAATCCACGCAAGCTTCTGAAGAGTCGGTGGATCCACGACACCGCTCATCGGATCATCGACTCGTTGCGTCGAGCCCGTGATGAGGTTAGGCGGCGCGACATTTTCCGCAAGAACTGCAATTGACGCACAATCAGCGCGTCGCGCTTATTTTGCGTCGGATGGAAGCGCGGCGTAGCGCTAAAATGACAAGGGCCTCAATGAGCTTTTTGGTCGATAATCCCGACTCCCGCCAGAGCCGCGGGTACATGCTGACCGGCGTGAACCCGGGCAAAGTGTTCGGCTCGTTGAAATAGACCGCGCCGGTTATCTTGTGTAAAAAAAAATCCATGCGAGACAGCCCGTACAGGTCAAGAGCCCTGAATGCCGCCAGCGCCGTTGTGCGCACGAGCGCTTTTGTTTTTAAGGAGATCGGCGCAGGGATCAGGAAACGGGCTCCGTTCTGGTCGAGATACTTCGCTTTATAATCATAAAATTCCGCATTCGGCTCGATCTCGGCGCACAGAGAGGTTTTAAGTTCAAAGCGATTACCCTTCGGTGCCCAGGGATCGCCGAGCACGGCGATCTCGATCTCGCGCGCGGGAATCGCTTTCTCCACAAGCGCTTTATCATCATAGCGCAGGGCCTCGCGCATGGCGGTGGCCACGCCGGCGGATTCTTTGACTTTAACCACGCCGATAGACGAGCCCATGCGCGCGGGCTTGATGAATACGGGAAAACCGATATGGCGCGCCGCGATTTCAGCCTCGCGCACGCTCCGTGCTGCGGCCCATGGAACCTGCGGCAGGCCGATAGACTTGGCGATGCGCTTAGTCGCCTCTTTATCCATGCCGACGGCGGAACCAAGAACCCCGCAACCTACATAGGCGCAGTCGGCAAGTTCCATGAGGCCCTGGATCGTGCCATCCTCGCCTAGAGGACCGTGCAGAACGGGAAAGACGCAGTCGCCTCGTCCCAGGGAGTTTAAGAGTTTCCAGGGATTGATGCGCCTGGATCCTTTGCGCAGACGCGCGAGCGCTCTGCCGCCGCGGTGCAGATTTGTCGCGGTTTCAGCGCAGAGCTTTGCCGGCATAATCTCGGCCCAGTCGTTGTTCATGCCGATATGAACAAGCCTCACGTCGAAGTGCTCAGCGTCAAGATTGGCAATGACGCATTGTGCTGAGACAAGCGAGACGAGACTCTCAGCTGATTTCCCGCCGCACAGCACGAGAACGACGGAGCGGTAACGCATGGACGGGGTCTTAGAGTTCCTCTTGGTCATGGCCGAGAAGCCGAACGACTTTTCCGATGAAGGCGTTCTTGTTGAACGGTTTGAGCATGACCTCGTCGGCCCCGGCTTCCTTGGCGCGAGCGAAGGCGTTGGAGTAGCCGGTCAGCATAAAGACAGGCGGACGTTTTTTAGAAGGCAACTGATTAATGCGTGAGAGCACCTCAAAGCCATCCATGCCCGGCATCATGATGTCAAGAATGACGAGGTTGGGCAGTTCCTCCTCAATAAGTTTGAGCGCTTCGAACCCTGAATGCGTGGTCGAGATCGAGATGTTGTGGCTGATCTCCGCAAGGAACATCATGAGCACTTCCACGAGGTCGTGGTTATCCTCGATGATGAGGATCCTCTTTTTGCTCACGCTGCCGGTTCCCTCCAGGATGGCAGGAGGAGCGTTTTTTGTCGAAAGAGGAAGCTCCAGACAGGCAGTAGCGCCGCTACCGCTGCCTTCGCTCTCAATCCAAATGCTGCCGCCAATCGTCTCTACGATTTGTTTTGAGAACGGGAGGCCAAGGCCGAGGCCCGGATACTCTCGTGTCGGCCCTTGATTGGAGGCGGAGAATGTGTTGAAGATGCGGGAAAGAATCTCAGGCGGAATGCCAGGACCGGCGTCGGTGATCGACAGGCGAGCGCGGCCACGCATGACGACCACCGACACTTGAAGCGGCCCCCCTGCGGGGCTGAACTTGCATGCATTGGAGAATAGGTTGGCAATCGCGTCGCCAAGCCTCTCCTTGTCAGCCATGACGTATGTTTCAGATTCCGGATATGTCGTCGTCAGCTTGAGATTGCGATGCCGGATTTTTTGTCCTGCGCGTTCAATTTCGGCGGCGACAAGACAATTAAGGTCCACGGGCTGGAGCAGAAACTGCTTGTGGCCCTCTCTGATTTCGCGTATGCGAAGAATATTGTTCAGTGTCGCCAAGAGGTATTCGGAGCGGTCGACGATCAAGCCGAGCGCCTTTTTTTGGGCGTCGTTGAGCGGTCCGAGGCTTCCGTCCTGCATCGTATTCGCATAACCGATGATGACTGTTAAAGGAGATCGGAATTCATGTGAGACGTTCGCGATGAATTCGTTTTTCATCTGGTTTACCTGGCGCAGTTCCATGTTCTGATTTGTTAGATCTCGAATTTCAGTGACACGGTGGAGGATTCGACCAAGATCAGCGTATCGCAGGCCTTTCTGCGTGATGTAGTCCATCGCCCCCTTCTTCATCGCGGCGACGGCGACATCCTCATTGCCGGCCGCAGTTGTCATGACAACCGCTGTTTTAGGATGATGTTGACGGATTTTTTCCAGAACATCGAGGCCGTTGGTTGGCGGCAGACGGTAGTCCAGGAAAACAAGATCAAAGGGGGCATTCTTGAGTTTATCGAGAGCCTCGTCGCCATTGACGGCGGTGGCGATCTTAAGGCTTGCGTTTGGTACTTTTTCGAGTTCGCGCTGGAGGATGACGAGGGCGTCGGGCTCATCATCAACAATAAGGACGGAGAAGGACTGTCCAGTCGTGAACACGGTCGGCATTGTAGCAGACGAAGCTGGTGTCGTCCATTAAAAACGAATCCGTGATCTGGAAAAATCAACGAGCGTTGATGTGTTTCGTTGCGCTTTCTTGATCGAGCCCAAAGCGGACGCACGCATGGTTGTTTTTTAGGAAACCTTGGTACAACCCAGCATTGTGTCTCTTCGGAGCAGGTGTTATACTTAGTTCGCCATGACAACACGATGAGCAACGAGGACGACTGGATCGTGGTCCCTTTCCGCGCGCTCAAGGAGCACGAAGGGCGGCGTCTTGATGTTTTTCTGGTTGCGCGCCTCGGCAAGAATTACTCGCGCATTGCCGTCGCAAAACTAATCGACTCGGGCCTTGTCTCTCGCGCCCTGCGCCCGGTCAAGGCCTCGGCGCGCATCAGCGCGGGCGAGACGGTCCGGATCCGCTATCGGCGCGTAGTGGAGCCTCCCGTCCCTCATGAGACTTTGCCGATTCTATTCCAAGATCAACGGATCATCGTCATCGCTAAGCCGTCAGGGACTTTAAGTCATCCCACCGACAAAGTCCTGCACAACACCGTGACGCACCTGCTCTCTAAACAACTCGGCAGAAAAGTCTATCTCGCCCACCGCCTTGATCGGGAGACGAGCGGGGCAATGGTCTTGGCTCTTGATGCGGACGCGGCGCGCGGGCTGCACGAGCAGTTCGTCGCGCACGCAGTCCGCAAAGAGTACCTCGCCGTCGTATTCGGGACGGTTGCTTGGACAGAAACCGTGGTGGACGCTCCTCTCGGCGCCGAGGGCAGAGCGATCAGAGTTCGGCGTGCGGTGGGCGGCGTCGGCGGCCAAAGCGCCGTCACCGAATTCCGCCTCCTCGCTACGGACGGGCGCCGATCGCTTATCTCAGCATGTCCGCGCACCGGACGTCTCCATCAGATACGAGCGCATCTCGCTTACATCGGCCATCCCCTTGTCGGCGACAAACTCTACTGTGGCGACGGTGAGGTGTATATGAAGGCCGTGCGCAGGGAGGTCTCTCGCGCCGATTTAGCAGCCCTCGGCGCCGGCCGTCAGCTTCTGCACTCCTGGCGGCTGGCATTCTTGCACCCGGGAGATGGTCGTTCTCTTGCCTTCGAAGCGCCGGTCCCCGACGATTTCCCCATGAGACCCTCATGAAAGGCTACAACCCGATCATTAAAGACGGTATGGTTTACGTCCAGTTCGCCTACGACGTCGGGCTCGCCATCGACCTCGACGCCGCTGAAAAAAGCATCACCGCAATGACCGAGCGCGCGCCGATTCGTCATCAGCGCCGTGCGCCAAAATACTTTGAGTTCCAGCCCTATCCTCTGCGTGTTACTCAAACCAGCCAGGTTGCAATAATCGGCGAGTGGCGGACTTTGCCGAATGTCGAAACCGTCCTCTTCGACTTCGGCGCGGTCAGCGTAACCTACAAGATACCACTCTTCGGCAAATTCTCCGAGCTTGCGCGCCTCTCGGAACTCCTTTATGACAATGAGACCTTGCTCGCGGACAGCCGCCTTCTTGTCGAGGAGCTAATTAAAACCATCCGTCCCTCCGCGCACCGCCTGAACATCTCCGCGTTCTACGAAGACTATGTCGTTTTCCATATCCGCGCTTTCGATGATCATGGCGCCCACGCGCGCCTGCTCGCCGAGGCGCCGACCATGGTAGCGCAGGTGCTGCGCGCCGATGTGAACCTTCGCTCTGAGCAGGAGGTCGTTGACGCGCTTTCGGTCCAGGTCTCCTACGGCACCGAGGACCTTACTCTTGTGGATTGGGTCGCAGCCATTGTCTTTGACGCGACGGCCGATGATACGCGCGCTGTTCTTGAATTTGCCACGGTCCAACTCCTGGAACTGCGCCATCTCGACTGCCAGCTCGACTCGGCCCTCGAGCGCTACTACGCCGCTCTGAGCTGCAGCCCCAAAGGACCCTGCTATTTTTTCACGAAAGCCGACGACAAGCTCCGCGAGATCGGCCAACTTCAGGTGGAAAGCGCCCTTCTCTTTGAAAACATCAACAACGCGATTAAACTTTTCGGCGACCAGTACCTTGCGCGCCTATATCAGCAAGCCGCCCGCCGCTACCATCTGACATCATGGGATAAAAGCATCCAGCGAAAACTGAACACTCTGGAGAGCATCTACGACAAGATGGAATCCGCGCTCTCCTCCGCGCGCCTCGAGTTCCTGGAATGGATCGTCATCATCCTTATCGGCGCGGAGATCGTTATGCCGTTCTTGAAAGGCAAGCCCTAAGCGATTTGTCCGCCCCGGGCGCTCTTTCTCCTCATTATTTGACAGTGGTTGGATTCTTAGTTTATAATATTAGCAGTCCATAAGACTGACTGCTAATATATACCATTGCATGAGACAACTCAAACCCGAAATTATCCAGGAGCGCAAGCGACGCCTTCTTCAGTGGATTGTGCACTATTTCATCAAAACCTCGAAGCCGGTATCCTCCTCTCTGATCGCTTCGGAGGCGGGCCTCGATCTATCAAGCGCCAGTATTCGGAGCATCCTGCAAGAGCTTGAAAATGACGGCTTCCTGCACCAGGAGCACACCTCCGCGGGCCGCGTGCCGACCGATAAGGGCTACCGCTTTTTCGTGGACTACCTGTCCGGTGTTCAACGCCTCGCCGCCTCTGAAAAGGAGCGTATCGAGGAGCAATATCAAAGCCGTATAGAGGAACTCGACACGTTGCTGTCGGAAACTTCCCGTCTGCTCTCCCGGGTTTCACACGGCGCTGGCATCGTGCTGTCGCCTCATTTGGGGCACCAGTCGATCAAGCGCCTGGAGCTTCTGTCCTTGGGAAGCCGCAATGTTCTCGGCGTTCTAATCACCGACTCAGGTCTCGTCCGGCATTGGCCAATCTCGCTTGCGTTTGCGCCAAGCGCGCGCCAGATCAATATGCTCAACCGTTTTCTCAATGAAAATATTCGCGGCGTCAGCGTGGACAAAGCGCAGAACATGGTCATGGCAAAACTTTCTCAGATGGAGCGTGAGTTTACGGATCTGGCGAGCCTTGCGGGCGAACTCCTGACAGAGGTCGGGCGCGTGGCCTCGCCTGAGGCGATCTATGTCGAGGGCGCCGACAACATCATCAGCCAGGCCGATCAGTTTGGAGACCTTAAGACGGTCCAGGCATTGATGCGCGTGATCGCTGAGAAGGATCAACTCGCCGTCATGCTCGAAAAAGAACTCAAGGATGACGCGGCCCTGCCCGCGCATGTGCGCGTGCGCATCGGCGCCGAAAGCGGGCTGCCTGAGCTCAAGAACGCGAGTGTCGTCACCCACGTCTATCGTCACGGAACGCGCATACTCGGGGTGCTGGGAATTATCGGCTCAAAGAGGATGGAATATTCGCGCATGATCGGCCTTGTTGATCTTGTCGGTCACCTCGTGGAGACGCGTCTTAAAGAGTGGGACAGCGAAACTCACGCGCTCGAGGTGGGATCATGAGCGAAGAATTGCAGACACCCGCAGTCGAGCCGACGCCTGAACCCATCGGCGAGGAAGAGATCATTCCGCTCGTCGTTGGGAAAGCGTCCGAGCCCGACTATTACGGGCAGATTTTACGCCTGAAAGCCGAGTTTGAAAACTACCGGAAGCGCGTGGATCGAGAGAAGCCCGACTGGTATAAGCTGGGCGCTGCCGGGGTTTTAGCGAAGGTGCTTTCACTCTTTGACCTTCTTCGTCATGCGCATCGAGACATCCAGGCCGGTCATGCCGACACGCCGCTTGCCCAAGGCATGGAGGCGATTTTTCGCGAGTACGAAAAGCTGTTTAAGGAAGAAGGCGTGACCCAGATGGATTCAATGGGCAAACCATTCGACCCGCATTATCACGAAGTCTTGGGCTTTGTGAATAAGCCGGATTTTAAAGAGGGGGCCGTGGCCGACGTGTTGCAGGCCGGCTTCTTATTGGGCGACAAGGTGTTGCGCACCGCCAAAGTGCGTTTACAGAAAGACGAATCTAAATCAACGGGGGAATAATCATATGAGCAAAATCATCGGAATCGACTTGGGCACTTCGAATACGGCGGCAGCTACGATGGAAGGCGGCAAGCCGACCATTATCCCGTCGGCGGAGGGCACCAGCATCGGCGGCAAGGCGTTTCCCTCTTATGTGGCCTTTGCCAAGGATGGCCAACTTCTCGTGGGTGAACCGGCGCGCCGCCAAGCCGTCGCCAACCCGGGAGGCACGTTTATGGCCTTCAAGCGCAAGATGGGCACGGACTTCAAATACAAGACCCCGGACGGCAAGGAGTATACGCCCCAGCAACTTTCCGCATTCCTTCTCCAAAAAGTGAAGCGCGACGCCGAGGCTTTTCTGGGCACGACCATCGAGAAGGCGGTCATCACCGTGCCCGCCTATTTCAACGACAACCAACTTCAGGCCACAAAGGACGCGGGCACTATCGCCGGCTTGGAAGTTGTGCGCATCGTCCACGAGCCGACCGCCGCGGCGCTGGCGTACGGCATCGATAAGAAGGGCCGGGATGAGAAGATCATGGTCTTCGACCTCGGCGGCGGGACGCTCGATGTCACCATCATGGATTTCGGCGGCGGCGTCTTCGAGGTGATCTCGACTTCCGGCGACACTTTGCTCGGCGGCACGGACATGGATAACGCTCTGCTCGACTTTGTCGTTTCCGAGTTTAAGAAGGAGACCGGGGCAGACGTCCGCAATGACGCCATGGCGATACAGCGCGTGCGCGAGGCCGTCGAGAAAGCGAAGATCGAGCTTTCCTCCACCTTCGAGACCGACCTCAACTTGCCGTACCTGACGGCCATTGACAACGCGCCGAAGCACTTGGCGCTTAAGATCTCTCGCGCCAAGCTTGAGTCTCTTGTCGAGACGATCGTTAAGCGTTGCAAGGCCGCAATCGAGCAGGCGCTGGGCGATGCCAAGCTAAAGGCCGCCGACATCACTAAGATCATTCTCGTCGGCGGTCCTACACGCATGCCGATCGTTCAGAAGTTCGTCGAAGATTTTGTCGGCAAGAAGGTGGAACGCGGCGTCGATCCGATGGAGTGCGTCGCCGCCGGTGCTGCGGTGCAGGCCGCAGTGCTGACCGGAGAAGTGAAGGACGTTCTTCTTCTTGATGTGACACCGCTGACTTTGGGAATTGAGACTATGGGCGGCATCATGACGCCGATTATCGAGCGCAACACGACTATCCCGGTAGAAAAGTCGCAAGTATTCTCTACCGCGGCCGACAACCAGCCCGCCGTCACCGTCCATGTCCTCCAGGGCGAGCGGCCCAAGGCATCAGACAATGTTCCGCTGGGCAAGTTTGATTTGGATGGCATTCCGCCTGCGCCGCGAGGCACGCCGCAGATCAAGGTGACCTTCTCCATTGACGCCAATGGCATTCTCAGCGTCAAAGCCGAGGACCAGGGCACTAAGAAGGTCCAGCACATCACCATTTCCGCGTCGAATAAACTCGATAAAGCGGAGATCGAGAAATTTATCAAGCAGGCCGAGCAGTTTGACGAGGAAGATAAGGCGTTCAAGGAAAAAGTGTCCGCCAAGAATGAATCCGACACCTTGCTGTTCTCCGCGGAGAAGGCCTTGAAGGAGCACGGCGATAAAGTTTCCGCGGAGGATCGCCAGAACATCGACCGCGGAATTGCGGAACTTAAGGAAGCACTCAAGGGCGAGGACCTTGCCGTCATCAATAAGGCTAAGGAAACATTGCTTAAAGCATCACATAAACTCTCCGAGGAGATGTATAAGTCCGAGTCGGCGAAAGCCGGCGCTGCGGCCGACGCCAATGGCGCTTCCACTAAAGGACCCAAAGACAATGTCGTAGACGCCGAGGTCATAGACGGCAAGGATGAGAAGTAGGACGATCCGGCCCGGGCAAGATATGGCTGAAGACTATTATGGGCTTCTAGGCGTTGCGCGCAACGCCACCGAGGCGGAGATCAAGTCCGCGTATCGGAAACTGGCCATGAAGCATCACCCAGACCGCAATCCCGGCAACAAGGAGGCCGAGGTTAAATTTCGCCGGATTAACGGTGCCTACGAAGCGTTGTCTGATTCCAAGAAACGCACGCTGTACGATCAATATGGCGAAGCCGGGGTGAACGCCGGGGCGGCCGGAGGATTTGAGGGTTTTAGCCAAGGGACAGACGTCAATGAGGTGTTCGGAGATCTCTTTGAAAACATCTTTGGCGGCCAGCGCGGCGGTCAGCGCCAGACGCGCGGCAATGATCTCAAGTATGAAACGACGATCACGCTTTCAGATGCGTTCAATGGCGTTCAACTTCCGATCCAGTTCCCGCGCGTGGAATCCTGCAGAGCGTGCCGCGGTTCAGGGAGCAAGGCAGGTTCCAGCGTCAAGCGTTGCACCCAGTGCCGCGGCGCCGGTCGTGTGCAGGTGTCCCAGGGAATTTTTGCGATGTCCCAAACCTGCCCGCGTTGCGTGGGCACCGGTCAGATAATCGAGGATCCGTGCAAGGACTGCCGGGGACAAGGACGCGTGCGCAAGGAAGCCGACCTCAAGGTGAAGATACCGCCGGGCATCTATCACGGAGCCACCTTGCGCATTTCGGGAGAGGGCGAGGCCGGTTTGCGTGGAGATCCGGGAGACCTGTATCTAGAGATACGCATCAAGCCGGACTCGCGATTTGAGCGCCAGGAGGACGACCTTTCCGTCGGCGCGGCCATTGACATCGCGACGGTTGCTCTTGGCGGCACGACTACGGTCCCCTCAATCGACGGCGAGTCCGTGACGGTCAAGATATCCTCCGGCACCCAGGCGGGCACCATTTTGCGAATACGCGAGAAAGGTATGCCCAAGCTGCATGGGCGCGGCCGGGGCGATCTTCTTGTTCATGTCAAAGTCGAGGTTCCGCGCGATCTGACGAGCAAACAGAAAGAACTGCTCGAGGAATTCCGCAAAACCTTATCCGCTGAACCTGTAAAAAGCGACAGCGGCGTGTTCGGCCGCATCTTCGGCAAAGAATAGCCGATGCCGCAATTTCTCATCGCCCCCGAGGATGTCAGCCGCTCGGCCTTTAGTCTGCGCGGCCCGGAGGCTTTCCATGTTTCCAAAGTCATGCGTCTCGGCGTCGGCGCTGAACTTGAACTTTTCGACGGCCATGGCAGCCGCTTCAAGGGCGTCATCAAGGCCGTCAATGCCGACGGCTCCATCACCGGCGCGGTCACTGAAACAGTCGAGGTGGGCGCCGTCTGTTTGCCGGTTTCAGTCAATCTCTATCTGGGCTTGCTCAAGGCAAGCCATTGGGACTACGCGCTCGAGAAAGGCACCGAGCTTGGCGTTTCTGTTTTTATCCCGGTTCTAACACCGCGCACCGTCGTATTGCTCCACGAAGTCGATCGCGCGAAGGCCAAGTCTGAGCGCTGGTCGCGCCTGATTGTGGCCGCCGCAAAACAATGCGGACGCGCCGACCTGCCGCCAGTGCGTGCGGCGGTGCAGTTTCGCGACGCGATTCGAGAGCTCAAGGATCGTGGCCTCGTGCTCCTCGCCTGGGAAGGCATGAAGGGCGCCGTTGCGCGGAGCGCACTTGGTCCGGCCATCCGCGGCGCATTGTCGGAAAATAAGAAAAATAATCTTGAAGTGAATCTTTTCATCGGTCCTGAAGGCGGGTTTTCCGATGAGGAGGTTGAACTCGCACAGGCTGAGGGCGCTGTCGTGTTCGGCTTGGGACCACGCTTTTTGAGAGCGGAAACGGCGGCAATAGCGTCTGTGGCAATCGTACAGTATGAGATAGGCGGCGTGTGATGATCGGTGAAATCGAAGACAGGCCCGCTCTTGCTGCTTGCCGACAGTTGCAGCTCATCGCGCTGGCGATGGGGGGAGGCCTTATTTTGATGGCTGGGCTCGTCTTCTGGTCGTACCTGAACGCGACAGCGCAGGTCCCGACCCCTCAAGAGATCAAGGCGATCAACACCTTGACCACTACGGCAATGGTGATCACGCTGCTTGCGATCGTCATCTCTGAAGTTTGTTGGCGGGCAATGATCCGCAAGACTTCCGGGATGTTCAAGGCTCGTGTCCAAACCGCCTACATCGTGCGCCTGGCCTTCCGTGAAAGCGCGGGCCTGTTCGGCATGACGGTCGCCTACATCGCGGCTCTCAACGGCGTTCTGCGCGTTTACCCGGCGTATTGGGTCAACATGTTGCCCGTGGCGCTCTTTCTTCTGTTTTTGGCCGTCCACTGGCCCTCAACTGGAAGTTTGACAGCCGAGCATTCGACTACTTTTTTTGAATTTGGTAGCCTGTGTCGTCATGCAAAGGCTTTACCTGATGCGCCACGGCCATGCCCCGACAAAAGCTGAGGCCGGCGTGGCCAAGGACGCGCTCCGGCCCCTCTCCGAGCAGGGCCGCAAAGATGTGCGCCTCATGGCGGCAGCTCTTAAGACCCGTGGCGCTGTTCTAAGCCTGATCCTCCATTCCCCGCTTTTGCGCGCTGTCCAGACTGCCGCGGAGGTCTCCGCAATTCTTCAGCCCTCCTTAGGCGCGGAGGTCTTCGCCGCCCTTGACAACACACGGACCGCCGAAGAGGTCGAGCGCGCTTTAGCCGCGCGTGCTGCTTGCATCAATGAGGTGCTTGCCATTGGCCATCAACCGCAGATCAGCGAACTCGCCGCGTTCATCGGCGATGCCTCGTTCGAAATGCGCCCGGCCGCCATCGTTGCGTTAGCGCTTTCTCCCGTGCGCCGCGTCCTCTGGACGCTGAGCCCGGAACAGGCGCCATGACAACGCGTCGGAGGCGAATTCGCGACAACGCGCAGTCGCAGGCGCCTCGGGGCGCTGTCCCCCATTATTACCTATATCCGGCGGCCGGCGCCTTGCTTGGCCTCAGCTCGCCCACCGGCGCCTTCTTGTTGCGCTACTGGCTTGCCGACCCCCTGCTCACGAGCGTATGGGTGCGTCATGAACTTGATTACAACTTCCTATTTTACGCATACATGGGTGCGGGCACCGTTGTCGCGTTCATGATCTTCGGCTGCGCGATCGGACTGCGTTCCGAGCGCCAGCGCCTCAGCAACCGCGTGCTTTCAGCGCGCGTCGATGAACTTCACCTTAAATCCGTCACCGACGGCCTCACGGGGACATACACTCACGGTTATCTTCAAGAGATTCTTGAGTTTGAAATCCAACATACCTTGACGCATAAAACGCCTCTCTCGGCCATGATGATCGATATCGATGATTTTAAGCGCATCAACGACAGCCACGGACACTTGTTTGGCGACCGTGTCATCAAGGAAACAGCGGAGACAATCTCCACAAACGTGCGCTCTGATGATATCGTGGGCCGCTATGGTGGCGACGAGTTCGTCGTGATCATGCCCGGTGCCGACGCCGCGACGGCGCTGCATGTCGCAGATCGCGTTTGCGCCGGCATCGCCAAAAACGGCTATCTCGCAACGATCAGCGTCGGCACGGCGACCTTTGACGGCTCGGGAAAGGAAACCCCCACTGAACTTCTGCATCGCGCGGACATAAATCTCTACCAAGCCAAGCACGACGGAAAAAATTGCGTCCGCGACGACTGCCCGCTCGCCGATGTTTCGCTTCCTAAAGCAAAACCGCCGACTTTAGAATTTGCGCCACAAAATGATCGGAGCGGAAATCCTCGGCGGATTTGATTAGAATATCTATTTTCTGCTCTCCTAACGCGTCTTTTATTTTAATTAGACAATTCAGTTTGTCGGTCAAAAGAAGCCGGTTGGAGACGATCAGAAGATCGATGTCTCCTCCACGCAGCGTGTCGTTAGCCCGCGATCCGTAGAGATAAATTTCAGCCCGCTTATCAAGTTTCCGGATGATCTTCTTGATGGCGGCGCGCTCTTGGGAGGCGATCCTCATGGGAACGTGAATCCAAGGAGATGAGGGGTCAGGCGGATGAGTTCTTTGTAAAGTTTTTTATAATCCTGCGCCTCGTATTCATGGGCCGCCACGTTGCGCAGCTCGCGGATTCTCCGCCAAATCATGGCATCCGAAATCCATCCGAATTTCTCGCTTAAATTAAGGACGTCTATCGCCGAGCCCTGGAACGCAGGGTCCTTTTCGCGCGCCAATAAACGGAGATATTTTGAGATGATCAGATCGGAATAGCGGGCAAATCGGCTTGAAAAGCTTTCCAGGGTTTCGAGCTGCTCTTCGTCCAGAAGCCCCTCTATTTTTATTTTTCTCACCTTATTGTGGCTATATTCCAGATGTTCCCTGGATGAAGTCAAATCTTTCGTCAATTTCTTCTTTAAATCCGTCATGCCGTTAATAAACCAAGATTCATAAAGTTATTATTGCGTCAACCCTAACGGAGGCTGGCCGGCAGTTCCTTTCGATCGGATGAAGGCGCTTGGACCCGATTCGGCCCCGCGTCATTAGCCGTCTCAGCCTCGATCGCGGCGATCGCGGCTGAGATCTTGTCGCGGCGCTGGGGATCGAGTTCAAATGCCTTGCGCAGGTCAAGGATGCCGCCGGCTTTGTTGCCGAGAAGCGCGCGGATCTGGCCGCGGTTGGAGTAGGCAAGGCCGTTGCGCGGATTCAACGCTATAACCTTGCTTAGGTCGGAGGCGGCGCCGCGATAGTCGCCCAGGAGAAAGCGCAGGTTCGAGCGTAGGTAATGAGCGTCTTCGTGATCTGAGTTCATTCCAATGAATGAGGAAAAATCGACCTCGGCGCCACGATAGTCCTTCAACTCGCGCAAAGCTTTGCCGCGGTAGAAGCGTCCCAAGGAGAATTTTGGGTTGATCTCGAGCATCGAGCCGTAGTCCTCGGCGGCGCCGCGAAAGTCGCGCAGGCTGTCCTTGACCGAGCCTCGCATAAAGAGCGCCAGGGCCGATTCAGGGTCGCGTTTGATCGCCTCATTGAGAGACGCCAGCGCCTCGCGGGACTTGCCGAGCGCTGACAAAGCGCCACCCACGCCCAACGGACCTTCCACCCCGCGGTCGTCCTCCGCGATGGACGCGCGGAAGTCCGATAGCGCGCCGTCGTAGTCCTTGAGTATTAGATGAGCTTTGCCGCGCGCGGCGTAGGATTCCGCGTCGTTAGGTTTAATTTGAGCTGCGGCTTCGGCGTCTTCCGCAGCACCGGCGGCGTCGCCGAGCATTTCACGGCACGCGGCACGGAAGCCCGTCGCCGTTTTCCAGCCGGGGATTTCCGAGATCGCTTCGTCAAAGAGCGCGGAGGCGGCGGCAAGGTTGAGCTTATGGTGGAGGCGGATTGCCGAAGCCAAGGTTCGTTTGGCCTGCGCGTTGGGGATCGCCGCCTTGAGCGGCACCGCCAAGAGCAATGCCGCGAGAATAATGTTCACTCGAGGACCTTCTTGACTTTAAAGTAGGGGCCGTCGCGTTCCGGCGCATTGGCAAGGAGGGCTTCCGTATTCTCAAAAGGCATGGGCTCATCAGCGCGCATCACATTCGCGGTGCCCAACACAGAGGTTGTGGGGGGCACGCCGTTGGTATCAACGGTATTAAGCTCGGCCATCGAGTCGAGTATTTTTGTCAACTGGCCTCCGTACAGCGCCACCTCGGCCGCGCTCAGCCGCAGGCGCGCGAGTTTGGCTATTTTTTCAACGTCTGTGTCGGACACGCTCATTGGGCCGGCTCCAGGGGGGCGTAGCGTATCAGCAGCTTGGCCACGCGCCCGTCGTCAAATCGCACGGTCACCTTCATCATTTCGCCTGCGCCGGAGACCTCGGTCACGAGACCTCGGCCAAACTGCGGGTGTTTGACGCGCTGGCCGCTCTTGAATCCATGCGCCGCCAGTCGCAGAGGGGGGGCGATTGACGTTCTCGAAGCGCCGCCTCCGCTTGCCGTTTCAGCGCGGCCAAATAATTTCGCCTCGATGATGAATCGGGAGGGGAGGTTGGCCTGGACTTGGCCGAACAAACGGCGCGTCGCGGCGTAAGTCATATAAAGGCGTTCTTGGGCGCGTGTGATGCCGACATAGCACAGGCGTCGCTCCTCTTCGAGGTCCTCGGGGGTCGCATTGCCGCCGCCGATTGGGAAGAGCCCCTCCTCGAGCCCGGTGAGAAATACAACGGGGTATTCGAGGCCCTTGGCGAGGTGGATCGTCATCAGCGTTGCCGCCGGCGTATTCTCGTCATAGTCGTCAAGGCCGGTTTGAAGGGCCACCTCCTCAAGGTAGCTGGCAAGGCTGCTCAATCGACCATTTTGCTTCTCCTTATCGTCGAACTCCCTGACGGCGTTGAGAAGCTCCTGGAGGTTGGCAAGACGTCCCGCAGCCTCGGGGTCGGTCGTCATCTCCGACTCAATCCAGGCCCAGTAGCCGGTCGACTCGAAGATCAGCGACAAAGCGCCTCCCGCAGGCAATGGATCAACGTTGACGCGCAACTGCGCGAGGGTCTGGGTGAATTCATCAAAAGCGGCATGCGCCTTCGCGCCGAGACTCAGTATCTGGCCATGCGCCCGGAACGCGTCCCACAGAGGAAGAGAATGCTGAGCCGCGTAAGACTCGGCAAGTTCGAGGCTTTTGGTGCCAAGGCCGCGCGGCGGGCAGTTGATGATGCGGTCAAGAGACACGGAGTCGCGCGTGTTGACCACGACGCGCGCATACGCCAGCACGTCCTTGATCTCTTTGCGTTCATAGAAGCGCATGGCGCCGACGATCTTGTAGGGAATTCGCGCGCGGCGCAGCGCCTCTTCAAACGAGCGCGACTGGGCGTTCGTCCGATAGAACACAGCGGCGTCCTTGAGCGAGCGTCCGGATGAGACCTCATCCTGGATGCGGCGCACGACCCAGGTCGCTTCTTCGTATTCGTTCGGCAGTTCCTGCACGCGGACCGCATCGCCGGGAGGCGCTTCGGTCCACAATTTCTTGGGCTTGCGGGTTTTGTTGTGGTGGATGACCAAGCTGGCCGCGTCCAGAATGCGGCCCGTCGATCGGTAATTTCTCTCCAGCGTAACGACTTTTACGTTTGGAAAATCGCGTTCAAATTCCAGGATATTGCGAATGTTGGCACCGCGCCAAGAATAAATCGATTGGTCGTCGTCGCCGACCACGCAGACATTTTTATGCTTAGCTGCCAGCGTCTTGGTCAGAATATATTGGGCATGATTGGTATCCTGATATTCGTCCACCAAAAGGTGCGTGAAGCGCTCCTGCCACTGCTCCCGAACTTGAGGATGATCGCGCAGAAGCTGGCAGGTCTTCAGCAATAAGTCTCCAAAATCAAGCGCCCCGGCCCGATTCAGCTTATTCTCGTAGATCTTGTAAATTTTTGCCGCTATTTGCCGAGCATGATCCGTCGCAGACAGGGCGTGAATCTCATAGGATCCTGCGTCGAGCAGGTCGTCTTTGGCGCGAGAAATCAGGCTCACATAGAGACCGGCCTTGCTCTTTTGGTCTTCTAAACCCAAGTCCTTCATGGACTCGCCGACGAGCTTCTTCTGGTCGTTCTGGTCGTAGATCGTGAAGTGGCGGGGCAGGCCGAGTTCTTGATGATGCAGGCGCAGGATCTTGGCGCAAAAGGAATGAAACGTGAAGGCCCAGACGAGCGCGCCCTTGCCGGGCGCTAACTCCTCCAGACGCCTGCGCATCTCGCCGGCCGCCTTATTCGTGAAGGTGACCGCGAGAATGCGTTCCGGGGGCGTGCCCGTCTCAATTAAGCGCGCGATGCGGTAGGTGATAACGCGCGTCTTGCCGGTGCCGGCGCCCGCGAGCACGAGCAAAGCTCCGTCGAGGCAGGTCGCCCCGGCGCGTTGTTCGCAGTTGAGTTGTTCAAGATCGACGGCCATAGCTCAGCTCAATGCGAACCGACCGCCTCCCGATGGGGAGCGTACAGCAGATTGCAGTAGTCCTTGACCATCCTGTCAGCGCTGTACTCTGAGGCGACGGAGCGGATGGACTCCTTCATCACCTTGACCCAGCCGCGTGGAATGCCCTGCTCGTCTCGGTCATAGTAAAGCGGCACGATTTTCTCCTCAAGCATGCGGTAGATGTCCTCCCCTGAGCCGCATTCGCCAGGCTGGCCTATTGGCCAGCCATTGCCGCCATTGAACCCCTCTTCCCACCAGCCGTCAAGCACGGAGAAATTCGGCACGCCATTGACCCCGGCCTTCTCACCGGAAGTTCCGCATGCCTCAAGAGGCGCCAATGGATTATTGAGCCATACATCCACGCCCTGCACCAGATAGCGCGCGATATGCATATCGTAGTCCTCGATAAAAGCGATGCGCCCTCCGAACTCGTGGTTTTCGGCGAGCTGATAAACCTGCTGGATCAGGGCCTTGCCGCCGTCATCGGCGGGGTGCGCCTTGCCCGCGAAGACGAGCTGAACTGGACGCCAGGGGTCGAATAAAAGTTTTTTGAGGCGGGGCAGATCGCTGAAGATAAGGGTGGCGCGTTTATAGCTCGCAAAGCGCCGTGCGAAGCCGATAATGAGCGCGGGATGATCGAGCAAAGCGCCTCCAGCCAGCGCTTGCGCCGGGTTATTTTGATCCTGCATCCAGCGCGCGCGGACGCGGGCGCGCGCCAACTGTAGAAGCGCGCTCTTGCTTCGGTTATGTTGAAGCCAAAGGGTCTCATCGGGAATTGAGGCGACCCTCGACCAGACCGCCTGGTCATCCTGGTGGTCGCGCCAGTCCGCTCCGAGGTAGCGATCATAGAGCGACCCAAGCTCCTGGTTGACCCAGGTGGACAGGTGTATGCCGTTGGTCACATGGGTGATTGGAATCTCGGACTCCGCCAGGGAAGGCCACAGTGCTTTCCACATCGCGCGGGAGACCTGGCCGTGGCGGCGGCTGACCGCGTTGCGGCGCCCGGCGATTTTGAGCGACAACGCGGTCATGTTCCAACCGGCGCGGCCGGGCACGCGGGCGAACTCCATGAAGCGCTCTCGGTCCACGCCGAGCTGGGGCCAGTAATTAGAGAAGTGCTCCGCGATCATCTCTTCGGTGAATACGTCGTGGCCGGCCTCGACCGGCGTGTGCGTCGTGAATATCGCATTTTGACCGACCTGCTCCAGGGCTTCATTGAGGGAAATGCCGCCGGCGACCTTTTCGCGGACGAGTTCAAGAAACAGGAACGAGGAGTGGCCCTCATTGGCGTGGAACAAAGACGGATGCACGTCGAGCGCGCGCAGGACGCGCACGCCGCCGATGCCGAGGATGATCTCTTGGCGCAGACGCATCGCGCGGTCGCCGCCGTAGAGACGGCCTGAAATCTCCCGGTCGGACGACGAGTTGCCTTCGATATTGGTGTCCATCAAGAACAACGGCACGCGACCGATCTGCACCTTCCACACCGCGACTTTAACGGCGCCGGCGCCAAGAGAAATATTAAGCAATATCCGGCTGCCGGAGGGGCCCAAGACCGGACGCACAGGGGAGACGTCCCAGTTGACCGACTCATACACATTCTGCTGCCAGCCATCCGCGGACATCTTCTGGACGACATAGCCTTCGGGATACATGAAGCCGACGCCGATCAGAGGCACGCCGAGGTCGGAGGCGGATTTGCAGTGGTCGCCGGCGAGGATACCGAGGCCTCCGGAGTATATCTTGAGCGAATTGTGGACTCCGAACTCAGCGGAGAAGTAGCCGATTTTCTTTCCTTTCATCTCCGTGTGGTTCTTGGCGAACCAGGTCTCATCTGTCGTCATGTAGCGGTCGAAGGCGGCGATCACGGCGTCCACGCGGGAGAGGAAGCCGGTATCTGAGGACAACTGCTGGAGACGAGCTTGGGGGCAATTGCGCATCAGCGAGACTGGGTTGTGCTGCGTTTCCGCCCACAGCGTGCGGTCCAGCTCTTTAAACAAAGCGCGGGCTTCGGGATGCCAGCTCCACCAGAGGTTATAGGCAAGGTCTTTCAGGCGGGCCAGGCGGGGAGGAAGCTGCCATTCGTTATAGGAGTCGGCGGTGACCATAGAATGAAATTCTATCTATTATAGGGAGAGCGGGTGCGGGATTTTTAATTCAGGAATCAACGCGGTACGGCGAACGGGCGTGGTTAATGAGCTCGTCGATGAGGCCTGAAGCCGCCATCGTCGCCATTTTCATGCGCGTGGCAAGCGTCGCTGAAGCAAGGTGCGGCGCCAATACCGCGTTTCGGCAGGATGCCAGGCCCGGCGCCATCTTCGGCTCACATTCGTAGACATCAAGGCCCGCGCCTCGAATTTGATGTGATTTGAGCGCGCGAACGAGCGCTTTCTCATCGACGATCGGGCCGCGCGCGGCGTTGATGAGGCATGCCGACTTTTTCATCAGGCTGAATGCTCTGTCATTAAGCAGGTGCCGCGTGCCTTCGTCGAGCGTGGCATGCACGCAGATGTAGTCGGACTCACGGAGCAAATCATCGAGTGGAACGAATTTCGCGTTGAGAGCTTTCTCTATTTCGGGTCCCGCGCGGCGCGTGTCGTAGTAGCGTACGCTCATGGAGAATCCGCCCGCGCGTTTGGCCACGGCCTGGCCGATGCGGCCGAAGCCGATCACGCCGAGCGTCTTGCCGAATATATCGACGCCAAGGAGCATCAGGGGGTCCCAGCCCTTATACTTGCCGTTGCGCATCAAGGCGTCACCCTCGACGATGCGGCGTGCCGTCGCCATCAACAGCGCCCAGGTGAAATCCGCCGTTGACTCGGTCAATACGCCGGGCGTGTTGGTCACGGCGACCCCCCGAGCCTTGCACGCGGGCACGTCGATGTGGTCGTAGCCGACGGAGAACGTCGAGACCGCTTTCAGCCTTGGCGCGGCCGCAAGCAATTCCGAATTGATCGCGTCGGTGAGAAGGCAGAGCACGCCGTCTTTGTCTGCGACCTTTTTAAGAAGAAGCTTCCGCGGGATGGCCGTGCCCTTATTGTAATGCTCGAGTTCAAAGTGCGGCCTCAAGAGATCGAGACACTCTTGAGGAACGCGGCGCGTGAGGAGAACTTTTAATTTAGCTATTGCTCATAATACAAATTCCATCAATCTTATCAGAGTGCCCGGATCAGCTTGAGCCACAGAGATGAGATCAGATAGTCATTGATCTCGTTACGCGGCACCCACTTCGTCTCGGACGGTGGAAGGGCGCACTGATCAAGGCTTGCTTGCCTGAGCTCGACGTTGAGCGCATGATGCGTTATCGAATGCGTGGCACGGGAAAGTAGTCGTCCGGGCGTTGCCGCGAGGCGGCCCGCTTCCGGCAGGCCCCATAAATTTTTAAGAAGGCGCTCATCATCGGAGCGTCGCCATAAAAGAACTTTTCCGTTTTTTTCGATCCATAGGCAGGTCCAGCGTACGGGCACGGGCTTGCGTCGAGCCTCGGAAAGAGGAAGCTTGTCCTGAATGTTTTTCCGGAATGCGACGCAATGTCCTGAGATCGGGCAGGTGCTGCAGGCGGGCACCATGGGCGCGCACACCGTGGCGCCGAGCTCCATTAAAGCTTGGTTCCAGTGGCCGGGTTTGTCTTGCGGGAGCAGGCGTTCGGCCAGCGCCCATATCTTCCTGATGAAGCGCGGGTCTTTGGCGCGGCCCCGAATGCCGAACAGGCGGGAGAAGACGCGGATGATATTGCCGTCAACGAGCGGATAGGGTTTTTGAAACGCGATGGAAAGGATGGCGCCTGCCGTGTAGCGGCCGATGCCGGGAAGGCCCAAAACCGCGTCGAACTCAGCGGGGAATTTCCCGCCGTGGTCTGCGACGATCACCCGAGCCGCGCGGCGCAGATTGCGCGCCCGCGCGTAGTAGCCGAGCCCGGCCCAATGCTTGAGGACCTCGTCTTCTTGGGAATGCGCGAGAGCTTCGAGCGTGGGAAAACGGCGCAGGAAGGCCTCATATCTTGGCGCCACCACGGCGACGGTGGTCTGCTGTAGCATGATCTCGGAAACCCAGACGCGGTAGGGCGTTGCGTTTCGGCGCCAGGGGAGGTCGCGCTTGGTTCGGCTGTACCAGCTCAGCAGACGGCGGCGACAGGCGGAGGCCGAAGCGCCGGTCACGATGCTGTCCGCGCGGGGCAATCCCGCAAGGCTTCACGGCAAATGAAGCGGCCAGAGGCCGGGCGAGCTCTGGAATTTTTGCGCCAAGCAGCCTTATACGCCTTGCGGCTCGAGCTCGCTGGATGCATTTTTTTTCGGGATCTTGTTCCATTTTGGATCTTGGGGCAATTCCTCGCCAAGTATAAGCCATAGCACGACATCCTTGTCATCGCGGCGCACCTTTACCTTTATTTTTTCGCCCGGGGAATGGTACTTCACGAAAGTGATGAGATCTGCGTATGCGGACTCTGTCGGAGACAATGCGCCGAGATCGATGTCGTCTACCTGTTCACCGAGAGCAATAAGACGATCGCCGACCCGCAGCTGTGCCTTTGCCGCAGAACCAGCGGGGGCAACCTGCTCGACGATCATCGTTTTGAGTAATATTCTTGCCTGCAGAGAGCCCGGCGTCAGATTGCCCGTCCGCTTGTACTGCCGCATCGCGAGCGTGATAAAGGACGCGGGCATGGACATGCTGATGCCCTCAGAACCTCCGGATTCTGTGATTAGCGAAGTGTTTATGCCAATGACGCTGCCCCACATATTAAACAGCGGGCCGCCGGAGTTTCCAGGGTTGATGGCAACATCCGACTGATTAAATCCAATTTCCAATTGGTCTAAGTCATCGAGATTGAGAGCGCTGATGATTCCATACGTCACCGAGATTCCCAGACCCCGGCCGTTGCCAATTGCGATGACGGTCTCGCCGATGTCGAGCTTTGTCCAAAGCCGCAATGGGGGAGGAGTCTTAAGGCTGGAATCCAGCAGTTCGATGAAGGCGATATCCTTGCCAGAATGGCTGTTGCCGTAGGCAAGCACCTTACCCTTCACCATCTTCTCACGCTTGCCCGGGCCGGAGTAGAGGCCGACATCAATCTCCGTGCCGATGGGCACATTTTGGACGCAGTGGGCGTTGGTCGTGATGATGCCGGGATAGCCGAGTTCCTCCTGAGCGTCCGCGAAAAATCCACTGCATAGAGACTTTCGTTTATTTGGTTTGGTTATCTCAAGTAACACGACAGAGGAGATCACCCTCTTAATCAAGTCAAGCTGTTCTTTCTGCGCGCGGTAGACCGGATCATTGGGATCTGATTCTTGCGTGACCCGCTGAAAAGAGGGGGAGCGCCCACTCCCGATAAATTCAGCAAGCGGGTTCGCGAAATCGCTCTCCGAGGCGGCCGCGAAGGCGGGACATAGAAGAGCGAGCGCCAACATAAGCTGCAAGCTCTTTGATTTCATATGTCGACCCCGTCGTGCTGCGGATGTTCCCAATCCGCCCAGTGCTTGAGCATCGCGCCATACTTCTCTTTAATTCGCGGGTCGGACATATTTAAATCTTTATTTTTACCCAAAACCGTTTTACCATCGCGAGTTTGGATCAGTATGTGATGAGTAACCGCGTTCACTTGGCCATGAATATCGGTCCAGAATGTCCACTGATCGATATGCCACAATTTTTTCACGGCATCGTACTTCCATTCACTTGAGATAAGCTCGACAATCCGCGCTGTAAATTTTTTTCCAGCGTCGGTGTCCCCGAAGACTTTGATCGACGCCAGCGTCTCATCGGCTTCCGGATCTCCCACCGGGTCTAAGAGGGTGAAGGTGTCGTTGTGGGGAGTGGTCCCGGGTTTATACACGCCGTGTTTGACGCTCGCAAGCACCTGGTTCCATATATCCGCAGGAGCGCTCAGCGCCTTAGGATTTTGCGGTTTCATCTTGACCGTCTGCGTTATCGGCGGCCACTCAACCGCGAAGTCGGGGTAGCCGTTTTGCGCGGCAACGCGAACGGACAGAGAAGCGGCGAGGGCGAAG
>CAZGVK010000186.1:0-4351 GCA_964529095.1 uncultured Elusimicrobia bacterium
CCGTATGCCGAAGGATTGGCAGATAATCCGACTCGGAGATATCGCCACACGAATCAGCTACGGCACTTCGGTGCGGTGCGTCCCAGAAATCATCGGCCCACCTGTTCTTAGGATTCCGAACGTAACCAATGGCCGGATTAACTCGCAAAATCTCAAGTACGGCGAGTTTTCAGCGGACGAAATCGAGAGGGCCTTACTCAAGGATGGGGACCTGCTATTCGTGCGCACAAATGGCAACCGTGAATACATCGGCCGATGTGCAGTTTATCATGGCGCTCCGAAGAATGCGCTCTTCGCTTCGTATCTGCTGAGAGTAAAACTTGACTCCAACAAAATCCTTCCCGACTTTGTTCACGCTTTTATGATGGCCGCAGGTAAGAGTCAGATTGTTTCTAAAGCGCGAGCTTCCGCGGATGGGAAGTACAATATTAACACAGGTACCCTGGAAGGGGTCTTGGTCCCTTGCCCCGCACAGGAAGAACAGAGGGAAATCGTCGCAATAGATCAAGCGCTTACAAATAGGATCATGGCGGCGGAGAGCGCCAGCAGGGCTGCTGGAGCTCTTTTTTCTTCCATGCTACAGGCGCTCATGACGGGCCAGACGAGAGTGTGATACAAGATCAAGCAACGCTTTGCATTGACTGCAACGGAGAGCTCCCATGATAACGCGTATTCGGGTGAAAAATTTCAAGCGGTTCAAGGACGTCGATATAGAACTCGGCAAGACCGTGGTGCTCATCGGCCCGAATAACGCGGGCAAGACGACCTTGCTTCAGGCGCTTGCTCTTTGGGATGTCGGCCTGAGACGCTGGAACGAAAAGCGCAAGGAAAAATCATCGCCGGGAAAAAGGCCTGGGGTTCCGATCAACCGGGTCGATTTAATTTCAATTCCAGTGCCGGACGTCAACCTGCTCTGGCGCGATCTCCATTCGCGTGCCGGGCAGGTCGTCGAAGGCAAGAAGGGCACCAAAAACATCCGCATCGATATCATCGTCGACGGAATCGCGGACGGAAAAAACTGGTCTTGCGGGTTTGAATTTGACTACGTCAACTCGGAGTCGATCGTGTGCCGGCCGCTTCGGCTCTCGGATGACGGCGATTCGAAGAGGATGCCGGTACCGGCTCAAGCCGACCTGCGCATGGCCTTTCTGCCGCCTATGTCCGGCTTGGCGGGGACCGAGCCTAAGTGGGAGCAAGGCCGCATCAACGTGCTGTTGGGCGAAGGACAGACGGCGCAGGTTCTGAGAAATCTATGCTTCCAGATTTTCGAGTGCTCGCCCAAGGGTGACTGGGAACGGCTCAAGGAGCACATGCGGAACTTGTTCGGCGTGGAGCTGCTGGTTCCGATGTATGTCAAGGAGCGCGGCGAGATTCGGATGGCGTACAAGGAGGATTCCGGGGTTCAGCTTGATTTGGCCTCTTCCGGACGCGGCCTTCAGCAGACCTTGCTGCTGCTTGCCTATCTGTATTCGAATCCAAAAGCGATTCTTCTTCTAGACGAGCCGGACGCACATCTTGAGGTGCTGCGACAGCGGCAGATTTATCAGCTTCTGACCGATGTCGCCGAGAAACAGGGATCTCAGCTGGTCGCGGCCAGCCATTCCGAGGTCGTGCTCAACGAGGCCGCGGATCGGGATGTCGTCATCGCGTTTGTAGGAAAGCCCCATCGCATCGACGATCGCGGCAGTAAAGTCATGAAGGCGTTGACCGACATCGGCTTCGATCAGTATTACCAGGCGGAGCAGACAGGCTGGGTCTTGTACCTTGAAGGGTCCTCGGATTTGGCTGTTCTTCGAGCTTTCGCCAGGCGCTTGAATCATGCGGCCGCCCAGATTCTCGAACGTCCCTTTGTGCATTATGTCGCTGGGAATCTACCCATGCGGGCGCGGGATCACTTCTTCGGGATTCATGAGGCAAAGGAGGACCTCGTGGGAATCGCCTTGTTTGATAAGCTGGACAAGGAGCTTCAGAAAAATACGCCTCTTCAGGAGATGATGTGGAAGCGCCGCGAAATCGAGAATTACCTGTGCATGGAAGAGTCTCTCCTGGCTTATGCCCGCCACGATCAGCCTGAGGACGATTTGTTTGGCCTGGCCGAGGGTGCCAGGAGAGAGACGGCCATGAAGGACTCGATCACGGAGATTTCGGCTGCCTTAAAAAAACTGAACAAGCCGGGGCCCTGGTCCGTTGAGATCAAAGCGACGGATGAGTTCCTCGACCCGCTTTTCGCCGACTACTTCAAGAGAATCGGCCTGGAAAACCTCCTGCGCAAATCCGACTATCACGTGTTGGCCAATATGGTTCCCGAGGGCAGGATCGATCAGGAAGTTTCCGAAAAGCTGGACGCAATCGTTGCTGTGGCACGAAAGGCAAAAAAGCCCGAGCAAGAAGGCCTCCGATGACTAAAATACCTGACGTCCCGACGGACATCTGGAGCAACCTGTACTACGCCGCTCTCCACTTCCAGAAGCTCGCGCCGTGGAAGTTCATGGCCGACGAAGAGCTCTTTGCCGTGCGCGACGAGGAGACGGGCGAGACCGGGTACGCGTGCGTGCTGGGGGCGGGCGGCACGGTGTTCGCGCTGTGCCTCTACCGCGGAGCGGAAGGGTTCGACGCGCACCGGCGCATGCAGGCTGGAGAGCTCACGGAGGAAAGCGACGATCTCTTAACGGCGCAGAACTGCCTGATGGCGTCCTTCGAGGACCGAGAGCACCTGGACAAGTCCGACCTCGCCGTCGTCAAGGCGCTTGGACTCAAGTTCCGGGGTGCCAAGGCGTGGCCGATGTTCCGCAGCCACTTGCCGGGCTATCTTCCCTGGATGCTGACGGCAGATGAGTCCTTGTTCCTGACGGAGGCGCTGATGTGCGCCCGCGTAGTCGCCAAGAAGATTGAGGATGGGCTCGATATTCATGCCCGGCCCGGGTACGTGCTGACTTATGTCTTGAGGGACGGCGGGAACTTCGAGGAAAGTTGGGAGCCCCAGCCGGTCTACCGCCCGCAGCCACTGCCGCCCCTGAAGCTGGACGCGGACATGATCGCGCGCGCCAAGGCAAAGGCGGTCAAGCGTGACGGCCCCTGGGAGGCCGATGCTTTTTATGTGCCGACGCCCATAGGAGACAAGGCTCGCCCCTACTTTCCGCGTATGGTGCTTGCGGTCCATCAGCCCTCAGGGTGCGTGTTTCCGCCGACCCTGGGATCGCCCGAGGACAGCCCCCACCAGCTTCTAGCACGGGCGCTGCTCGCGACCGTCACGGGCACCGGCACCTTGCCGATCGAGGTCCGCGTCAAGAACGAGGAACTCGCGCAAGCGCTGATGCCGCTGGGAGCCGCCCTCGGAATTCCAATCATCAAGAAGCGCCTCGCGGCGTTGGAAGAGGCGCGAGAGTCGATGGTGGAAGCGATGTCCCGAGGCCGGCTCTAATCGAATGCTCCAAAAAGCGACCGCCCCGACTACCCCTTGCGGGGAGAGCCCCCTGGGCTCTTATCATCGGGGCGGAACCTTTAACGGATCAAGGATAGGATAACAGACACTCCATGGTTTTTCAATGACCCCCGACCCCGGCTCAGAACGCTCCGCCGTTCAAAACCCTCTGATCGGCTACGCCGAGGACGTGGGGTGGGCCTACCTGTCCGCCGATGACGCCGCAACGCTTCGGCGCGGGGCGGGAGGCTGGCTGCTTTATCCGACTTTGCGCGATCGCCTCGTAGCGCTCAACCCCGGCGTCGTGGATGATCGCAATGCGGACGAGCTCATCGCGCGCATCGAAAGCGTGCGCTGCTCGATCGAGGGCAACGCCGAGATTTTGAAGTGGCTGCGGGGCGAACAATCGGTGCACACCGAGAGCGAGAAGCGCCGGCGCAATATCGCTCTAATCGACTTCGAGCATCCGGCCAACAACTTCTTCCAGGTGACGGATGAGTGGGAGTATACGAACGGGCAGAAACGCAATCGGGCGGATGTCGTCTTCTTGATCAACGGCGTCCCGGTCGCGATCGCGGAGACGAAGAACGCGCGTGACGCGGACGGGCTCGATAAAGCGGTGGTTCAGCTTCGACGCTACCATGACGAGACGCCGGAAATGATGGTGGCCCCGCAGGTGTTCGAGGCGACTTACCTGCACGATTTCTTATACGGCGCGACGTGGAGCCTAGATCGCAAGAGCATCTTCAACTGGAAAGAAGAAGAACCGGGCGACTTCGAGGCGAAGGTCAAGAGGTTCTTTGCTCGGGAGCGGTTTCTCAAGCTGATCAAGGATTGGATCGTTTTTTTCCAAAAGGACGACGAGTTGAAGAAAATAGTCCTGCGCCAGCACCAGACGCGCGCGGTCGAGAAGGTGGTGGAACGAGCACT
>CAZGVK010000187.1:0-3757 GCA_964529095.1 uncultured Elusimicrobia bacterium
GAATGGGAACTGACGTATCCCGAGGCTGGAGGCGGGACAGGAACTCGGCCACCACGACGGGATTTGTCTCCTTCACGTTGACCGGGATCGACGTGGCTGCATCGTTTATTTCTATGAGCGTAACCTTGGGCACGACGACCGTCGGATCTATCGAGGTGAGGACCAAGCCATCCGGACCGGAGACCTTCCAATCGCGCGGGGAAACAGCGAGTTGCTTGTTTAAGGAGAACCCTTGACCCGGGAAAATGATGGGTTTAATTTTAATAAATGTGCCGGGACTTATGATGCGGCGGGGGCCCTCCGTTGTTATCAGGGCGGCGACGGCGGTGGTCAGATTTCCGGAACTGGCCACGAGGATGACAGCCGACACGACCGAAGCGACGGCCTTCTTGAACATTGAGGCATTCTTCATGACTAATCTCCTTGGATTGATCTCTCCCAGAGCAACCTCGCGACAACGCGCCGTCATGAGTTCACTGGGCAGTAAGTCTTGCGTTGCCTCAAGTATACTGCGGCTTTTCTATTTCCGCTTGGGCCTAATGGCCCAGCATAGGATCTCTTTTGGCCTACTCAACAATAGGCCGTAGGGCCCACCGCTAAGGGTTGACGCAAAAGTGTGCCACGACAACACGCAGGAAGTCGGAAGGCGGAATGCGTGTCAACTGCGTAAGAGATGAGGGGAGGCCCCTCGGAGCCGGCCACGCAGTTAGAGTGAAGCATCGGCATACAAAAACACATAGTTATTATTGCGCCAATCCTAAGAAAGCGTAATGGGCTCAATGAGTGAATTCATGGCGGCAAGCACCGTGCGACAACCATGATATTTCCACTTTCGCGCGACAGCTTTTTTTCCAAGCGCCTCTGGAATGCTACACTTCGCGCTCATAGTCATGAAGATATTCCGCGTCCCGGCGATCCTTTTTCTACTTTTGAGCCCCTTCGCCCGCGCCGAAGAGCCGGGAAACACGGAGTTGATCCCGCAGCGCGTAATCCCTCAATCCGTCCAAGGCAACGATGCCACGCCGCTGATCCTGGGCTGGATGATCCAGCCGCTCAGCCGCGGCATGCGTATCCGTTTGCCGGTCATCGACACCGACCCCAACCGCGGCATCACGATCGGGATCATGCCGATCTGGGTGCTCCAGGCGGCTGATGACGGCATCCGCCATATTCACGCCCCATCGCTTACCTACAACAAGGACTTTTCAGTCACGCCGACCTACCGCTACTACTTCTACCCCCATGAAGACGCAGCGCTCATCGCGCGCGGTTCGGTCGGTAAATATGAAAATGAGCTCCTCGGGCAATACGAAGACGGGTCTTTCTTCGACTCCGCGCTCGACATCTTCCTGCGCGTCCAGCACAATGTGGATGCGAGTCAACGCTTCTACGGCTTCGGCCCAAACTCATCAAAGCTCGCGGAAGCGAACTACCGCGAATCGCTGTTCCAATATAATGCCGCCGCCGGCCACCCGCTTCGCCCTGATTCTAAGTGGCGCGCGCGTTTTTCGAACCATTTCCAAGCTTCCAAATTCACCAACGGCCCGATCCCTGCATTGCGCGGCTTCGCCGATCTTTATCCGTCCCAGGCCAGCTCCGGCCGCCAGCAGACCAACGAATGGCGCGCCAATCTTATCTATGACAGTCGCGACCACGGCATCACCACCGCGCGAGGCCAATACCTCGACCTGTCCGCGCAGACCTCGATACGAGGCTTGGCGAGCATGTACGACTACAACCGTTGGGGCGCCGAGAGCCGCATCTTCCTACCCTGGAAGTCGGACCCGGGCAAGGTTTTCGCGATCCAATGCAAGTTCGAGCAGGTCACCGGCACCACGCCCCCATTCTGGCTGCAGTCGCGCCTTGGAGGAAAATACAGCCTGCGCGCTTACGGCGACGGGCGCTACATCGACCGCGGCATGGCCTTCGTCAACGTCGAACAGCGCTTCAGCCTGCATGAAGCGAAGATGACGGGCGTTGCCACCGAGTTTCAGCTCGCCCCATTCGCCGGCGTCGGCACCGTGTTCGATTCCCCGGAGAAGCTTCATCGCCGGTTCATCCGCCCTGTATTCGGCGCTTCGCTGCGCGCGGTCGCCAAGCCCCAGGTCGTGGGTTCCCTTGACTTCGGCCTCGGCCAAGAGGGCCTTGCCGTGTTCATGGACATCAACTACTCCTTCTAACTTCAGTGAACGGAAAATGTCTCTAGCGAAGAATCCGAAAGATGAAATCGAAACGTTGCGCGAGAATATCCGCGGACACGAACGAAGTTATTATCTTCTCGACAATCCGACGATCTCCGATTCCGAGTACGATGCGCTCCTCGCGCGCTTAAATCAATTTGAGGCCTCGCACCCCGAACTCATCACGCCGGATTCCCCGACTCAACGCGTGGGCGGGCGCGCGTCATCGAGCTTCAAACCGGTTAAACACGTGGTCCCCATGCTCTCTCTCGACAACGCCTACGAGGAGGCGGACATACGCGCATGGGATATCCGCGTGCGCAAGCGCCTTCCTCCAAATGAATCTCCTATCTATGTCATCGAACCGAAAATAGACGGACTCTCCTGCGCGCTCACTTATGAAAACGGCCTCCTCGTCCGCGCGTCCACGCGCGGCGACGGCAACGCGGGCGAAGATGTGACAGCCAATGCCCGCGCCATCCGTTCGATCCCGCTCAATCTGCTCCATGATTTTCCAAACCACTTGGAATTGCGCGGCGAGGTGTATATGAGCTTCGCCTCGTTCGATGCGGTCAATGCGGATGAAAAACGCGCCGGACGCGAACCCTTCGGAAACCCGCGAAATTGCGCCGCCGGATCCCTGCGCCAAAAAGATCCCCGCATCACGTCGGCGCGCAAACTCCGCTTCACCGCGCATTCCTATGGCGTCTGGAACGGAATCAACGAACCGGGCTCTCAAATGGAGTTTCTACGGCGCTGCTCCATTTTCGGACTCGAGTCAAACCACCCGCATGCTCAAACGCTGTCCTCAGCGGATGAGATCATTGCGTACTACGCCGAATTCAAAAATCAGGGGCTTGCGGCCCTGCCCTTTGCAATTGATGGCCTGGTGATCAAGGTCAACTCCTTTGCCCAGCAGAAGCGCCTCGGCTCGACTGCGAAAAGTCCGCGCTGGGGCATCGCCTTCAAATACCCCGCCCAACAGGCGACAAGTATTGTACGCGAGGTTGTGTTCTCCGTCGGCCGAACCGGCGTCATAACGCCCGTGGCGAAGCTTGAGCCGGTTTTCTGCGCCGGTGTTGTGATTTCCTCGGTGACCTTGCATAATTTCGAGGAAATCGAGCGTCTGGGCGTCCATATCGGCGCCCGCGTGCTCATCGAGCGCGCTGGGGAGGTCATCCCTAAAATAATCAAGGTCGTGCAAAAAGCAAAAAAAAGTATTTCGATCTCCCCCCCGTTAAGATGTCCTGATTGCGCGAGTCCCATCGTCAAAGAAGACGAGCTTGTCGCCTACCGTTGCGACTCTCCTTCATGCCCCGCTCAGCTCCGGCGCGCGCTCGAACATTTCGCATCGCGCCCGGCAATGGACATCGTCGGCTTAGGCGATTGCGCAGTGGACCAGCTTGTGTCTTCGGGGATTATCAAGGACGTCGCCGACATCTACGAATTAAATAAAGAAGCGCTCCTGACATTGGAGCTGTTTGCCCACAAGAAAGCCTCCAATCTTCTCGCTCAGATTGAAGCCAGCAAGGCAAAACCATTGGATCGGGTCGTTTTCGCCCTTGGCATTCGGCATG
>CAZGVK010000188.1:0-6518 GCA_964529095.1 uncultured Elusimicrobia bacterium
GGCTGGTAAAATATCGGTAAAAATAAAATTTGCGATTCAGACAGTGGGGGAAAATTGAGGGGCTATTTTCCCCAAAAGGGAACCGCCGCCCCCCCGGGGGGGTTGCGCTTCACCTGCGGCGAATCGCAATAGGAACAGCTGATGGCGCTGTTGTTGCCGGAAGTTCAACTCCTCCGTTGGGCGTCACGGGGATTGTTGTTTCGGGTAGAGCCACACCTGCTCACTCGAGGCCGAAAGCGGCTTTCTCCGCCTCGCGCAGGTCGGCCACCCCGATGACGCTCAGGCCGATGGTCTTGGACAGATCTTTGGCTGCGCGCGAAGAAATGAGAGCGCGTTTAAATCCCGCCTTCGCCGCCTCGCGCAGACGCAGCTCGATTTGGGGCACGCGGGAAATCTCGCCGAGCAGGCTCACCTCGCCGAGCAGCATCATATCAGATGGAACCCGCTTGTCCCACCGCGAGCCGGCGACGGCCAGGCACGCGGCGAGATCAAGCGCCGGGTCCTTGAGGCGCAAGCCGCCGGCGAGACTAAGGAAGCAGTCGCGGTCCTCGAGCCGCAGGCCGATATGGCGCTCCATCGCCGCGAGCAAAACGAGAACACGATTGAGGTCGAGGCCCGTCGACATGCGGCGCGGAAGCGGATAGCGCGTGGAAACGACCAGCGCTTGAACTTCGACCAGAACCGGACGCGAACCTTCCAAGGCGACGGAAATGCAGCGTCCCGGCGCCGCCAAACGACCAAGCTCGGCGGCAAAGAAGGCGGTGACATCTTTAACTTCTTTCAAGCCCGTCTCGCTCATCTCAAAAAGTCCCAATTCGTCCGTCGGCCCAAAACGATTCTTCTGGGCGCGAAGAACCCGGAGCAGGTCGTGATTCTCGGTGTCGAAGTACAGCACCGTATCCACGATATGCTCAAGGACCTTGGGGCCGGCCAACGAGCCGTCCTTGGTGACATGGCCGAGAAGAAATACCACGATATCCTTGGCCTTCGCCACGCGCACAAGCTCGGCCGCGCACTCACGCACCTGGCCGACGGAACCAGGGCTTGAGAGGAGCTGTGGATGCGTCACGGTCTGGATCGAATCGAGGACCATCGCCCACGGCTTGACCTGCTCCACGGCCGCGAGAATCTTCGATAACGAGAACTCGGAGATGAGGTAAAGCTGTTCGGAGGCAAGGCCCAAGCGTTTGGCGCGGCTGGAAACCTGGCGCAGGGACTCCTCGCCGGAGGCATACAAGAACGGCCCTTTTTCGGCAAGCTTCGCCGCGGCCTGCAGCATTAAAGTGGATTTTCCGATACCCGGAGGCCCGGCTAGAAGAATGACCTGTCCGGCAACGACACCGCCGCCAAACAGCCGGTCGAGCTCGGCGATGCCGATGGGCGTACGTTGCTCGGGAACGGTCTTCGCATCATTAAGAGCTGTCACCACTGATGAAAAAGAGGTCTCTATGCGCCTCGCCTCGACCGACTCGGCAAGGCCCCCGGGTCGGGCCTCGATGACCTCCTCAGCCATCGTGTTCCACTCCGAGCAACCGGGGCACTGCCCCATTGGCTTCATCGCCGAGCGGCCGCAGGCTTGGCAACGAAAAATAGTCTTTAATCGGGACATGCAGTGTATGTTGCCATTTCCAAACTTATTCTTGGATTAAAATGCCCCGCGAACCAACCCCGCAAGAGCCAACCCTAAGCGACGTCAAGCGCTGCGACGCGGAACGTCGGAGCGCCGAGAGGACCGAAGAAGGTGAGATCATCAGCCACGCTGTCCACTCGGCAGAGGAGATCAAGAAGGTTGCCGGAGATCATGGCGCCCTTGACCGGATGCGAAAGTCGTCCTTTTTCAATCGCCAGACCCGAAATACCGACGGAGAAAGCGCCGGAAACCGGATCGACCATGTGCATGCCGAGAACCTCGGTGATGAGAAGGCCGAAGCGGGTGTCGGAAATTAAAGCCTCGCGCGTCACGCGGCCTCGGGCGAGATAAAGGTTCGAGGCCCCAGGACCGGGAGTATCCGCGTAGGAGCTTCGGTAGGCGCAACCGTTGGAAGCGACGCCCTCTCGCGCCGCCGAAGCCGTATCGTGGAAGAATTCCCGCAGGACGCCTTTCTCGATCATCACCTTGTCTCTCGTGGGCAGGCCCTCGTGATCGAAACAGCTTGAGCCGAGACCTCCGGGACGACGCGGATCATCGCGTAGCGTAACGAGCGGCGAGGCAACGTCTTGGCCAAGCTTGCCGGCCAGGAGCGAACGACCCCCTTGGATACTGTCGGCCGAGAGCAGTGCAGCCAGCAGTTCCACAAATTCCACTCCGACCCACGGCTCAAAGAGGACTGAGTGCTTGCCGCTTTGAACGCGGCGGGCGCCGAGAAGTGAAGAGGCCCGCAGGCCCGCCTCGCGGCCCGCGGCGGAAAAATCGAGGGCCGACGCGAAGCGCTCGGCGCGATAGCCTTCGCCAAGTTGAACTTCCATCTCAGACTCCGCCGCGACGGCAATGGAAACGCTGGCTTTGCTGCCGCGCTCACTGGTGAATAGGCCGCTGGTGCCCGCGACGACGACAGTTCTGCGGCTCTCGATATACTCGACGCGCATGATCTTGGCCACGCATGGCTGAGCCTGCGCCGAAGCCTCAGCTTCCTTAAGGCGAACTTCAACTGCCTCCCAGGATGCGGTAAATAGCGCCGCATCCCAGACAGTGGCGGCGAGCGCATCATCTGAGACTGGCGCCTGGGGTCCCGGCAGAACACGGCGCATGTCAGGTTCGGCCTGAGACAGCTGCTTCATTGCGCGAGCATGCAGATCCTTAATGTCGTCGAGATCGGCGCCGCCCGCGGCGGCAAAGCCGACATGCCCATCATGGACGACGCGAACACCGGCGCCCGCCTTCTCCGCAACCTCAACACCGTCACGCGCGCCCTCGCGGCGCGACAAAGCGCGCTCCTCGCCGCGGTAAAGGTATAGCTCGGCCTGCGCCACAGAAGAGCGAGCCTTCATCCAGGCGACAGCATCGCGCGCCAGAAGTTCGAGGTCCGCGCTCATGGAACGAGCTCGCTCCAGCCTCTATATAGAAACAGGAAGGAGATCAGCAGAAAGAAGATCCCCCACTTCCGGCGTTCAAGAGCGATATAGGCGTCGTTGAGGATGTAGTCGCGCAGGAGCGCGTTCATGCGTTCGATGAGATCAGGGCGATACAGGTAGCCGAGCCCAATCAAGCCTGACGCGACGCCGACGGCGATCTGGAGGAACGGACTCATGGCGCGGGATTGTACCTGTTCATGGCCTTGTCAATTCCATCCGCGACCGCGACGCCGATGGCTTGCACGGCTCGATCGAGAGCGGAATCGAGCATCATTTCTTCAGGCTGGCTGAAACGACCCAGAACGAAGGCGCTCGCGTCAATTCTCTCCGGCTGAGGACCGATGCCGATACGCAAGCGGGGAATCTCGTCCGTGCTAAAGCGCTCAATGATCGATGCCATCCCTTTTTGTCCGCCCGCCGATCCCTTCTTGCGTATGCGGATATTGCCAAGCGGCAGCGCCAACTCGTCGTACACGATGAGGATGTCCTCATGCCCAATATGATAATAGTCCGCGAACTGCTTCACGAATTCACCGGACAGATTCATGTACGTCATCGGTTTTACGATCCGGAGCCCGCCGCTTCCGGCTGAGACGCCCAAGCCCTTGAAGTTTAAAAAGGGAACCGCCGTTCCGACCAAGCGGTCGGCGAGGCGAAAGCCCACGTTGTGGCGCGTTCTCTCATATTCTCGGCCCGGGTTGCCGAGGCCGACGACGAGCTTCAGCGTCACTAATGGGCAGGCTTGCTGCCTTCTTTCTTGGATTCCTTCTTGGCCTCTCCAGCCGGAGCCCCCGCCGACTTTGCGGGTTCCTTGATGATCTTGCCGTCCTCATCCTTCTTGCCCTTGGTGGAGGCAGATTCGGGCTCGGCGGCAACGACGCCTTCGACGACGCCGGCAACGGGCTCGGCAACAACCTCAACCTTGGCCATGACGATGCGGATGACCGCATGATCTGCCGCATCCAGGACTTCAACGCCTGCGGCTAAGGCCAGGTCCTTGACATAGATGTTCTGGTGCAGCTCGAGCTTGGAAACATCGACGTCAATGTGCTGTGGAATGTCCGCGGGAAGCGCTTTGATGCGCAACTCGCGCATATCAATAGACATCATGCCGCCGGAAGTCTTGAC
The DNA here is from genome assembly GCA_964529095.1 of uncultured Elusimicrobia bacterium. Classification (GTDB taxonomy): domain Bacteria; phylum Elusimicrobiota; class Elusimicrobia; order UBA1565; family UBA9628; genus GWA2-66-18. The sequence goes on from CAZGVK010000188.1 coordinate 4,201, forward strand.
GCCGGGAGCTTCGCCGACGATATTCAAGGGAACCTTCGCCTCGATTTTCCGGGTGAGCGAGATGCGCTGGAAATCGGCGTGCACGGGCCGATCCGTGACCGGGTGCCGCTGCAACTCCTTGACGATCACGGTCTCCAGCCCCTGCGCGTGCTTCAGATGGAGAATGGCATTGGCGCCGCCGCGCTTGCGCGCAACGCTGAGATCTTTCTCGGATAGAGAGATCATGATCGGCGCTTGCTCCCCGCCGTACACGACGGCGGGGATGGCGGACGACGCGCGCAACGCGCTCAAAACCTTCTTCGTGCCCTTTGCTGCGCGCACCTCGACGTTCAATGTGATTTCCATGACAGTGTTTCTCCTCTTACACGAACAAAGCGCTAATAGACTTACCCTGATGATTGCGGGCAATCGCCTCGCCCATCAGGGGCGCCACCGACAAAACAGTCAGTTTCCCGCCGGCCAACGAGTGGACCGGAATTGAATCCGTGAGGATCAACTCCTCGAGCGATGACTGCACGATTAAATCGTGGGCGGCACCGGAGAGCACGCCGTGGATGCAGGCGGCGTAGACCTTCAACGCTCCGTTGTCGCGAATTTTTTCGGCGACCTTGCACAGCGTGCCACCTGTGTCTATCATGTCATCGAGGATGAAGCAATTCTTTCCTTTGACCTCTCCAATAATATTGTAGACCGCCGCCTCGTTCGGGCGAGGCCGCCGCTTGTCGATGATGCAAAGTTGGGCATTGAGGCGCTTGGCAAACGCGCGCGCGCGCTCCACGCCGCCGACGTCAGGCGAGACGACGACGAGGTTCCGCAGGGACTTCTTCTTCACATAATCGATGATGATGGGCGCCGCATAGAGGTGGTCGACAGGAATATCAAAAAAGCCCTGGATCTGCGCGGCATGCAGATCCATCGTGATGACGCGCTGGGCGCCGGACTCGACGATGAGATTGGCCACGAGCTTCGAGGAGATCGGCATGCGCGGCGCGGTCTTGCGGTCGGCGCGCGCGTAGCCGTAGTAGGGAATGACCGCGGTGATTCGCCCCGCCGACGCGCGGCGCAGCGCGTCGATCATGATCAAAAGTTCCATCAAGTTCTCATTGACGGGACGGCAGGTCGGCTGGATGACATAGCAGTCAGCGCCCCTGACGTTCTCCTCGATCTGCAGGTTGATCTCGCCATCAGCGAAGCGTCCGACGTGGGTCTTGCCCAGTTGGACCCCAAGATATTTTGCGATGCCTTCGGCCAGAGGACGATTCGCGTTTCCGGAAAAAATTTTAAGGCCGCGAAAGGTCCCAATACCCTCTATCGGCAATGATTTCTCGATGATCTTATGCGACGCCATGCGCGCCTTCGGATTTTCGATAGTCTTGTGAGACATATTAGGTTTTGTTCACCTGACGGGCGCGCGCGATGGCCAGCGTGCCCGCAGGCACGTCTTCGGTCACCGTCGAGCCGGCGGCGACCTGCGCGCCCCGGCCGATCTGCACCGGTGCAATCAGGTTCACATTGGAGCCGATGAAGGCCTTCGCGCCGATAGTCGTCCGATGCTTTTGCTTGCCGTCATAGTTGCAAGTGATCGCCCCCGCGCCGATATTCACGTCTTCGGCGATGTCGGCGTCGCCAATGTAGGAAAGATGGTTGACCTTCGAGCCAAAGCCGATCTTCGACGCTTTGACCTCGGTGAAGTTGCCGATGCGCGCCCGCGGACCGATCGTCGAATCAGGGCGTATATGGGAGAACGGCCCGACCGAGGTCTTGTCATGCAGCCGCGACTGCATGACATAGGAAAATCGAACCTCGCACTCGTTTCCGATCTGGGTGTCTTCGATATGGGTGAAAGGTCCGACGCGGCACATGCGTCCGATTTTAGTGCGGCCGCGCAGGATGGTCCCGGGATAAATCACGGTGTCCTGCCCAATCTCGACATCGGCGTCAACGTGCGTGGATTGCGGGTCGCGGATGGTCACACCGGAAAGCATGAGGCGCTCAAGCATGCGTTTATTGAGAACTCGTTCGGCGACGGAAAGTTGAGCGCGATTGTTAATGCCCATGATCTCTTCGGCGTTTGAAGACGTATAGGCATGAATGCGTCCGCCCTTGCCTTTAATCGCCTCCATGACGTCGGTCAGGAAATGCTCTTTTTTAGGGCCCTTGGCGCCAATGTCCTTGAGACCGTTGACGAGGGCTGCCACCTCGAAGCAGTACGCGCCCGAGTTGACCTCGGTCAGGGCCAGCTCCTTAGGGGAAGCGACAGACTCCTCAACGATGCGCTGGACCTCGCCAAGCGCGCTGCGCACGATCCGGCCGTAGCC